>JANOAS010000105.1:0-13938 GCA_031411255.1 bacterium
CAACCTGAAGTTGGGAGTGGCGTCATTTTTTATTAGGGCTCAATCACTTGCCTCGGAATTGCGGCAGGGACTTCAAAGCCGACGCACTCTTCCATGCTTGTTCATCTGGCGCAAGTGATATTGTGACACAGTCGAACTAGGGATTCTGGTAGCGTTTGTCGTTGTTTGCCGTCGCCACTTCTTCGGGGGGGACGACCTTTGCCTCGGGGAGACTGGTGTTGAGCAGGCCGACGAGGAGGCGGTAGGGATCGGGAGGCTGGTTGGGGGTGTAGGTGCCTGCGCCAAAGGCGATGCCGTCGGCGAGCAGGCGTACCTGCGTCCACTGAAAGGTCTTTGGGTCGATGTTCAGGGTGCCCTCGATATTTCCGGTGTAGCTCCGCTTTCCGCCCCTGGACCGGAGGGTGAACCGGCCGGAGAGCGTCAATTGGCCCGGGCCCTTCGGCTGGGCACCCAGGGTGGCGGATTTGACCTCGCCGTCCTCCCACATGTTGGGGGTGCCGCGGACGTCGTCGACGAAGTGGAAGCGGACGAGGCGGCGGGTGATGGAGGCTGGCATCTCGAAGGGCTCCCCCTTGGCGGTGAGGTCTGCCACTTCTTGGAGTTCGTTTTCGTAGATCCAGCAGAAGTCGCGCCCCACTCCGTTGTTGAGGTAGGAGCAGTCCTTCGGGGGCGAGGGGATGCGGGCGAAGACTTGGAGCACTTGTGCGGAGGGAGGAGGCGTGATGCTGAAAGGGGCGTTCAATTCCTCGTCTGTGATGGTCACTCTTGCTGGAGGGTTGTCATGAAATCGCTTCAGCGCGAGATTCATGAGTTCATCAATGTCCTCGGGGGCGTGGTCATTGGCAAAGCCGTAGGGGGTGCCATCCGGGCCGAAGATGTACATGCCCTGAGGGTCATTGCTCTGGGCCATCTGGCGGTTCAGGTCGAGTTCAGCGTTGCCCGGAGTCTGGCCACTGAGCTTGCTTCCGTGGCGGACGCTGATGCCCTCATCCATGGTGCGCCTGACCAGCGCCATGAACCATTTTTGAGCGGGCGAACTCTTCCACTGGAGGTCCTGCGTGTTGCCGCTGGCTGCGACGAACCCGCTGGCGAGCCGCTGCTGGATGGCTGTGTTTTCGAAGGACCGACGGCCCCTCTGGCCATTGTTTCATGTGCAGCCGTGGGGATTTCCCACGATGATCCAGAGAAAGACGGGGCGGTTCTGCTCCTGGGCGAGTTTCCGGGCCTCCATGAGGCTGGTGTGCCAGCCGACGGCCCGCCAGGACTCTTCCGAGGCCGATGGCATGACGAGTGCGAATCTTTTATCAAAGGGCTGGGCCGACGGCTCTGCGTCCTGTGCCTGCAGGGCGGGGGCGGAGAGCAAAACGAGCCGCGAGAGTACGAGCAGTGCGTGGTTGAGAAACAGGGAGCAAGCCAGATGGCGTGTTTTCGGAAGAAACCTGTTTTTCATGGTGGTGAGTGGGAGTGGAAGGGTGTGGATGATCAGGCGCGGGCTACGCGGCCGAGTTCCTCGCGCAAACGGGCGAGGAGTTCGCGGTCCTGGATTTTCCCGCCGGAGGTGTCGCTGATGTAGAGGGTGTCGATGGCGGCGCCCTTTTCCGTGGCGATGCGGGCGTGGGTGATCTCCAGGCCGAGCTGGCCGATGGTGCGGAAGATGTCGCAGAGGAGGCCGAGTCGGTCGGTGGCCTCAATTTCGACGACGGTGTGGAGGGGGTTGAAGTCGTTTGAAACGACGACGCGGGTGGGGAACTCGGCCTTCATTTCCTCCCACTCGGGATCCGGCGGCTCCGTGGAGCGCGGGACAAGGGTGGTGAAGTCGGTTTCGTCCGAGGCGAAGACGGCTTCGACTTTTTTCTGCACGGCGTCGAGGATGCGCTCGTTGGTGACGGGCTGGAAGTCTGTGGTGCAGACGCGAAAGATGTCGAGGACGAGGTTGTCCTGGCGGGTGAAGAAGTCGGCTCCGAGGATGTTGAGGTTGTTCGCAGCGAGCACTCCGGCAATGCGGGCGAGGAGCATGTGGCGGTCCCAGGAGATGACGGTGAGGGCGCTGTAGCCCTGCTCCGGGAGTGCGCGCCACTTGAGCAGCGGGGTCAGGGCGGTCTCCGGGGTGTCGCCGCGCAGGGAGCGGTAGAAGGCGCGGAATGTCTTGAGGTGGCGAACGACAGAATCCGCGCCGCGGAAGAGGAAGTAGCGCTCCGGCATGCCGGCAAAGTGGGCGTTCATCTCATCCTCGTAGCTGGGGTCGACCTTCGCCCGGACCTCGGCCTTCAACTCCTCCAGCGGCTGGTGGAGGCGGGATTCAAAGGCCTGCTGGTCCTCGAACCAGGCGCAGGCGGAGCGGTAGAGCTGGAGGAGGAGTGATTCCTTGAACCCGGTCCACGAGGCTTCATTCGTGCCGCGGGAGTCGGCGTAGGTGAAGACGAGCAGGGCATCCAGGGAGGGCCGGTTCCGGACTTTCAGGCAGAAGTCTGCGATGACGCTGGGGTCCTCCAGATTTTGCGAGGTGGCGGTGCGCCAGAGGGTGAGGTGGTGGTCCACCAGGAACATGAGGAGCTTCCGCCGCTCCATGCTCAGGCTGAAGCGGCGTGAAACCTTGTCCGCCATGATGGCGCTGGCGTACTCGTGGTGCTCGGCATCCGTGGAGCGCCCGGCATCGTGCAGGAGGATGGCCAGGTAGATGACGTAGGGATCCTCGATCTGGTGGAAGAGGTGCTCGATGATTTTCTGCCCCTGGGTTTCTGGGACGATGTCCGTGAGGGCGTCCATCTGCTCCGCAACGCGCAGGGTGTGCTCGTCGGCGGTGAAGCGGTGGAAAAACTCGTGCTGAACGAGGTCTGTGAGGGCGCCGAACTCCGGCAGCCAGCGGCCAAGAAAGCCGACGCGGTGCATGGCACGGAGGACGGGGCCAACCTCGCCCTTGCGTGAGAGGATGGCCTCGAAGGTCTCGCGGTTGGTTTTCCGGTAGCGGAAGGGCTTGCTGATGATCGCGTAGTTTTCCTTCACCAGCTGGCGGAGCTGCGGGCTGAACTTGAGCCCGCGCTGCTGCATGTGCTGGAAGAGGCGCATCATGCGGCCGCTGTCCTCCTTGAAGATGCGGTCATTTTCCGGGTAGATGAGGCCTCCCCGGCTGATGAACCCGTCGAAGGTTTCACCCTGCGGCTTTTCGTTTTTCTCCCGTCCACGGAGGCTGAGGAAACTGCGCAGACCGGCGGGTTTCTCCTCCTCCTGCGCCAGTTCGAAGCGCTGCATGAGCGAGCCTGCGTGCTGGTAAATGTTCCGCGTGTGGTGGTAGTAGTCCTTCATGAACGCCTCGCAGCGTTCGATGATGCGCTTCTGAGGGTACTTCAGATTGGTGGCCACGCGCCCTTGGAGGCGGAGGGTGAGGACGTCGTTGGGGCGCTTCTCCAGGTAGTGCAGCTCGTTGCGCACGCGGTGGAGAAAGTCAAATGCCTTCTCGGTTTCCCGGTACTCCATCTGGTTGAGCATTTTTGCCTTGTGAAGGTCGAGCATGGACTTGGCCCCGGTCTTCACGTAGGCGACCCACAGGATGTTCTGGTAGTCGCGCAGGGCACCGCAGCTCTGCTTTACATTGGGCTCCTGGAGGTAGACGGTGTTGGAGAACTTGGCATGGCGGGAGCGGGCGTCCCGGCGGCGGTGGTCGAGGTAGGCGGCTTCGTGGCCCTTGAGGCAGTGTTTGCGAAACTCGGTCTGGAGCTTGTCGAAAAGCGGCTCGTCCCCGCAGATGAACCGGAGGTCGATGAAGGCGCACTTGGTGACCATGTCTTTGGACGCCTGGTCCACACACTCGGCGACGCTGCGCACGGCGTGGCTCGGGTTGACCCGCACGTCCCAGAGGAGGGGGATCATGCGGTCGATGATGTCCTTCACCTTTGCCGGGACGGCAGCCGCGGCGCGTCCGGGGACGAGGATCATGATGTCTACATCGCTGCCGGGATTGAGCAGGCCTCGTCCGTAGCCGCCGGTGGCGATGAGGGTGAAGGGCTCCTTTTCAAACCCGGCGGACTTGAGCAGGTGCTCATAGAGGCGGCGGATGACGAGATCGATAAGCTCCGAGCGCTGGCGGGCCACGCGGATGCCTCCGGCGCCGCCCCTGTGCTCGATGCGGATGCGCAACTCTTCCTTCCGCAGAAAGCTGCGGTAAAGACGGATGATTTCCGCCAAGGAGGCGTCGGGCTTGAGCGCCGGCGCGAGGGCGCGGCTGGCGTGGTCCTGAACTCGTCGTAAATGCTGGTCGGCCATGAGCGGGGCACTCTACCGGGCCGGGGCGGGAGTGCCATCGGGAATGTGGCCGCACTTTTGCCGCGCCCGCTGGACTTCCGGGCTGGCGTCGAGCGGCAGGGAGGCGAGGCGCTGAAACCAGAGGCCTGCTTCTTCGGGCTGGCCGGTTTTTTCCATGGCGGTGGCTTTTTCCCAGACGCGCGGGGCGGTCAGGATCCATGGACGCCGGGCGGCGGCCTCGCGGGCCTGGCGGATTTCGGGCTCGTTCAGGATGGTGCCTGTGGTGCCGGAGGCCATGAGGTTGAAGGTATCCTGCCGGTGGGGCAGGGTGAGGGCGTGGCCCAGCTCGTGGGAGGTGACTCGGGGAAGGGGCTCCTCGAGGCCGCCTTCCACCGGGCGGAGGGCGGCGGTGTCCTTTACAAAAATGGTTTCGGGTTGGCGAAAGTAGACGCCATTCACTCCGAAGGATTTGATGTAGTATATATTAAAGACCGACTCACCGCGGGTGGCGGGGGGGGCGTGGGGCAGGACCCAGTCGAGTGCGTTCCCGGCGAGTGGCGGCGGCGGGCCGGGGGAGGCGGACTCGGTGATGATGGTCTCGACATAGAAATGCACGCCCGCCTGGCCCCAGACGCGGTTCATTTTCCCCAAAATCCGGGTGAGATTTGGGTGGGTGAGCGTGGTGTGAAGGGAGATATCACTGGCAGAGGAGAGCAGGTGGATGCGCAGGGGGACGAGGAGGAAATCCTGAAAGCCAACGGGGGGCGGTGCGGGCTCGGCTGCGGAGGCAGTGAGGCAGGCGGCGGAAAGCAGGGTGGTCAGGAGGCGGCGCATGGCGCGATGCTATACCAAAGTGGCGTGATGCGCCTCTTTTTGCATTTCCGGGCGGCGGGGGCATGGTAGGGGGGTGACGACGGAGGAAATCAAGGCCGGGCTGCAACGCATAGAAAACGAGACCGACACCAATGTGAAGGCGCTCCTTCTGGCGGCGCTGGTGTGCGGCGAGTTTCGGGCGGCGGGGTTTGAACCGGTCGTGGTTGGGGGCTCGGCCATCGAGTTCTACACCGACGGTGCCTACATGTCGGGTGATACTGACATTTGCTGGAAGGGGCTGCGGATTCCCAGTCCGGTGGAGAAGGCGGCGGTGATTTCAAAATTCCCTGAAGCGGAGGGCACGATCCGGACGTGGAAAATCCTCGGCATGTACGTGGACCTGCTGGGGGAGGTCACGACGTATGCCGAATCTGATTACACGCGGCTGGAGACACCGCTTGGCTTTGTTGAGCTTCAGCCTGTTGAGGATCTGATCGTGGAAAGGGTGTTTTCTGCCCGGTGCTGGACCGGTCGCAACGAAGCCAGTGAGGGTTGTGCGAAAAAATTGATTGCAGCCACGCTGAGGGGTGAGGCCGCGGTTGACTGGAGCCAGGTGGAGCGAATCGCGCGGCTCCCGGCGTACCAGTGCAGCGCGGAGGTGAAGCAGATGCGCGACGAAGTAGCTGCCATACTGGGGCAGACGGAGGAAATGCCATGAGCGGGGAGGCCGCAAAGAAGAAGCCCGGGCGCGTATTTACCTGGGAGGAATGGCAGGCTGGGCGGGCCGAGCGGCGGCGTCTGGGAAATCTGGTGGCGCTGCCCATCATCCGGCGGCAGAGCAGTGCGGATGATGCCCGGCTGCGGGCGGCGTTTGATGGTGAACGCGGGCCTCCCTTTGGGAAGGCATGGGATGCGGAACTGGAGGCGCTGGAAGGCGGGGGGAGAGGGAGAAAACTGGCGATTGACGGTGGATGCGATCCCCCTACCTTGGCCGACCTTTCCCAACAAACCCACCCATGAGCAGCCCCACCGCCCCTGTATTCAACCGCAAGAACCCCTGTGCCGCCAAACTCAAGCTGCGCCAGTCTCTCAATGGAGGCGGCTCCGAGAAGGACACACGCCACTACGAGATAGACCTCTGCGGTTCCGGGCTGAGTTATGAACCAGGAGATTCCCTGGCGGTGCTGCCGCAGAACAGCCCGGCCCTGGTGGCCGATATCCTGAATGCATGCGGTTTTTCCGGGGCCGAGTCGGTGACCGACCACGAAAAGGTCGAAACCACCCTGGGGGAGGCGCTGCTGAAATCCTGCGTCATCACCGTGCCGGACAACAAACTCCTCAACGCAATCGCCCAGCGCGGTCAGGGCACGGAGGAACTGGCAGCCCTGCTGGCTCCGGAGAAAAAGAAAGAACTGGGCGACTACCTGTGGGGGCGCGAGGTCATTGACTTTCTGCTGGCGCACCCGGAGGTGAAATTTGAGCCCCAGGAACTGGTGAGTGTGCTGAAAAAGCTGCAAATCAGGCTCTACTCCATTTCCTCCAGCCTGAAGGCCTGTCCGGACGAGGTGCACCTGACTGTGGCCACGGTGACCTACACCTCCCACGGCCGGGCGCGCGAGGGGGTGTGCTCCACGTGGCTGGCCAACCGCATCGACCACGGAGCGATGGTCCCATGCTTCATTAATCCCGGCAAGGGGTTCCGCCTGCCGGATCCGGCGGAGGAGACCCCGGTGATCATGTGCGGGCCGGGGACGGGCATTGCGCCGTTCCGCGCCTTTGTGCAGGAGCGCCGGGCCACCGGGGCCAAGGGGAAGGGCTGGCTCTTTTTCGGAGAGCAGCGCCGGGCGGCGGATTTCTTTTACGAAAAAGAATGGGAGGCCGCGCTGGCCGACGGATCGCTGACGAGGCTGACGACCGCCTTCAGCCGGGACCAGGAAAAGAAAATCTACGTGCAGCACCGGATGCTGGAGGAGGCGAAGGATCTTTACGCCTGGCTGGAAGCAGGTGCGATCTTCTACGTTTGCGGCGACGCATCGCGCATGGCGGCGGACGTGGACCGGGCGCTGCACCAGATCATCGAACAGGAGGGCGGGAAGTCTGCCGAGGAGGCTGCGGCGTTCGTAGAGCAGTTGAAGAAGGACAAACGCTACCGGCGTGACGTCTATTAAAATGAGGGGGCTGCGACTTCAATGACCTCTCCGGAGCGATTAAAAAGTCCCCTTCGTTTTGATACCTGAAATTAAAAAATAGCCCCGGTCCGGACCTGAGTCCAGACCGGGGCCGGGGAATTTTGATTGTGAATTAAAACTAGTTTAAGGAACAGAACGGATACTAAAGGGAAGGATTACTTCGCCTTTTTCTCGGTCTTCGCGGCCTTTTCCTTGTTGGCACGCTCAAGAGCCCAGCGGCGTTTGGCGGCTTCGGCAATGCGGGCGCGGCCTTCAGGGCTGATGTTGCGCTTGGCTTTCGGCTTGGAGGCACGGCTCAGGGCGAGCGGCGGACGTCCACGACGGGGACCCGCACCACGCAGAAGCCCGGCGAGTTCTGCCTGCAGCACCTCGATCTGCTCGCGGATGGAAATCGCACGGCGCAGGTCGTCAGTTGAGATATCAAGTTTCATAGTGCAGTTACCATGACACATGATGCGGAGGTGTCAATTCCGTCGTGTTGGGAAAGGCCGGATTTCTCCTAAAAAGGCGCGCATCGCAGCCGGGGTGACCGTCCGAATCCCGTTGCAAGGCCCTCAATTTATTTATGTAAATAATTTACGGTAAACGATTTAATTAACGGCGGCCATCGTAGAAAAAATCAAGCGCCGAGCGGGATCTCATCGTGCGCCCGAAGCGGAAAATGGCGGAGGTGAGGTGCTGGAATAGTTCCCTCGTCGTGTAGAGGCGGAATTTTCGCGATGAGCTGATGTGGGGGGCCCCGCGCAAAATGATGAAATGGCTTTCATGGGTAGCGGCCCACTGCTGCAGTTTTTTTGAGAGGTCAAGTTCTTCAGCCGCAAAGAGGTCTGGGCTGAATCCGCCTGTTTCCTGAAAGGCCCGGCGCCGGCAAAAAATGAAGGAGCCGGCGGCGTATTTCATAATAACGGAAACCGCATTCCAGAGCAGAATGGCGGTGCCGGCCAGAAAGGGGGAGCCAGGCAGAGAGACAGTGCATCCCCCGCCGGCGCAGGAATCGTCGTGGATGAGGTCGAGGACTCTGCGCAAGTTGCCAGGGGAGAGACGGGAATCCGCATCGATGAAAAGGAGCATTTCGCCCGTGGCGGCAGCGGCACCGGCATTGCGGGCCCGGCCGATCTGGTTGAAGGGCTCAAAGACGACCGTCGCGCCGGCCTCCCGGGCTATGCCGGCGGTGCGGTCGGTGGAGTTGTTGTCCGCGACAATGATCTCCGTCTCCGCTTCTGCATGACAGGCGGCGACGGCCTTGTGAACGGACTCCAGGCAGGCCGGGAGTTCCTTTTCCTCATTGAAGGCGGGGATGATGATGGAGAGTTGCATGCGGTGGTCTGGTTCGGCAGGGTGATTTCCGATGGCAATTTGACGGGGCCGCGTATACTGGACGGCCCTCCACACTGCCATGACACTTGAACTGAACAACGACGAACTCCGCACTCTTCTGAACATGGTGAGCCTGGCTCTCTATGTGACGGAAAACAACCAGGAGGAGCGCTGCCAGGCGGAAATCGAACGCATGGATGCGCTGGCCGACCGGCTTTACGAAACGGGCTGCAAGGAGGGCAACCGGGACATCGCGGAATACGACCCCTCCCAGCGCCAGTACATGCTGAAGGACTCGTATGTGACGGACTCTTTCTACGCGCTGGCGGTAAGGGAGTTTGAGGATGATTTTTTCTGGGCCGAGCTGGCTTCCGCACTGGCGGAGCGGGATTTGCGGGTGAAGGGGGCCGCGGCCTCAATGACGGATCCGGAGGCCTTCAGCGAGCGGCTGCAGGACCAGGAGGACTACTACATGGACATCTTCACCGAGCACGGCGTGGATCGTCTGCATGTGATCCCGAGCGAGCCTCACCAGTGAGTGGCCCCGGTCGCGCCGCCGCTCATGCGGCGGCCGGTATGACCTCTGCGGGCAGGGAAATGGTGAAGACGGTCTTGCTGCCCGGGACGCTGTCGGCGAAGATGGTGCCGCCATGGGCCTCGATGGCGCGGCGGACTATGGAGAGCCCGAGGCCGGTGCCCTTGATGTCCTGCTGGCTGTGGTGCTTGGCCACGCGGTAAAAGCGTTTGAAGATGAAGGGAAGGTCAGACCGGGGGATGCCGACGCCGTTGTCCTCAATCCAGAGTTCGATGCCGGCGGGGCTGCGCTTCATGCCGACTTTGATGACCAGGCCGGCCCGGCTGTTTTCCTTGAGGGCGTTTTCGATGAGGTTGAAAAAGACCTGGTCCCAGTAAAATCTGTCCCCGGCCATGGTGCTGCCCTCGGGAGGAAACTCCAGGACTATGGAGGCAGCCTTCTCCTCGATGACCGGGGCGAGACGGTCGAGAACGTCCTGCGCGCACTCCGCGCACTCAAAATGAGAGGAGCGCAGGGCGGCGCCCTCGTGCTGGCCGGCGGATTCAAACCGGGAAATGGTGAGCATGTCCTCCACGATGCGGGCCAGCCGTGTGCCGTGCTTTTGCATGGTGACGAGGGATTTTTGCATCATGGCTGGATCTTCAATGACGCCCTCGATGAGGTTTTCCAGGTAGCCGTTGATGATGGAAAGCGGGGTGCGCAGTTCGTGGGAAGCGTTGGCGACGAAATCCTTGCGGATTTGCTCGGTTTCGTGGTGTTCGGTTTCGTCCCGCAGGATGACGCGCAGGCATTCGCGGTCCCGCGGCCCGGGGATGCGGATGAGTGCGGCGTTGAGGATGATGTGCTTCTCGATGTTGTCGCCGCCCGGGTTCACGTTGATGGCGTAAGCCTGCTCGACTGAGCGGCGCTCGTTCCGGCAGCGCTCGATCAACTCCAGCAGGCGGTGGTCGGGTATGACTTCAAAGAGCTTCTTGCCCACTGGATTGAACTGGGTGCGGAAGAGATGCCGGACTTCCTCATTGGCGAAGATGACCTGAAGGCTGAGATCAACGATGAGGCACGCATCGCCCAGCCCTTGAAGGATGGACTCCAGCATTTCATTGCGGCGCGCCTCGTCGCGCAGGTTTTCCTTTTCCTTCTCCAGCCGCATGGCGGCCTGCTGCTCGCGCCCCTCCTGCTGGAGACGGATCATCCTGATGCAGAGCACCGCGATGACCAGGAGGGCAAGGATGAGCCAGGTGGTGAGGGCCGGGGGGGACATGCAGCGGGCTCAGGCCTGGGGGGAGGCCGGGGGGACGTCGGCGACGAAGCGGTAGCCGGTGCCCCGGATGGTCTCGATGCAGTCGGCAAACTTGCCGAGTTTTTCCCGGAGGCGCTTCACGTGGGTGTCCAGGGTGCGCGTGAGTACGGAATCGTGGTATCCCCAGACCTCGCGGAGGAGGTCGTCGCGGTTCTGCGGCTCTCCGTCGGCCTCGATGAGGATGCGCAGCAGCTTGAACTCCGTGGCTGTGAGGTCCACCGGCTGGCCGGCGAGGTAGAGCTTGAGCGAGTTCCGCTCCAGGGAAAACGAGCCTTGCTTCAGGGTGGCGTCCGCGATGGTTTTCTTTGTCCGCTTCAGCAGCGCCTTGACGCGGAGGGAGAGTTCCTTGGGGCTGAAGGGCTTGGTGACGTAGTCGTCCGCGCCCAGCTCCAGGCCGGAAATGCGGTCGTCCAGCTCGCCCCGGGCGGTGAGCATGATGACGGGGATCTGGCTGGTGCGGGTGTCGGCCCGGAGTTCGCGAAAGACGCCAAAGCCGTCCAGACCTGGCAGCATGAGGTCCAGAACAATAAGATCCGGCAGCTTTTCCTTGGCCACTTTGACGGCGGAGATGCCGTCCTTCGCGGTGACCACGGCCAAGCCCTGCCGCTGGAGATTGAAGGTGATCAACTCCACGATATCAGATTCGTCATCGACGACCAAAACAGTATGCATTTTCTCAATAAGCAGAGTTCATCCGCAGCCGGAAGCGGTTTCGTGCAACAAAACCGTTGCCTTTCGTGGCGCTGGCGACTGGACGCAGTATCCGTCGGCCTGTGGAACATGGCAAAACTGTTTCCATGTATTTGTTTACGGAGAAGGCTGCTGCACGCAGTATCAATCCCACCTCCACGGAGGTGAAAATTCGGGAGGGCGGTGGCGTGGGGACGACGCCGCTCTTTCAAAATAAACGGACGGTCCTGCCGGCGGAAACGCCGGGGACAAACCGGGCCGCGTCGCTGAAGGGGTTCAGCGACGCGGCCAATTTTTTTGCCAAAAATCGGTGAAATCGGGCGCGGAGGCGGCCTTTGGGCAAAAAAAACCCGGCCACTGCTGCCACAGTGACCGGGCTGGGTGCCGGAGGGAAGGCTCAGGCCAGCCACTCCAGGCACGCATACACACACACGAAATGGTTTTATTCGATTCGGGCCTCCGGCGGCAAGAAAAAAGCGAGAGTTGACGATTTATTTTTTCGAAAGCCGGCGCGGAAGGGGCCCGTGATGGCGGAAACCGGGCTGCGCGAAAAGGGGCGTTCTGTTTGGTTGCCGAACGGGCGGGGAGGTGTTTTCTTCGCCGCCACTTTATGAAGAGCCTTTGGAACGAAACGGAAGCGCGGGAATTTTCCGCACAAGGAGAACTTGGGTTGCGGGTCTACACGTCCCGGCTGCTGGGGCGCGAGCCTGCCCTGGTGCTGCATGGCGGTGGCAATACGTCGGTAAAGGCGAAGGAGAAGAATTTCTTTGGCGAGGAGGAGGAGGTCATTCACGTGAAGGGGAGCGGCTGGGACCTGGCCACCATCGAGGCAGCGGGCTTTGCCCCGGTGCGCATGAGTGTGCTGCTGAAGCTGGCGGAACTGCCGAAGCTGAGTGATGACGACATGGTGGTGCAAATGAGGGCGGGCATGCTGAACCCGGCGGCGCCCACGCCCTCAGTGGAGGCGATCTTGCACGCGGCCCTGCCCTTCAAATATGTGGACCACACGCACGCGGATGCGGTGATCGCGCTGGTAAACAACGCGAAAGGGCGGGAGCGCGTGGAGCAGGTTTTCGGAAAGCGGGTGCTGGTGGTGCCCTACATCATGCCGGGCTTCGTGCTGGCGAAGGCGGTGCACGAGATGATCCAGGGCGTGGATTTCTCCCAGCTGGACGGCATGATCCTCATGAACCACGGGGCCTTCACCTGGGGAAATGACGCAAAGGAAAGCTATGAGCGGATGATCGCCCTGGTGACGAAAGCGGAGGAAGCTGTGGCGAAGGAGCTGCCTGCCAACTGGCTGGCCACGGCGGAGGCAAAGGAGGACCTCGTAGGCCTGGCTACGTTGCGAAAGGCCGTTTCCAAAGTGCGCGGGGTGCCCGTGCTGGCGCGGCTGGATGCCTCGCCCGAGGCGGCAGGCTTTTCTCTGCTTCCCAATGTGGCCTCATGCGCCACGCGAGGCCCGCTGACGCCGGACCATTCGATCCGTACTAAAGTGGTGCCCGTCATCGCGGGTGAGGATCTGGCGGCGTCGGTGAATGCCTACGTGGCGGACTACGCGGCTTATTTCCAGAGAAATGCGGGTGCCGGGCACACGATGCTGCAGCAGGCTCCGGCCTGGGCGGTGTGGCCGGGGCACGGGGTGGTAGCCTTCGGTGCCACCCAGGCAGAGACGGGCATCGTGAGCGACATCGCCGCACACACGCTGCGGGTCATCCAGCAGGGGGAGGCACTGGGCGGCTGGCAGGCGCTGCCGGAGAAGGACGTCTTTGAGGTGGAGTACTGGTCGCTGGAGCAGGCAAAACTGAAGGGCGGCCCGGCGCGGAAACCGCTTCAGGGCAAGGTGGCCATCGTTTCCGGGTCCGCAGCGGGCATCGGGCTGGCCTGTGCGAAGGTGCTGGCCGAGCACGGTGCGTGTGTGGTGGGGCTGGACCTGAACCCGGAAATCCTGGAAGTCCTCCAGGGGCCAAACACCATGGGCATGGTCGTGAACCTGACCGACCACGACGCCACCCTGAAGGCCGTCGAGGCCACGGTGCGGAAATTTGGCGGGCTGGACATCGTCGTGAGCAATGCGGGCATCTTTACCGCAGGGCAGTACCTCGACCAGCTGGACGACTCGAACTGGGCCAAGAGCATGGCCGTGAACCTGACCAGCCACCAGCAGCTCATGAAGGCGGTCATACCCTACCTGAAACAGGGGATCGACGGCACGGTGATTTTCATCGGCTCGCGCAACGTGGCCGCCCCCGGGGCCGGAGCCGCCTCCTACTCCGTGGCCAAGGCCGGCCTCACCCAGCTCTGCCGCGTGGCCGCCCTGGAGCTGGCCCCCTTCGGCGTGCGGGCGAACATTTGCCACCCGGACGCCGTCTTCGACACCAAGCTCTGGACCCCGGAGGCCCTCCAGCGCTCCGCCGAGCGCTACGGCATCACCGTGGAGGAGTACAAAAAGCGCAACCTCATGAAATGCGAGATCAAGAGCCGCGACGTCGGCGAAATGATCGCCACCATGGCCGGCCCCGCCTTCAGCAAGACGACAGGAGCGCAGATTCCCGTGGACGGCGGAAACGACCGGGTCATTTAGCGAGCCGTTCCGCGCGCGCGGCCGTTGGCTGGGCTGAGCACGGTTGTTCCGGGTACCCTATTGTAGTCGGGGTACTACAAGCATGTAGTTGGCCGGGTCCCCTCTTGTGGCTGGTGTACTACAGGTCGGCAGTTGGCAGGGTACCCTCTTGTAGTTGGGGTACTACAAGCCTGTAGTTGGCCGGGTACCATCTTGTAGTTGGGGTACTACAAGCATGTAGTTGGCAGGGTACCACCATGTAGTCGGGGTACTACAAGCATGTAGTTGGCAG
>JANOAS010000106.1:0-21645 GCA_031411255.1 bacterium
ACCGCAAGGAGGGTTTCCACGACCATGTCATGCTGGTGGCAGCGTCTCTCTACAATCACCGGCGCGCCTGCCGCAACGAGGTGGCCAAGTCGCTGTTTTTCTGATATTAACACAATCGCTATTCATGCAAGATGTCTAGTACTCCTTGCTTCATCGTGTCGTGACCACCCAATGCATGCTCCTCATGAGCGAGAGGATGGTGATGACACATCAAAACATTGACCCTTTTACGGTCTGAGGCAGCTAAGAATTTTTTGATGGATGCAAGAGTCCAGTCAGATATTCGACCATGCTCCGTCTCTTCGGAAATGTAGGGGTGAAACGCACTGCTGTTTAGCACTAAAATTCGATGCTGGTTTTTGGATATACAGTAAAAATGGCGACTCCAGTATTGCTGATTCAGCTTGTCACAGCGCGTCGGATACGGTGGATTAAGCTGACGAAGGAATCCGTCCGGATCGAACTTGTTGTGTTTGTGCCGGGAGTCTACATCATGATTCCCTGTAGTGGCGAGTAAAGTTGCATTGCCCAAGGCACCAGCAAGCTCAGACAAGCGCGCCCAAGCGTAACCAATACCTTCCGTATTAGCCTTTTCACCCAAATCCCCTGGACACAGTAAATAATCCGCCTTTATTTCGTGATGCCGCACATAGTTAATGAGCGCCATCAATGAGTTACGATGAAGATCCTGTGCATCCGGTAGTGAACTGACGAATCCGTCGTATTCACTGGAGCTTCCGGATGCATGAATGTCGCTGGCAATAGCTATTCGTAGCATGAATTTAAAAGTTTGACACCATCGACTCTAATACAGTGTGTCGTCGCTTCGAGATTTGACGAGTTGCAATCAGGCTGGATATTCTATAGGATCTAGAAAGCGTTGCAGGCAAGGCATCATGCGGATAACTCAGCAAAAATTGCACTCCCGATTTGTCGAGTTCGCTCATCACGGCGATCAGCCTAGGTAAGTCTTGATCTTTCATTGATAGTTGGCCGTATTCTCCACTACAGCGCGCTCTAGGGTAGGGCGGGTCAAGGTAAACAAAATCTCCTGGTTTTGTTGCAGTTAGAAGAAGTTGTTCAAAATCAGTCGACGTCAGACTAGTGTTTTTTAATCGACTTGAAAAGTCCACAATCGAAGAAGGAGGTAGCAAGGCGCCCGTCTGTCGACCCCTTGGCACATTAAACTCCCCCCGTTTATTTGTCCTGTAAACCCCATTATAGCAAAATCTATTTAAATAAATAAAACGTGCGGCAGCTTCTGCTGCCTTTTTCGGCTGAAGCGCCCTGATGACGTAGTAGTCCTCACCAAGAGGACACCATTTTGCAATAATACGATTGATTTTTTCGGGCTGATCTCTTACCACCGTATATGTATTAATTAATTCTCGGTTGAGATCGTTTAATACAGCAACAGCGGGCATTAAGCGAAAAAACAGCGAGCCTGAGCCCAAAAACGGCTCAAAATAGCAGTTGTATTCGGGAGGCATCGCTTTCATAAGCGCCTCTAGAAGGTGGCGCTTGCTTCCGGCCCAACGAAGTAATGGCCGTGGGGCAGTTGGCTTCGATGGAACTGTCGGGAGTTGTATCATGCTTAGTATGGACGGAGAATTCGGCAGATTGAATATTTCCTTCGCGCAGCTTTATTTCTGGAAGAGGGTTTTCGTGGAGGGCGGAGTTCAAGACTGCGCTTCGGTTTCGGTTGTTTATATCGTCGCTAATTTGCTTAGAACCGCAATGCTCCATACTTTCGTTGCTTTTGTCAACTTGACTTACGCACTTGGGTGAAATTATCAAAAGTGTGAAAATATGCATTTTTCATTTTTCCAGCCAATCAAATTCTCGAAACTCTTGCTGTTCCATTGAAGGCTCAGATCAACTTGCGTATGGGTGATCATCGCTCGACGTTTGATGCTTCGACGACAAACTGATTTCCGGTCTGGTTCAGCGCAAGCGTTGGCGGAGCGAGTCGATTAGAGGGGGGGGGGTCCGCCAACTCTCGTCAGGTTTTGGTCAAGGTGGGCTCAGCGCGCTGTGATTAGCAGCGGGGATCCAGCATCGAATCCGGTGCAGGCTCCACCGGGGTGAACCCACCCCAGTAGGCGAAAGCCCCCACTAGGACGGCGAACAACAGCACACGGGGCATCGAAAAATTGAATTCCATGGGTCAGCGGGCTTTGAAACGGGGTTCTCCTTTCTGGGCACTCCAGTCCATGAGGCCCATCTGGGCCAGATGCAGAATCTCGGTCCGCGCATCCGGATGGTCCTTGAGCCCCTGCCATTTGTTGACGGCGCGGAGCCGCGCCAGCGTTTCCTCCAGGCGGGCCTCCAGGTCTGGCGAGTCCGGTATCCGGCTGCGCAGCAGAGTCCAGGCCTTCAGCAGCCATTGCGGCCCCGCCATAAAAATCTGCCCGAGGGCATAGGCTGGACCCGTGACCCTGTGGGCGTAGAAATCCGTGACGTACGCCCCAGCCGTCTCGTCGCCGAGGTTGTGGTAGAGGCCGGACCCGTGGTAGCTGAAGAGTCCCCCGCGGGCCTTCCAGGTCCGCCAAGCCGAGAACCAAGTCGCAACAAGCCCAGCCGCCCCGATGCCCACCCCCACGGAGGCCGGAAGCGGGAACCCAAACTGCCAGCAGGCATAAGCCGGAACGTAGCGAAAAAACAAATACCCAAGACCACAAAGCCCAACGCCGCCAAAAGCAAGCAGGACGGCTTTGATGATCTGGGATTGGTTGTAGCGGCGGATCATGGGGTGGTTAAGGGGGGGGCTGACAGTGGCTTTTCAAGAACAGGAGCTTCAGGTGCCTCCCCGTCGAGATCGGTTGGCTGGGACGGTTCGCCCGCAACATTTCGCCAATACAAGCGGTCAAAGAAAATATGCAATCTGTTCTTCAACCGGCTTGTTGCGGTGTGCACGATCAGAAGGCATTGCTGGTTGTTTGAGGTGC
The DNA here is from genome assembly GCA_031411255.1 of bacterium. Classification (GTDB taxonomy): domain Bacteria; phylum Verrucomicrobiota; class Verrucomicrobiia; order Verrucomicrobiales; family V1-33; genus JANOAS01. The sequence continues at coordinate 2,949 of JANOAS010000106.1, forward strand.
TCAAAAGTGGGAAGTTCCCCGGAATGAGGTGGCAGGCCCGGAGGGCCGCGGGAAATTAGCCGGTGGCGCGAGCCACCGGTTGGTCGCAGGTGGGTTCACAAGCCCCGGCAGGGGCGTCGGAAATGGAGGGCCTGCAGCGGGGCCTATCGGTTGGCAGTTCCCACGCCCCTGCCGGGGCGACCGCATTCTCCGGTTGCGAACCGGTGGCTCGCGCCACCGGCTACATTCCCACGGCCCTCCGGGCCGGAGCGGAGAGCGGGCATGAGTCGCTGTCGACGCCGCCGGCATTTTCTTACGCAACCCAAGGGAGGTCCATCTGGGCCAGATGCAGAATCTCAGTCCTCGCATTCGGACACGGCTTACGCATGGAAATTATAAGCGCCCCCCATAGAAGCCGACGGCAGCGTCCACTACGCCACAGGCGTTGTTTCTCTATAGCCTGGGGTTGCCGAGGCACGAGGCTACCCCAGGAACCTCCCGCCAACCCAGGCTACCCGGAACGGGTTGTATCGTGCCAGGACTGCGCGAACTGGGCTCGCGACGCATTCCCCGGACAACAGGATAATTGAACCCGTTTCGGGTTCCCGCTCGATGGTGTGCATTCCTGGGGTAGGCCGCCGCTTCGCCGGCCAACCCCAAGCTGTGGTAACCAACGCTCACGAACGCCGCTTGAGCAAATACCACGCGCCAATCAAGGCCACGAGAGCACCCGAAAGCGAAAATAGTGCTTGAAAGACAGGGACAAAATTTGGTCCACCATCACCCGGAGCATTACCTGATATTCCGAGCAGTCGGAACGGAATCCAAAGAAGGACGACGCCGGCAATCAAAGCAATAATCCCACCCAGTCTTCTCATTGATGTCCTTTCGTGTTTCGTTCGCTGCTGCTGCTGACACCCCTCTCACGGAAAGCGCCCATAGACTCAGGTCAACGATGCCACCGCAAGGCAAATGGGACAAATCGCTTCCTTGGCCACAGATTTCAGTTGAGCTTTGCATTGCTTGCAATCACCTGCCTCCAGACAAGTATCGTAAGCCCCAGCATTTTCTGTTTCATAGGCTTCGCTCGTTGGCAGGGCATAAAACACCGAGTAATGATCAACGTCCAAAATCCCCTGAAATTTCCCGAACCAGCTTGCAGCCAATGTAAAAGCGCGAAGCTCGAAATCACCATTCTCCTTCCTGAACTCGCTGCGACGATCTCCTGTCGCCTGGTAAAAAAACTCAGCCAACTTGGCCTCGTTAAGTTTCCTTACGAAATCCACGGCTCGGGCCCATTCCGCTGATGAAGTTTCCATAAATTAATACGTTAACTAACTGAAGACAAAATATGAGCATCGCGCGATGCATGGCAGGCGAACCAGCAGATGGAAAAGCCCACGATGAAGAGAGATTCAAATGTTGGAGTTGTGGATGACAGGATTCGGCGGGGCTCCAGCCAGGAAGGGATCTGAGGAACCCGGCCCGGAAAGGTTTGGACCCGAAGGCGTGCCCCTGCCCGCAACACGGCGGGCAATCGCGATCACCAAAAAGAGCAGCGAAAACGCCGAACCGAAGAAGAGCCGTGCGTAGGCACTGGCAAAAAGCACGGCGAAATCCCACTCGCGGGACCACGCCTCGCCGATGTCCGCCGCCAGTCCATGGACTTCCACCGCGAACTCCACAATTGCGGTGAGGGCCGGCAGCGCAGCCAGAGCCCACACCCAGTTCCCCAGAGGCACCCGACGCAACCAGAAGACAGAAACGACGAGGGCGACCGCAGGTGCCACGAGGATGGATGACACCCCGCCAGCCTGAACCACCCAGTCACGAGGGCTGCCGTTGAGGAAAATATCGATAGCGTTGGTTTGAGGTGGCATGGAATTGCATTCGGCTGGCCGCTTTCACCGCTTACCGGCAAAGTCCGAATTCTATCGGAGACGCTTTTTAATGCGAGGGAAATGCTGCGAAAAAAGCGGACGTCCGGGTAGGCCTACCCCGCCCCCCTCCTCAACTCCTCCGCATAATACCTCTCCAGCCTGCCGACAAAGTCCTTCACATCCTCATCCGGGGCGATGGTGAAGCGTTCGCCGAGGCGGGCGCGGTAGCGGAGGGGGAAGTCGGGTTTTTTCCAGAGGGGCCAGCCTTTGCCGAGGACCTCGGTGTTGTACTCCAGGAAGACGGTCTGGACGGGGGCTCCGGCTTTTTTGGCGATGAGGGCGAAGCCGCCTTTGAATTCATTGATGACGCCCTCCCAGCGGCGGGTGCGGGTGCCCTCCGGGAAAATGAGGAGCTGGCGGCCGTCCTTGAGTTCCTCCACGGCGAGCTTGACGAGGCTGGAGGGCGAGTCGTTGCGGATGTAGCCGGCCAGGCGTGCGCCGCCGCCGAGGATGATGTTGTCCCAGAGGCGGGCCTTGGCGATGCAGACGACCTGGTCGAGCCGGCTGATGACGAGGACGACGTCGAAGAGGGTGGGATGGTTCGGCGCGATGATGAGGCCGGGCTCGCCGCGCAGGGCATCGAGCGCGGAGAGGTCGCAAAAAATGATGCCAGTGAGGCGGCACCAGCGGAGGAAGGAATGGAAGAGGAACGTCATCACCACGCGGCCGACGCGCGCGCCGGTGCGGCGGGGCAGGAGGCGGTAGAGGGCGACGCTGACGAGGGTGTAGCCGACGCCCCAGAGGGCAAAAATGAAGAGCGACACGTAGTAGACCAGCGCATCGTACGGCCAGCGGAGTTTCTTCCAGAGGGGGCTCATTTTTCCTCCGCGTCTGGCTCGAGGAGCGCGCTGTCTGCGGGCTCGAGCTGGTGGTCGCACAGCTGCCGGTAGGCGCCGCCCCGTGCGTAGAGGGCGGCGTGGGTGCCCTCCTCCACCACGTCCCCGTCCTGGATGACGAGGATGCGGTCCGCCTTGCGCACGGTACTGAGGCGGTGGGCGATGATGATGGTGGTGCGGCCCGCCATGACCTCCTCCAGCGCCTCCTGGACGAGGCGCTCATTCTCCGCATCCAGGGCGCTGGTGGCCTCGTCCAGGATGAGGATGGCGGGGTCCCGCAGGATGGCGCGCGCCAGGGCGATGCGCTGCCGCTGCCCGCCGGAGAGCCGGGAACCGCGGTCGCCCACGCGCGTCTCGAAACCGGCCGGCAGGGCCTTAATGAACTCCTTCGCCCGCGCCTTGGCTGCGGCCTCGACGATCTGCGAACGCGTGGCCTGCGGGGCTCCGTAGGCGATGTTTTCCGCGATGGTCCCGCCGAAGAGGAGGACCTCCTGGGGAACGAAGGCCATCTGCCCGCGCAGCCAGCGCAGCGGGTACTGCGTGGCGTGCCGCCCGTCGATGAGGAGGCGGCCTGCGGTGGGCTCAAAGAGCCGGCACACCAGCGCGGCGATGGTTGATTTGCCCGCGCCGCTCGGCCCCACGAGGGCGATGCGCTCCCCCGCCGCCACCCGCAGGGAGAGGCCGTAGAGCACCCGCGCCTCGGGCCGGGCGGGGTAGGAAAAGGAGACGCCCTCAAACTCCACCTGCCCCTGCAGACGGTCCGGCAGCAGCGCGCTCGCCCCCTCCGGCAGGCCTCCCGGGCGCTCCGGAGTGCCCGCCAGGATCTCCGCTAGACGGCCCATCGCGCCCATGGCCTTGTTCCACCGGCCAAAGACCTCCGCCAGCGCTCCGGCCGCCGTGCCCGCATACGCCACGAAAAACATGTACCCCGTGAACGCCCCGGGGCTCAGGTGACCGGCGTGGATGAGTTTTGACCCTTTCCACATGAGAAAAACCCAGGAGCCGAAGGCGAGGAAAAAGATGATGGAGATGAAGAGCGAGCGCCGCCGCCCGCCGCGGATGGCAGGCTCCAAGCCGGACTCCAGACTCTCCCGGTAGCGCTCCACCTCCCAGTTTTCCGTGACGCATGTTTTCACACTCTGCACGGCCTGCAGGCTCTCCTCCACGATGACGGCACTCTGCCCGAGCCGGTCCTGCGTGGTCTGGGCGTCATTCCGGATGAGCCGCCCCAGCACCAGCCCGGCCCCCGCCGCCACCGGAGCCAGGGCGAAAATCCAGAGCGTCAGCTCCCACGAGGTGAGGGCCATCAGCGCCAGGCTGCCGGCGATCATGACGCCATTGCCCATGAGGTGGCGCAGATCCAGCGCCCAGTGGTCCTGCAGCTGCCCCATGTCCCCCAGCAGGCGGCTGGAGAGGTCGCCCACGCGCCGCTTCGAGTACCAGGACATCGGCAGAAACATCAGCCGGCTGAAAACGCGCACCCGCAGCTCCGTCAGCGCCCGCTCCGCCACCTCGTGGAACCACGACGTCTCCAGGTAGCGCAGCACCACCACCACGCAGAGCAGGCCAAAGAGGACGAGGCCCAGCGTGTCGATATTCTCCAGGCTGACCCACCGCGCCCACAGGTTCCCCGGCGGCATGCGCAGCCGCAGCGTGCCGTCCACCAGACTGCCCGCCACACCGGCAAAGACGAGCTGCCCCAGATTTGCCAGCTGCACGCATACCGCTGCGCCGACCAGCTTTTCCCGCGATGCTCCCAGGAACCGGTACAGCCGCACCACCTCCCGCCAGGAGGGACGGGGGGCGGCGGCGGAGTCTGGACTGCTGCGGAGGGAGGGTTCGCTCATGCGGTACGGGGCACGCTGCCCAGTGTACCTCCCCCGCGCAGAAGGCGAACGGAATTTCACCCCCGATCCACTCTTTTCCCCGCTTTTCCCCGCCGCTCCCGCCCTGCCTGCCAAATTGTACTTGGTTTCGGCCGGTTTTTCCCTCTAGTCCCCACCCATCGTGAACAACAAGCTTCTTCGCATCCTCGTCATCACCGCCCTCGTCCTCTTCGTCGGGGTGCCATTGTTGATCGAAGCCATCCTCTGGCTCGCCTTCCCCGTCAGCGGGCGGGTCTCCCGCACCGTGGAGCTGAACAACCAGATCCCCGGCATGACGCAGAAGGTCACGCTCGCCATCGATGACCGCGGCATGAGGCACTGGCCGGACACGGTCCCGGCCGGAGGGAAACCCCTGAACGTCGTCTGCTTTGGAGGGGCCGCCACCAATGCCCGGCTGCAAAACTCCGGCGATGCCTGGTGGGGCCAGCTCGGGGCGCTGCTGCAAAAGGAAATCCCCGGCTCCAGCGTCCGCATTTCCGTGCCCATGCTGGAAAACAGCGGCATCCTCTTTGGCTCCCGCTGGGCGCAGGAGATGCTGGCCGAACAGCCCGTTGACCTCGTCATCATCTGCTACGGATTTGACGACATCACCATCCATCCCGGCGACTACAAGTACAATCCCGCCAAGGCCGCCACCCTGAACGTGGACCCGGCGAAAAAATCCGGCCTGAAAGGCACCGTGCTCAAGGCCTCCCAGATCGCCCGCCGGCTCAGCCAGTCCCGCCAGCGCGGCGGACTCCGCCCGCAGCTCGCCCAGTTGCGCACGGAGAACTACTTTTTTGACAACCTGCGCCAGGAGATCGCCCAGTACAACCGCCTCCCCATGAAATACGAAATCCCGCGCCCCGAGGGGCAGGATCCCATGGTCGAGTATGCCGAGGGCGTGAAAGCCTTCACCCAGTGGGCCAAGGGAAAAGGCGCCCAGCTCCTCGTCCTCGGCGAGCCCGCCCTCCAGTCCGGCCTCATCGGCACTGAGGAGGAAAGCCGGCTCCACCGCTGGTTCTTCACCCGTTCAGATGTGCCCCCGGCCGAACTTGGCAAGTACGCCTTCCGCCTCGACCCAGGCTGGGTCGACCGCGAACTGCGCCGCTACTCCGAGGCCGCCAAAACCATGACCACCACCGCCGGCGTGCCCTACCTCAATCTCCACGGCATGCTCTCATCCAAGGTCAACTTCTTCCTCGACGACACCTCGCTCACCGACGCCGGTGCCGCGGAGTTCGCCCGCCTCGTCCTGCCGTCGGTGAAGCCGCTCGCTCAGAAAAAATCCTAACCCTGCCCGGCCTGCCGGGACACCGCCACTGCGGAAGGCTTTTGTCGGGGCTCGGGTGCTGGTGGTTTGCAGAAGGCGTGCGGGGCAGCCTGGAAAAAAGTCGCAGGGACTCGGAATTTCAGCAAGAAGTCCCGCCGAAAAGCGAAGGAACAGTGAAATGGCAGTGGCAGGAATGGAAGAAGCGGCGAGCTTGCACGGAATCTTCTGGCCTCATTCCTGCTTTCCGCCCTGTTGAGTTTTAGACCTCCCCCTCCCAGCCACCGGCACTTCGTTTCCATCATCCCCAAGGGTGAATCAGCCATGACCGATACCAACCTGCGAAAAGACGCCTGTTCCCAGCCAGAAAAACGCGGCAAGGCGCCCGACACACTTTCCTCAACTCGCACGACGGCAGCGCCTGCTCCGCCTTCCCGGAGGCGCCGCCATGCAAAAATGATCAACCGTTTCCGCCCATGAAACTGCTGCTGTTTTCCCTCCTGCTGGCGCTCCCGCTCGCCGCCCGAGCCCAATCGTCTACTGCCGTCGCTGATGTGCGCACGGATGGGAATGTGAAACACATGACCGTGCTGCCGGATGGGAGCATGGTCCTGACAGGGTTCACGACTTTTGTAAATAACACTCCGCTCGGCGGGACGCTGATCCGGATCACGCAGGCGGGGACGCTGGTGCCGGGGTGGAATGTGGTGACCGACAATGGGGTCTTCACCTCGGCGACGGATGGGACCTGGGTTTATCTGGGCGGACCATTCACGGTGGTGAATGGTTATAATCTGCCAGGCATCGCGCGCGTTTCGGTGAGCACGGGGGCGGTGGATGCCGCGTGGCGGCCAGCCCCGGATGGCGATGTTTCCCACATCGTGCTCCTCGCGGCGGGCGGGGTGGTGATTGCCGGAGAGTTTACGGAAGTGCAGGGCATCCCGCGCCGGCGGCTGGCGCGGCTCTACACCTCGGGCACGGGCAGTCCGATCGAAAACTGGCGCTGCGATACGCAGGAGACGGTGAATGACCTGTTGGAGTCCGGCTCGTGGATTTATGTGGCGGGGGCGTTTGGTTCGACGCCTTCCAGCGGTGGGCTCGGCGGCAGCACGGTAAATTTTCTGGGCCGCGTGAATCCTGGCAGCGGCGCAGTGGATACCTCGTGGAGACCGCAGCCGGACTGGCTGGTGAATTCCCTCGCCACCAGTGGCTCCCAGTTATATGCAGGCGGTTCGTTTAACAAGATGAGCGGCCTGACCCGCCGGGCGCTGGCCAGGATTGTGCTGCCGGGCGGCACGGCGGACAGCGGATGGAATCCCGACGTGGGAAATCTGGTGACGGCCGTAGCGGTATCCAACGGCGCGGTCTTCATTTCAGGCAGTTTCGAGCGGGTGGGCAATTTCGTCAGGAAAGGCTTTGCGAAATTCAATCCCAACGAGGCGCAGCCGGACTCCGCGTGGAATCCCGCCGTGGAGGGCATCGCCTATCACCTGCTGCCGGACGGCGCAGGCGGGGTGTGGATGGGCGGGCGTTTCCACACCGGGGCCACGGCCGGTGGCGGCTGGGCACGGGTGGCGGGCGGTGCCGGTTCGGAGTTGTCCTATCCAGCCCGCATCGAGTCGCGCGGCTCCGTGGACCGGCTGCTCTCCGACGGCACGTGGTGGTATGCGGGCGGGCTTTTTGATACCGTGAATGGCGTGCGGCGTCCCGCCTTGTTCCGCTACAGCGCAGCCGGTGTGGTGGATGCCGGCTGGGATGCCGGACTGGGCGGACCCGAGCCGTTTGTGAAGGCTCTCGAGTTTGCCCCCGGCGGTGCCAATGGCCCAGGCATTCTGGTCGGCGGGCAATTCCTCACACCGGCGCAAATCCCGCCTGCCCGCAACGTGGCGAACCTTGCCCGCATCAACCTGGCCGATGCCAGCACCCAGACGGAATTTGTCAGCAATCCCAACAGTGCCGTGAATGCCATCCTGCGCTGGAATGGCGGATTCCTCATCGGCGGGGAGTTCACCGGCGTGCAGCCACAGGGTTATTCGGCCTTACTGCCCTTCACCCGGCTGGGCTGGGTGGATGACACCGGCGCGCCAGGCACGGGGCCCGACCTGGCACCCAATGCCGCCGTGAATGTCCTCTTTGCCAGTCAGGGAAGAATTTACGTGGGCGGCGACTTCACCAGCCTGCAGAATGGCGGCTTCGCGGCGAACCGCCGGCGGCTTTTCCGCATGGACGGGCTCTTTGCGATCGATCTGGGCTGGAATCCGCTGCCTAACGGTCCGGTGCTGGCCCTGGAAGGCGATGCCACCCGCGTCTTTGCCGGAGGGCAATTCACCCGCATCGGCCGGAAGCCGCGCCGTCACCTCGCCGCCTTGTCAGGCAGTGGCGCGGGCGATGCCCTGACATGGCGGCCGGATCCTCCGCTGGAGGTGGATGCACTGCGCAGTTCCGCCAGTCACCTCTACGTGGGCGGGGCGTTTTTTGACATCGCGCAGCAAACCCGGGGCAAGCTGGCGCGATTCAACCTGACGGATCTGACGCTCGATCCGGCATGGCTGGGGGGCGGCGGAAATGGTCAGGTGACCAGCATCGAGCTGGCTTCCGGAAACGGCGTCTGGGTCGGTGGTTCCTTCATCACCTGGGATGGCAGTCCGTCCAAGCGGACCCTGGTTCGGATCACCGGCACGGCCGCAGCTGCTCCACAGCCGGCCTTCTTTCCAGCACCGGTGGACGACCCGGCAGCGGACCTCGCGGCATCCTATTTTGCGATCAACGAGGACGGGCAGCCGCTGCGCCCTGAGCCGCTGCTGACACCGGAAGGCCAGGCCCTGTCCTGGCAAATCAGACCCGGAGCCCCGCCGGGCACGGTGGAGCGCGTGCAGTGGTCGCATGATCTGCAGTCCTGGCACGAGAGCGGAGAAAGCGCCGATGGCACCACGCGCACCATCCGCATCAAGGCCGATGGCACTTGGCGCACCGCTTGTGTGGACACCAGCAGCAGCATCGCCGCCGCCCACCCGCTTTTCCTCCGCGTGCTGGTCTCCGGCCGCCCTGCTGGCAACGAGGAGGTGCAGCCATGAAGCGCCTTCTCCTGCTCCTGCCCTGGCTCACCACAGCCCCGCTCCACGCCGCCATCCCGGCCGTGGATGCCCTGGCGGCGGCTCCCATTCTCACCAGTGCCGCCTGGGTGGAGCCCTGCTCGACGGTGGGCGCGACGCTTGATTTCAATGAACCCATTCTGTCCGGTCTGGATGAATCGCGCACCGTCTGGTGGAAATGGACTGCGCCCTTCACGGGCAGCGTGGACATCGCCCGTTCCAATCCTGACGATTTCACCGTCGCCTACGAAGGCACCACCTACGACAATCTCTCGCTCAAAGGCTATATCATTCCCGTCAGCCTGACACCTCCCGCAGGAGCAGTGGTGGAAACGATGCGCCTGTCCGTCGTCGCCGGCCGCACCTATGCCATTCAGGTGGAAACCGTCAGAGTGGCTGGCACCACCGCCGCGCTCAGTTGCACCTCCGGATATGGGCTCTGCTCGCTATCCTACAACGCGGGTCTGCCGGTCCCGGCCAACGACAACTTCGCGATCCGCACTGCCGTGAGCGGGGCAACCCAGGAGTTTCTGGTCAGCGCAGCGGGTTGTGGCAATGCCGAGCCTAACGAGCCCGTCCTCCCCATCCCCGGCGTCACCCGCAGCACCGCCGGAGCCACGGCCTGGTATGAGTGGACCGCCCCCGCTGCGGGCCAGTATGAATTTTCCGTCGCGAATGGCGGTATCAATGGCTATTACCTCGGCGTCTATCGCGGCACGGCGCTGACGTCGCTGGCCAGGCTGGGATTGATCTCCACGCAGTCCGGCTATGACCAGCAGAGCGTGTCCCTTCAGGCTGCAGCGGGGGAAAAAATCCAGCTGCAAATGGAAGGGCAGCCCACCGCGCGCGTCCGCGTTTTATCCGTGACGCGTCCGCCGTTTGATGACTTTGCCAGTGCCTCCGTCATTTCCGGAAATGATGTGCTGCTCCAGGGCTGGACCCGCTACGCCTCGCGTGAAGCGGGCGAACCGCTCTCCCTATCCAATGAAGAGCACGGCTCGATCTGGTGGCGCTGGACGGCTCCGGCAGCCGGCTACATGAGCGTGGGAAATGGCGTCACGCCTTACACGGGCAGCACGGTCTCCACCTTGACCAGAATCATCCCCGCCGGTTCTCCCGCCAGTGCCGGCGACATTCCAGTCACCACCGGACAGGTCATTTACCTTGCCGGAGTCGACTCGGATGGCCGCGTGGACGCCCGACTGCGCTTCCGCCAGCCACCGGCCAACGAAGTCTATACCGCCGCCGTGACACTCAGTGGTCTGCCCGCCACGACGGCCTTCGATTCCCGTCAGAGCTTCGATGGCTCGGTTTGGTATAAATGGACCGCCACTTTCACGGGTGATTGCTTTTTCGACACGCGCGGCACCACCCCGCTCAGCCAGCTTCAGGTTTTCATCGGCACGGGGGCGCCGACCTCGCCCGACAATGCACCGCCGTGCTCTACCCGCGCGGCGGCCCGCAGGCGGGCAGCTACCAGCGGCGGCGGCAGCAGGTGGTCGTGGGCACGATCTATCTGATCAAAGTGCAGGCTCCACAGGGAACCGGCACGCTGAACATCAGCGCTCCGCCAACCGTGGCGAATGACAACTTTCTGAATGCCACGACCGTCTCCGGCACCACGTGGTCGGTCACGGGATCGCCTCTTAATGCCACGGGCGAGGTGGCAGAACCCCTGCCGGGCTACAGCCCTTCCAATCTGAGCACTCTCTGGTGGAAATGGACCGCGCCTGACAACGGACTCTACCGCATTTCCACGGCGGGCAGTGGCATCGATACCGCGCTCGGCGTTTATACCGGAGCCAGTGTGGCCGCGCTAACCAGCGTTGGATTTCACGATGCCAACACCAGCGGTGGCGCGGGCACCGTCATCCTGCGCGCCGTGTCCGGCACGACTTACACCTTCCAGGTGGACCAGCAGGGCCTGCCCGAGGAAGGCGCTACCGTCACCCTGGCCATGTCGCCGTGGAGCCCTCCTGCCAATGACGCCTTCGCTGCGGCGGTCGCTCTGAGCGGGACCACTCCCTGCATTCACGGCACCCTGCGCGGAGCCACGGCGGAATCCGGCGAGCCCGTGCCCCTGAATAACAACATCAACAACGGCCGGTCCGTCTGGTATTCCTGGACGGCCCCCGCCACCGGCCGCCTCCTGCTGGAAAGCTCCTCCACCGACTTCGATCCTGGCATCTCCGTCTTCACCGGCACCGCCGTGAATGCCCTGATCCAGCTCGGATCGAATGGCGGACGCACCACCAGTCCGAAGACCAACGCGCTGGTCGTGCAGGTCAGCACCGGAACCATCTACCGCATCGCCATTGATGGACTGCCGCAGCAGGCGAGCGATTTCCGGCTCTGTCTCAGCGTGCCGCAGGCTCCGGCGAATGATTCCTTCGCCAACCGCCTGACCCTTTCTGGCGAGCGCGTGCAGACGGTGGGAGCCCTGCTGAATGCCACGGCCCAATCCGGCGAGCCGCGCCACGACACCACCACCACGGCCAGCCGCAGCGCCTGGTGGACGTGGACCGCACCGCGCACCGCGGCCTATGCTATCGACACCAGCGGCAGCAGCCATCGGCTCATTCTGGCGGTTTATACCGGCACCGCCCTGGCATCGCTGACCAATGTGGCGTGGGACAAAGTCACGGGCACGGAGACCTTTTCCAATCTGACGTTCAATGCGGTCGCGGGCGCCACCTATCAGATCGCGCTCGATATCCAGTCCAGCGTGAGCCCCGGCACGGACCCGGCCAACCTGAACCTGCAGCCGGCGGAGGAAGCCGTTTATAACAACGACAACTTTGCCCAGGCCCGCGTCATCACCGGTGTGCAGATGGAGGACACCGGCCTGCCCCGCACCGCCACCGCCGAGCCCGGCGAGCCCGCCCACGGAGGCACCGCAGCGGCACGCTCGCGCTGGTGGAAATACAGCCCCGCCAGCAATCGCCGGGTGCGCTTCTGGACGGATCCTGACTTCAGCAGCGATGTCGTGCGCCTCAATGTTTACCGGGGCAGCAGCCTCGCCTCGCTCGTCCCGGTGACGAGCCGCCCTGACGGCTCTTCAGGTGCCTATGAAGTGGTGGATGTCGATCTGCTCGGCGGCGTCACTTACTACATCGCCGTGGATTCCGCAGCGAGCCTGCAACTGGGTGGATTCCGCATCGGCATGTGCCCGCCAGGTGGACGTGCCGGCGAGCAACTCGCGCTCGCTCTCGATGGCCCGGCCCGCACCTGGGACATGACTGGCTGTTCCTCACAATTGGCCTTCAGCTCCTATCCCGCTCAGGAGCGCTGGCGTTACTTTCACTACACTTCCGAGGTCTGCCGCCGCGTGGAATGGCGCGCCTTTGCCGGCGGCGTGCCCGTGACGTTGAATGGGGTGCCGGGCATCGCCAACACCGATGGCACCTGGTCTTACTATCGGGATCTGCTGCCGAATGAACTGACGGTTTTCTCCGTGAAGACCGAGTCCCCGGTCGAGGTCACCGTGCAGCTCCGCAGCGTGCCTGAGCAGCCTCCGCTGGCCGCTGACACCCTGGCCGGACCGCCGCCCCAGCTCGGCGGCAGCAGCCTCACCCTCCCTGTTAGTTTGGGGCACGGCTTTTCCCTGCTGCAAAAATGGGACTGGATCTCCCCCGTGGACGGCATCGCCGAGTGGCGGCTGGAAGGCAACCTGGCCCAGGGCGATGCCCTCCGCCTGCTCGACGACAACACCGGCTGGACGAATTTCCTGACCTCTACCAACGGCAGCAGCCCCGTGTGGCGCGTTCGCACGACGGCTGGCCAGAAATGGCAAATCTGGCTGCAAAGCACCAACCACATCCCACGCACAGGTCAGCTCCGGCTAACCACTTTCGCCGCCAACACCGCGCCCGCCAACGACGCCCTCGCGGCCCCGCAGACTCTTGCCTCCACATGGACCACAACCACCGGCGATCTCACGCTGGCTTCGCGCGAATCCGGAGAATCCGCCATCGCCGCCACGGCCAATCCCGCCACCGATAGCTCCCTGCGTTCCCTCTGGTATCAGTGGACGCCCGCCGATTCCGGCCCTGTCACGCTGCGCCTGCTGAACGGTAACGCCACCTTCACCGTCGAAGACCTCGATAACATTTCCTTCCAGAGCATCGCCCGACTCGCCCCCGGCCACCGTCAGATCACGCTCAATGTCCTTGCGGGACGGCGCTATCGCATTGGTGTGGCCACCCGTGCGCCGGCGGAAGTCACCGGCTCTTTTACTCTGAGTCGCGTCCCGGCGGCGGCGAATGATCTTCTCTCCAATGCTATCACGCTTTCCACCGGCACCGCCAGCAGCCGCGTGGATAGCGAAGGCAGCACCCTGGAGTCCGGCGAGCCTGGACACGCGAACAGCTTCACTCCCGCCCATGCCACGCTCTGGTGGCGCTGGACCGCTCCCGCCAGCGGCTTGCTCTATTTGAATACCCACGGCAGCGACTTCGACACCGTCCTCTCCGTTTTCCCCGGCACCGTGCCTTCCATCGCCACCCGCCTTGCAGAAAACGACAACGCCACCGCCACCCCCGGCGCACGCGAAAGCGCCGTCACCCTGCCCGTCACCGCCGAATCCACCTACACCATCCGCATCGACCGGCAGGATGATAGCGACCCTGCCGGCTTCGCGCAGTTGAATCTCTCCATGAATGCCCCGCCCGCCCCGTTCCAGTGCTGGCTCGCGCAATTCCCCAGCCTCGCCGGAGCCAACGCCCTGGAGATCGCCGATCCTGACAAGGACGGCCGCCCCAACCTCGTCGAACTCGCCTTCGGCACCGATCCCCTCCGCGCCGATGCCGGCTTCCTCCAGCCTTCTGTCACCAGCACCGGCTGGCAGATCGAAGCGCTCCTCGACACCGCCGCCCTCGACGGCTGCGCCAGCGGCCGCCCCATCCAGGTGCAGTGGGAAACTTCCCCCAACCTCCAGTCCTGGACCTCCGGCCCCGCCGCAACCTTCATCCGTCAGGAAGGCCCGCTCACCCGCTACCGTCTCGACCGCACCATCCTCGATCCCAAATTTGTGCGAGTCCGCTTCGTGCCGTAAGGCCGCACCAGTCAATCAACCTCACCCGCATTCATGTCGTCACCACTTTCGCGCCCCACCTGGTCAGCCGCACCCGCCCTCGCCTGCCTGCTGGCTCCCGCAGTTGCTGTCGGAGCCGTCTTCACGGTCAGCACAACGGCGGATCAGTTCGACACGCCATCAGGCCCCGTTGTCTCACTGCGCGAAGCCGTGCGCGATGCCGGGGCTCTGAGCGGTTCCCACACGATCAATTTTGCCCCGGCACTCTCCGGCCAGACACTGGCGGCACCCGCGACCGAGCTGGCGGTCAAAAATGGTCTGACCATCACGGCTGCCTCCCTTTCGATTCCGCCAAGGGTGGCTCTGTCTGCGACCCGCCTCTTTTACGTCTCGACCGATTTTGGCAACCTCAGCCTCGAAAACCTCATTCTCGATGGAAGCACCGCCGGTCTCGACGGCTCCGTTGTCTTCGTGGAGTTCGGCAGCCGCGCCAGCCTGTCCCGCTGCACGTGCTCGGGAAATACAGGAGGGGCGGAGGGTGGAGCCATCTCAAACGCGGGCACCTTCACCGCAGCCTACAGCACCTTCTCAGGTAACAGCGCAGGGGTTGGCGGCGCCGCCAGCAACCGCGGCACCATGCTCCTGAACCGCTGCACGTTTAATGGAAATGAGGCCAGATACTACGGCGGCGCGGTGGCAAGCAGCTTCGGGGGCAGCCTGACCATGACGCACTGCACCCTGGCAGGCAACCGCTGCACCGGCGCGGATGACGAATCACACGGAGGGGGCGGCCTTGACTGTTTTGGCAGTTCCTCCGCAGTCATCACCGCCTGCCTCTTCGCCGGGAACACCGCCGTGTCTGGAAACGGACCCGACGTCTGGATGGAGATTTCGAATTTCACCGCCTCACGCTGCCTCGTTCAGGTCGGCAAGGACTCGGGTCTCGTGAACGGGACAAACGGAAACCTGGTGGGCACCACGACGGCCCCGCTCGATCCGCGTGTCCTCCCCCTGGCCAGCAATGGCGGCCCGACCCAGACCGTCGCCATCCAGGAAAACAGTCCGGCCAAAAATGCCGCCACCGTCCTGAGTCCGCCCGAGACGACCGACCAGCGCGGCTTTCCCCTCGTTGGCCTTCCCGACATCGGCGCTTACGAATTCAGTCCGCCCGTGGACTGCACCAGCTACCTGGCCACCGCCCTGCCGCAGGCCACCGCCGCCCAGCGCGCCCCGGGCTATGACTACGACGGCGACGGCGCGACCAATGAACAGGAGTGGAACGCGCGCACCGATCCCGCCAGCGCCGCCAGCGTTTTTCGCATCACCTCCGCCAGCCGCAGCGGGGGAAACCTGACCGTCACTTTTCCCACCGTCACCGCACGCACCTACACACTCTGGCGGGCGGATGCACTCACCGGCCCGTGGACCGACACCGGCCTGCCCGCCGTCGCGGGGACCGGCATTGCGAGAACCTTCACCGTCTCCACCACCTCACCAGCACGCCGCTTTTTCCGCGTGCAGGCGGCCCCGTGAGCACCCGCCTCGCCCGGCCATAAAAAACCGGCGCGGTGGCGTGCCGCGCCGGTTCCGGGAGTGGGGAGATGTGGGCTGCTGTTACCAAACGAAACCGATCTTCGCACGGACGCTCACGTCCGCCTCGTCCTCGACACCCGTCACCTGCCAGCCCGCCGCGAGGGCGATCCAGGCGTGCGAGCCGCGGTAGGAAATGCTGGGGCCGACGAAGAGGGCGTTCGGGGAGCTGTCGGACCAGTCCGCAAAAGCGATGGCGTCGAAGGCCTCTACGCCGACCGTCAGGCCGGCGTTCACATTGTAGCCCACAGCCAGGGACTGGATCAGCTCGCCGGCGCGCTCGTTCAGGTCGCTCAGCTTGTCACCGTCCCAGGTCGCTTCGAACTTGGCATTGTACACCACGCTCACTACACCACGCTCACCGCGCCGAAGTTTTTCTGGAGGATGCCGATCGTCTCCAGGGAGAAGTGCTTGTCGCTCATCAGGACCTCGCCCAGGATCGACGCGCCGACGATGTCGGTGTTCGGGTTGGACAGGTTGTAGATCAGCTCAATACCGGACGCGCCGTAGGTGGATTCGGTGCCTTCACCCTTCACGTGGACGGCTTCCCACTCGGCCAGAATGGCGGAGATCTGCAGCTTGTCGGTGATGCCGTATTCGAGTTCGTGAGCGAACTCAAACCCGTCCTCACTTGTGTGGTGGGCCCAGGTGACGCCGTTTTCGAATTCAAACCCGCCCTTGGGCAGGACGGAGGCTTCGTAGCTGTAGGCGAAGCGTTGCGGGGAGGCCTGCGAGGCAATGGCACTGAGGGCCAGTGCGGTCGCGCCGAGGCTGAGACTCTTCAGGGTGCTTTTTTTGATCATGATGGATGATTTGATGGATTGGTTCGGGTCAGAAGAAGGCGGCTGGGTGCCGCCCCTTTCAGGCTAGGGGGGCTCCCGCGGGACTCAATCGGTTTACAATTAATTTACATTCATGAACTAATATGAACATCTTGTCAGATTTCGAAACCGGCCCGTAAAAGAATCGTGGCGCGAACGGCTCCGCCCGGTTTAGTCATGGGATCATGCAACCCGTCCCACTCCGCACCACTGTCATCGGCTCGTACCCTTTTCCGTCCTGGCTGGAGTCCGCCAGCGGACGGCTGGCGGAGTTTGGCCCGGCGGACATCGCGGAAATCCAGGACGACGCCGCCACGGCAGCCATCCACGACCAGCTGGCTGCCGGTCTGGAGGTCATCACGGACGGGGAGCAGACCCGGTTTGATTTCAACCTCTCCTTCTACGGGCACCTTGAGGGGCTGAAGCTGGAGTCCGCCCCGCCCCGCCGCTGGGGCCCGCCCGCCCACGACCAGCGGGGAAAACACGAAGTCATCTCCGAGTTGAAAGCCCCGCGCGGGCTGGGTGTGGTGGCGGAATACCAGCGGCTGCAGCGGCTGGTGGACGGGCTGAACCCCGTCGTGCGCCCGGTGCTGAAGGCCAGCGTGCCCGGCCCCTACACACTGAGCGGGCGCCTTTTGCCCAATGCACAATACCCGGACCGCTGGGCCCTGACGGAGGCGCTGCTTCCGCTCGTTTCCGCCGAGCTGGCCGCCCTCGTCGCCGCCGGGTGCACGGAGATCACCGTGGATGAGCCGTCCATGAGCTGCTACGGCCACCGGGAGGACCCGCGCCGCTTTGTGGAAATCTTCAACCGAACCGTGGCCCCCGCCGCCGGGCGCTGCCGGCTCAGCACGCACCTCTGCTTTGGCAACTACAAGGCCCGCGCCGTGGCCCCGCGGCAGTATGCCCCGCTCTACCCCGCCTTCCACGACCTGAATGTGGACGAGGTCCACCTGGAAATGGCCAGCCGTGAATTCGCCGAGCTGGAACTCATCGGCCAGATCGCCCGCACGCGCGACGTCTGCGTGGGCATCATCGATGTGAAAAGCTACTACATCGAAACCGCCGCCGATGTGGCCGCGCGCGTCCGCCGCTGCCTGCAGCACGCTCCGGCAGAGCGGCTCAGCTTTGCCCCGGACTGCGGCCTCAGCCAGACGGCGCGCTGGGCGGCCAAACAAAAACTCAAGGCCATGGTGGACGGCGTGGCCATCGTGAGGAAGGAAGGCGTCTGATCTACCATGTCTGAGGAAGAAGCACCCACCCGCATCACCCGCACCCCCGTCGCCGTTGGCTCACCCTACGCCGGCTGCTGGCTCTTCGTCGTCTGCGGCGGAGTCCTGCTCTGCATGCTCAGCTGGGGGCTGTTCACCTTTTTCAAACAAAGCGCCCAGCTTGACGAGTTCACCGACACCGCCGCGCAGCTCCTCCCGGTCGCGAAGCCCGAGCCTGCCGCCATCACGGCGCTCGAGGAAAAGCTCACGACCTTCGACAAAAGCGTGAAGGCCGGCCAGGGCGGCACTCTTTCGCTGGACACCGGCGAGCTGAACACCCTCTTTGCGGCGGAAAAGCCCTTCGAGTCCGTCCGCTCCGTCATCGTCTTCGAGGGCATCGACACCGTCATCCACGCCCGCGTCTCCCTGCCCATGCGCACCATGAAGCTGGAGGCCCGCTGGCTGAATGCGGTTTTTGATTTCGTCCCCGGCACGAAAAAGGACAAGGGCTTCTACGTTGACCTGAAGGCCATCACCGTGCCGGGAAAAACCGTCACCCCGGGCTTCGAAGCCAACTACAAGACCGGCGGCTACCTGGACAGGATGCTCGTGGAGGAATTCCGCGAGGACAAAAAATGGGGCTGGATCCTGCGGAAGTTCGATGATGTGAAGCTGGAAAGCGGGAAGCTCGTCATCGAGACAAAACCCGGCCCCGTGCCCGCCGGCGGCCCGGACGCCCCGCCAAAGTGAGCCCGCTCCCGCCCTGTCTTTTTACTGGCCTCGCGCCCCAAGCTGCTCTATTTCCACCTGCATGAACCCGCCCGGTCCCGAGGCCACACAATCCGCCCTGCGGGTGCTCCTGAAGCACCTGGAGGAGCGCCGTGAAGCAGGCGAAACCAAGGTGAGCCTCACCCAGGCGGCCCGTGATTCACTCCGGGAACTTTGGGTCCGCGCCAGAAATCCCGGCGCAGGCGCCCCACCGCCACGGGCCATGGCCGCCCCGGCAGCCGCACCGCGACCCGCCGCACCGGTGGTTGCGCCAGCCCCCGCCCCGGTCGCCG
>JANOAS010000107.1:0-34838 GCA_031411255.1 bacterium
ACCGCAAGGAGGGTTTCCACGACCATGTCATGCTGGTGGCAGCGTCTCTCTACAATCACCGGCGCGCCTGCCGCAACGAGGTGGCCAAGTCGCTGTTTTTCTGATATTAACACAATCGCTATTCATGCAAGATGTCTAATGAATCGCTCTGTCGAAAGAACGATTCATTGCTTCACGCGACGGCGCCTAAAGCTCAAACTGCCGCAGCCATTTGCGCAAAATACGGAGGCAGCTGGTCATAGGCCTGGCCGTCATCGGTGGCATTTGTGGCGTAGAACAGGCTGATGTTGCGCTGTTTTGCCACATTGTGGGCCGGGCCAAAAGCGTTCTGCTTCATTGCCATCGCGCCGACACGAGAGGGATTCGCCGCCTCCCAGGCTGCGGGCTGGCTGGTGGGGTAGTTTTTCGTTTCCCAGGTGACGAGCACATTCACCCCCGTGGCGAGGTAGAGTTCGGAGACACCCGCACCCGGATTGGCCACTGTCAGGCCGGGCTTGTATTCCACCAATTTTTTCAAACGGGACGCGCGTCCGGGAGTGTGATCCCAAAGGTCGTCAAAAAACCACCCCACCGGCACGCCGTAACGTGAAATGTAGGCATCCATCTCGGCCTTGAGGGTTGGTTCGGCTTTTTCCTTTTTGCCGGATCCCGGCACGCTGATGCCCTGATCTCCATCCCACTGAACCAGATCGACGTAATAGAGAACCTGTGCTCCGGCATTGCGGAGGTTCTTGATGGCCGTTTTCCATCCGGCCACAGCTCCGCTTCGTCCGGGACCGGAGTCCGGGTTGGCTATGGCCACGATGTGCCCACCCGCCTGGGCGGCGGCGCGGACGGCATTCGCGTAGGAAAGGTCGTAAACTGGCACGAGGAGTTTCATAAGAAATAAGAACGGATTTGATTTATTTTCGATGAGTCAGCACCCTTTTGTCAAAAACGCGCCGGGATGACAAGGGAAAGTTAAGTTTTTATTGTCCCAGTAATTTCGAGTCACAGCCTGGGGTCCATCGGCTCCGTTTCGAGAGCCAGGACGCCGAAGACGGCTTCGTGGATGCGGCGCAGGGGCTCCTTTCTGACGAAGCGTTCGAGTGATTCGATGCCGAGGGCGAACTCGCGCAGGGCGAGGGCGCGCTTGGTGGCGAGGCCGCGTTTGCGCAGGCGCTCCAGGTTTTCCGGCGCGGTGTACTCGGGGCCGTAGTTGATGCGGAGGTAGTCCCGGCCGCGGCATTTCACGGCGGGCTGGACGAGGCCGCAGCGGCTGCGGGTGGTGAATTGCAGCGGCTTCACCACCATGCCCTCGCCGCCGGTTGAGGTCAGCGCTTCCCACCAGCCGATGCCTTCCGCTTCGCTCTCGGGCTGGGTGATATCGATGATCCGCCAGGGTGTGGCGATGAGGATGCCGCCGGCCAGGCGTGCGAGCGTCTGCATGTGCCAGTCGTGCGCCTTGGCGGGCCAGGGCATGAGTTCGCAGTCTAGGCAGAGCCAGTCTGTTTCCAGCTCGTCCCAGAGGCCCGCGCGCGTCACGGCGGCCTGCACTCGCTCCAGGAGACCGGTTTCGAGTTCGGTTTTGTCAAAGAACCGGCGTCCGGTGCGGGTGCAGCAGATGCCGGACTCGCCGCTCATCACGCCGAACCGCTTTCCGGCGGCCTCTGCATCGCGGCAGACCACGACAATCGCACGTGAGCCCATGTGCTTTTCCTCACACACCAGGCGCGGCACACCCTGGCTGCGGAAATACGCGAACGCCTCTGCGGGATGCTCCAGCAGTCCGGGCTGGGTGGTGGTCTCGCAGGGGGACATCGTCGGCGGCAGGTGGATGAGCCATTTTGGGTTCGCGGCAAAGCGGCTCATCACTTCCAGGGCGGCGGTGGCATTTTCCTCGCGAATGGTGACGCCGCCGTGGACCCGGGTGCTGATGATCCTTTTGCCCGTCACGTCGGCCAGGTCCTGCAGGTCATCGTGCCCCCCTGCTGGGCGCTGAGCGCGGGGATTTCGGTATCCTCTGCGAGAAACGGGCGGGCGGGTTCTGCGTAGGTCCGCCGTGCCGGGACGGAGAACGTCTCCCGCTCCGGCAGCCGCAGGACGGTGAGTTTCCCGCCGAAGACATCGGCCGGGGCGACGCTGAGAAACTAGGAGGCCGCTAAGGCCGGTCATTCACGAACTGCTCCAGCCTCCCGCCCCGGGGGGCGGCGCGCCTCCGGATCATCCAGAGGCACGCGTCCCTTGCTTACAGCTTGTCGCCTTTTTCTGCAACGACTTGATGCGCCGGGATTTCACCGGCGGCGATCAATGCGACAGCACGCGGTAGTAGGCCCGCGCTGCGGTCGGGGCGTGGGCTTTGAGGGTGAGAGCATCATCAAAGGCTGTATCTCCTAACAGACCGGGTCTGGCCGTACTTAAGCGCTGGGCTTACGTTTCCAGCGCGGCCCGCGCCCGTGCGAGATTCCGCTCAAACTCCAGCCGCCACGGGTGCTGCGGGAGCAGCGGTGCCTGCGCCCAGGTCCCCCCAGGCGTAGCTCGCTTTCGCTTCCGTCAGTTGGCCCTGGCCTTCCCGCAGGGGAACGCGGTCGTTCAGATTCTGTAGCGTATGCGGGTGCTCCGAGCCGAGGGGCGCTCCCAGGGCTGCCAAAGCGCGGCGGTGGACTGGCTCCGCCCCGGCGGCGGTCGCTGTATTGTGCGCAAATGATTTATTGCATGAACACCCGGTTTGGCCAGTATTCCACCCCATTATGGCGATCAAATCTTGGAACACATCAAAAGACTTCTCCCGCTGCGACAACCCTAACGGCAGCTGGCAATACGGATATCTGACGCAGTTGACAGGGAACTTCAACCTCTACGATACGCGGGCAGACATTGTTGGCCCCGCGCTCATTCCGATGAATTCTTGGAGGGACGGGCTCATTGGGAGGGACCCTAACGTTTTCTGCAATACTACAGGTGTTCCCATTGCGGCTCATGACTTTGTACTTCCGGCATATGCGACAGCGTTTCATCCGGGGCCAAAGGGAGAACTTAGCGTCTTTCGCTGGACGGCTCCATACGACGGAAACTACCAGTTGCATGCTACGTTCAAGGGGCTGGGTGGGAATTCGACCACTGATCTGCACCTCCTCATCAATGGCCAGGAAGTTTTGCAGAAAAACCTCAACGGCAAAGGCCAGACAGAACAGTTTGATCTCACAACGCCTCTGACTGAGGGGACGACGGTGGATTTCGCAGTAGGTCCCCAAAATAATAATTTCTATTCCGACACCACAGGTATCGATGCCTCCATTACGAGCCTTTGATCCTGAGTGTGCAAATAATCAGTGCGCAATTGGTCTGTCTCTTCGTGCGGTGCAGCGCTCCTCTCCGACCTCCGGGTAAAACACATGCGTCTTTCCGAAGGGCAGGGGAAAGGTCTGTGCCTTCCCGGGATGTTTGCGCAGCAGAAATCCGAGGTCCGTGGCGGGCTGATGAGTCGTGGTGAGGGTGAGAAGCATGGTGCGGAGCAGGCGCGCCTCCGGATCATCCAGAGGCACGCATCCCTTGCTTACAGCTTTTCGCCTTTTCCTGCAACGACTTGATGCGCCGGGATTTCACCGGCAGCGATCAATGCGACAGCACGCGGTAGTAGGCCCGTGCTGCGGGCGGGGCGGGATCTGCCAGGATGAGGGTGCCGTCCGGGGCGGCCACGGAGTAGCCGAGGTCCGTCCATCCGCCGAGGTCGAGCGAGCGCTGGAAGCGGTAGCTGCGGCCCGGGGTGGCGGCCAGGGTGAGGGTGGAGCCGGAGACGGTGGTGAGGGTGGCTGCCTCGGGCAGGGCGTCTGCGGTGTCGGGCGAGCCCGTGGCAGTGCTGCTGGCGCGCCAGTTTTGCTGGAGGCCCCAGGTGTCGTAGGATGCCAGTGGATCGACGATGACGAGGGACGAGCCTCCGCCGGGCGTCGTGGTGCCGTGGGTGGACGGGTACCATGTGCCCTCGTAGCGGAAATCCAGGACCTCCTCGCCCACGGCATCGACGATGCGGAGTCGCTCACCGCTGTTGTCGAGGGAGCCGGTGTAGACGCCGGCGATGGACAGACCGGCGCCATAGCGGCTCTCAAAGGCGGCCTGGTTTTTCACCACCACGGTCCGGGCTCCGGGATCCAGCGTGAAGGCGGGGAAGGTGAAGGTGATGCCGTCCGTAAACGTCGTCCCTGTGAGCACCAGCGCCGAGGCGGAGGTGTTCATCAGCTCGACAAACTCGTACTCGCCTGCTGCAAAGGCACCGCCGACTGGCGGGTCGAACATGATTTCCGTGATGCGCAGCGCCTGCTGGGCCGGGGTGGGGGCCGGCGTGTAGGTGCCGGAGGTGACGAGCCGGTCGTCGGCCAGGTTCGCGGGGTCGACGGGATCCCAGATTTCGATGGTCTCACCGCGGGCGCTGAGGGTGCCGTTGAAGCTGCCCTGGACAAAGAGGTCCTGGCCGCCGCGGGGCCCGGTGGTGCGGGCGCGGAAGGCGGAGGACTTCCCGGCGAGGTACATCTTGTCGTTGGCCCGGATGACGGTGCCGGGCTCAAAGGTGTGGTCGACGCCACCCTTCAAATACCAGCCGCTGATGTCGATGTCGTAGCTGTTCGGGTTCTGGATTTCCACGAACTCCTGGTCCTGATTTCCGCTCGCGGGCAGAAACTCGATCTGACCGATGGCGACAGCGGCATTCGCGGGCTGGGCGGGCGGGATTTGCATGCCAGCGCCCACGCCGTCTGCGGCGGTGTAGACGGAGTAAAGTCCCGAGTAGGTCGAGGTCGAGAGCGGTCCGTTCCGGCGGATGTCGAGGAAGGTCTTGATGCTCGCAGGAGTGGCCACCGCGTAGGCGGGAATGGCCGGTGTGGTGTTCATGATGGGAGCCCAGTAGCTGTCCACCAGCGTCTCCAGCGAGCCCGGCGTGGTCGGGCCGAGGATGGTGTCCATGAGCGTGCGCAGGCGGCGCAGGATCATGGGGCGGATTTTGGGATCGGTGAAGCAGGCCTCGTAGAGGTAGTTCCACTGGTGGGAGGCGTTGCTCTTCCGGTGGAGGTAGTCGCCCTGGAGCGGATGGCCGACCCACGGCGCGGCGTCGAGCGAATTGCCCAGCGTGCCGTCCTTGTCCCATGGCAGCATCATCCATTCGCCACTGCCATTGGTGTCGCGATAGAAATAGAAGTTCTTGCGCGTGTCATCCGTGTCCCCGGCAACGATGCGGGCGGCGCAGTAGTTGGCCACGCTGGCCAGGTCGACGATGTCGAACATTTTTGTCGTCCGCGTGGTGGTGAAGCCCACCGGGAAAACCGGAGCGGTGTTCGGCACGGCGGAGTTCCAGTCGAGCGGGGAGGCCACATGCACCGCATCGACGAGGGCCTGGAGGTCGCTGTTGGTTTCAGTGAGGCGGGTGCGCTTCTGCACGCCGTCTGTGGTGTCTGCGAGGACCGGCTGGAGGTTGGCCCGCTGGTCCATCTTGTAGAGGGCGCCTTTGTCGTCCAGACCGTTGCGGCGCAGGTAGCGTTCATCCACCTGCTCCACGAAATAGGCCACTCCGCCGCGTCCGCTGCCGGTGTCCAGGGCACCATTCACGCGCATCATGACCGGGAAGCACTCGCACGACGGGCCACCCGCGCGGCGGTAGATCTCATACGCGACCGGAGGCCGGATGATGGTGTCGATGCCGCCCAGACCGGAGCCGTTCAGGTTTGCCTCCTCCACGCGGCCGATCTTCGCGTTGACCAGGCAGTGGTCGCCCGTATTGAAGTCGAACTTCTTTGAACCGGTGGAGGTGAAGCCGCCGCGCAACCGGACGAAGACATTGTCGTGCAGCTCATTGTTGAAGAAGACGGCGCCCCGTGTGCCGCCGCGGGTGGTGCCGCTGGCGGGATTCTGCGCGAACCAGTACCATACCGGCAGCGTGGTGGTGAACCCGGGGTCCGTAATCATGGTGCCAAGGTATTCCGGGGAGTTCACCGGATCTGTGAAGGAGGGCCAGCGCGAGGTGCGGGCTGCAGAGTCAGTCGCGGAGAAATACCAGCGCACCATCTGGCCTGCGGTGAAGTTTGTTTTCGCGATGACGGCGGTGTAGATGCCGTCGGCAGCCGTTGCATCGCCATTGGTGCCGTCGTCCAGCATCGGTGTCTGCTGAAGGGCATTGTAGGCGGTGCGCCAGTTCAGGGTAACGCTCGCGACCGGGCTGAAAACCGGCGTCACGCGGCAGGTGACAGTGATGTCGTCCGCCGTGGTGGGCGCCGCCGGGGCGAAGGTGTCGAGCGCGATGGCTGGTCCAGGCGTGGAGGAGCCTCCGGTGTTCACGCCGCCGGGGGAGGGCACAGTCAGGTAAACTGGCGTGCCCGAATACGAACCCAGGCTGGTCATTTCGACCCTCGCCACTTGGAGGAAATCAGGATTCGCTGCGTTGAGGTTCATGCCCTGGATGGCGAGGACGTTCGTGCCGGCCTGCAGGGCGCTCTTGTAGGCATTCAGGCTGAAAACCTCATCCACCACGGCCTCTGTGTTTGAGCTACGCTCGGAGGCGGCGCTGTTCCAGTCCAAAGTGTTGGGGCGGTTGCCGGAGGCGATCTGCACACCATTCAGCCAGGCCTGAAAGCCGTCGTCGTATTTCATTTTCAGCACCAGGGAGGCAACAGCAGCCGGGTTCGACACGGTGAAGGGAAGGCGGAAGTAGGCCGAGGGATTGATGCCGAGCATTTGCGCCTGCACGTTCGTGTTGATCAGCCCGGCAAAGTCGTTCACGGCAGGCGGCGGCGTGTTGTTTTTCCCGAGCGCGTAGCGGTTCGTGACCTCAGTCGCCGTCAGCGCGCGCGGGGTGATGGCCACCTCGTCGACGTCGCCAGGGAAGAAGAAATTCGCCGGTCCGTCCGTGGCACCGGCGGCGATGCGCGTCGGGCGCGCGGTGTTGACACCCACGATGGTCGGGGATTCCCCCTTGAGCACTCCATTGACGTAGAAGCGCTTTATCGTGCCGTCGAACGTGCCGACGAGGTGAACCCAGGTGTTCAGCGTCACCGCGCCACCGCTGATGACGTTCCAGCCGACCTGTGCGCCGGTGCCTGTCCAGAATTCCCAGTTGTTGTTGGCGGCAGCGTAGAAGATGTAGCCGCGCTGCGGGTTGTCATCGCGGGAGGTGATGGGAGAGCGGTAGGCTCCCGCGCCGCCGGTGGGCC
This sequence comes from bacterium, assembly GCA_031411255.1. Lineage (GTDB taxonomy): Bacteria > Verrucomicrobiota > Verrucomicrobiia > Verrucomicrobiales > V1-33 > JANOAS01. The sequence goes on from JANOAS010000107.1 coordinate 7,173, forward strand.
GGGCCCAGCATTCGACGGTGAAGACGGCGGGATTCAGCGCCACATTGTTGGGCACCTCGATGTAGCCGCTGCCGGCAAAGCGGGGCGCCTTGTTGTCTGCGGGCATGCCGGCCTCGGAGGAGGGGCGGGGGCCGTTAAGTCCGAGTGTGGCGGAGCCATTGTAGGCGCCGTTCGCCAGTGCACCGGCACTGCCCTGGTTGATGACCGGAACCACGGAGGAGGTTGTCGCGTCTTTCAGCCGCCACCAGCCTGCCGGCGTCTGCCCGGAAATGGCCAGCGCCGCTTCCACGCCTGTGCCTGCACCGCCGGTCGCTGCGGTGTATTGCGTCGTGACTTCACCTGCAGTCAGCGCCCGGTTAAAGACGGCGACTTCATCAATGTCTCCCGGGAACCAGAACTGCCCCGCACCCTCGGAGGCCCCGGAGCCGATGCGCAGCGGGTAAAGCCCGTTCGGGGAATAGGCGGTCACCGTCCGTGTACCCACGAGGGCTCCGTTGAGGTAGAGCTTCTTGGATTTTGTCGCATCATCGTAGGTGCCGGCTACATGGTACCAGGTGTTCGCGGCGATGGTGCCACCTGCCGCCGGAGCATCCAGTGCGTCCCACGCGCCGCCGCCGGTGCCGGTCCAGAAGGACAGCCGCTGAGTGGTGGGCAGCACGTAGGCGATGAACCCGCGCGTCGGGCTGCTTTCCCGGCTGGCCAGCGGGCACTTGTGCGTGCCTACGATGCCGCCGTTCCACTTCATCCAGAAGGAAAAAGAAAATGACTGGGTGTTGAGCGCCGCATTGTATGCCACATCCACCTTGTCATCCGTGCCGTCAAAGCGCGCACCCTGGTTGGCTGCTTCAAATCCTGCAAAGGCCGGACTCTGCACGGTGGCGACGTTCTGCGTCACTCCATTCAAGTACGAGCCTGCGAAGCCGCCGCTCACGGCATTGTTCGCGGCGATCCCCAGCACCCCCGTTTCCTCCAGCCGGTAGTAGGCGGAGGGGCCGTCCGCCAGGATGTCCCCGGTCCACCCGGCGCCGAATTCATTCGCCCCGGTTTCAAAGCCGATGCCGTTTGTCGCCGCCGTCCACGTGGTGTCGTCGAAGGCCGCCCCGGTCCAGGTCGTGCCCAGGGAGCCGTCGGCCGGGACGAGGACTTTTCCCGCCGTGCCCGGCTGCACGGGAGTGGCGCTCGTTGCTTCCACCACCGGGCCGTAGCTCAGGTCGGGCACCTGCGGGGGAAACTTGGGCGCGTATTCGGTCGACTTCGTCGTGTCCGGACGCACCAGCGCCAGGTATTCGCCGTTGCCGTCCAGTTTGAAATTCGTGTGGAGCTGATTCCCGGGCACCCGCCGGTTTTTGTTCGACGCCCAGACCACGAGGTAGCCGTTGCCCGGCAGGCTCACCGCTGGGAAGAGCCATTTGCCCGGCTTCAGCACTTCATCCGTCAGCGCCCAGCCCTCCAGGTCCACCGGAGTGGCGCTCGTGTTGTGGATTTCGATCCAGTCTTCGTAGCTGCCGTTTTCATCAGCCAGCGTGCGCGTGTTGTTGGCCATGAACTCGCTGATTTCCACATCCGCCCGGCTGGCGGTGGTGAAACAGGCGAGTGCCATGACGGCGAGGGGGACGGTTTTCGAGAACAGATTTTTCATGGGTGAGACCTGTATTACAGCAGTAGGCGTGCCGCTGACCAGAAAAAAAACGTTTGGCCCAAAAAAAGCGGCGAGGGGTGGACCGAGGTTCCCGTGCCAGTTTCCCGCTGGGGGGGAAGTGGTTTGAGACAGCCCAACGCTGAGTTCTATCTCGCTCCCGTCCAAGGCAGACTGCTCCCCCTGCAGCGACCTGTGGCCCCATCCCGCCACCATCCCGAAAGCCCGCACCGGCCCTGCCGAACAACTTCCCGGCACCGCCGAGGAGCTTACCGGCGCCGGTGAACCACTCGGCGGCACCGCCGAGGAGCTTGCCGGCGCCGGTGAACCACTCGGCGACACCGGTGAGGAGCTTGCCGGCGCCGGTGAACCACCCGGCGACACCGGTGAGGAGCTTGCCGGCGCCGGTGAACCGCTCGGCAACACCGGCGAGGAGCTTCCCGGCGCCGGTGAACCGCTCAGCGGCGCCGGTGAGCCGCCCGGAGACGCCGGCAAATCCCTCTCCACCGCCCATTTTTTGGGAAATTCAGCCCAGAAAGGCCGATTCCGCCCCCGTTTCCGGGGAAAACGCCTGCAATCCCGGTGGCGCCACCGGAAGTCCGCCTGATCGAGTTCTTCAGGCGGAAGCGCGAGCGGCCGAGGAAAAATCCCGGTTACGGGCTCATCCCACAGCGCGAATCCGCCTGCTACGCCACGCCAGCAGGGCGCCCGCTGCCGTGCCCAGATTCACTGGGTTCAGCCCCTCGGCCGCGATCTCCGCCGCGTTGTTCGTGATAAACTGCGATAGCTTGTCAGCTGCCCCCGAGCAGTTCGTTCGCTTTGTAGTTGTTTGGCCTATTCCTGCGATTCAATTACTATTGGATTCGAGGTCACACGCCACCGGCCAAGGCGTGGAGGGCCGCAGAGTTGTGGATTTAGAGACCGGCTCAGGATCAGGAGGAAACCCTCCCCGAAACCGTGGGGAATTTTGCCACACCGGGGCGGGGGATTCAAGCCATGATTATTGAGCACGGAACGGTTTAGCGGCGGCCTGTGAGAACGCTCATCCGGCGCTACGGCGCGGGAGGAGAGGAATTCTGACCTTCACTCGCCGGGGTTGGGTTTCAAAAACACGATGAAGCACGCGATGTCCCACAGGACGGCAATGTCGATGGCCCGGGAAGTTCCGGGCCGGCGAGGAGGGTTTTGAGCTGGCCGAAGAAGGGCATGGCCGGTTGCGATTCGAGCCGGGCGGTCAAGCAGCGGAGGAAGGGGATGCGCGGCGCGGTGTTGGCGCGGGGCGGAGCGTCCAGACGCCAGTTCGCGGTGAGGAACTGGCCGGCTTCCTACAGCTTGGCGAGCGAGATGAGGGGAAGTATGAGATTGCCGCGGCGCGTTAGAACTGCTGGGTTTGAAGCACGCGAAAGCGGTTCGTCCAATCTTCCCCGGTAATGTGTTCGGTTTTTTTTGCGAATTCCTCGAACTTCTCCATCATGGTTGGAAAACCGTTCCAATGACGAACTTCTGGGGAACTTTGGACAAATTCAATTAGCTTGCGGAAGACATCCACGATGGTGCGATAACCGTGTCGAGTTATGCTGCTAGCATCCCGCAGACCATAACCCCAGAAGAACTCAGCCAGCGAGACGAATGCTTCAATGCACAAGGGGCCGTGGATCGTTCTCCAGCGAAGTCTGCCAGCCAAGATGAGCTCTGTCAGTAAAAAGTCCTTCCAGGCGGGAAGAACACCGCGATACTCCCTCATTGCAAAGTCAGCCAATTGAACTGCGGTGGATTCAGGGAAAGGCGCTGTAAGGATCGTGTCTGCAACAAGCGTTTTCTCCAGTCAAGGAATTTTGATTTCCGGGTAATTTGACCATCCAGCCCCTTCGCCGCGCATGATATACCGTAAGAGCGCCTCAATGGCCGAAAGCCGCATTTCAAAATCCCTTTCAGCTGAAGGTTTTGCCAGACTGGCCACTAATCTGTGAATTCGCGCAAGACACTGTTGGCCATCTTCTTCTATTGCGTCTGTTGCCTGAATCAGGCGCATGCTAAACAGGCGGCGTAGAACACTCTTCCACGGGTCGGGATAGCCCGGTTCGGCGTCGCATTCCATTTCGGGAAACGTCCTCGCCACCAGTGCGCGCAGCCACGGGAGCGGCACTTGGTCGGGCGGCAGCAGGGCGGCAAATTCCAACGCCAGCTTCTCCGTTGCGCCCAAGCGTTCCAGCGTTGGCTGGAGCGTTGCGCTCAATCGCTTTTCTCCGTGCAACACGCCTTCGCTGCTCTGGCTGGCGGCGGTGTCGAGTCCTTCCAGCCCTTCCTTTTTCAGCCGCGCGAGAAAGGCGGCGCAGGTCACGTCGTTCGCAAATTGGCCGAGATACACGGCGGCGGATTCCACGGCGAGGGTGAAGCTGCCGAGCAGCCGCACGATCTCGCGCGCCGCGTCGCGTTCCGCCTCGCTGCGGAAACGTCCGTCGGGCTGGTAGCTCTCGATGAGCGCGAGGGCGTCGTCGGACGGCAGTTCGTCAATGGCCAGGAACGAACGGTCGCGGTGCGCGCCGTGCAGTTCATTTTCGCCCAGCCGCGTGGTGGCGAGGACGTGCAGCCAGTCGCCGCCGTTGAGCCGCGCGACTTGCGCAGGGTCGAGCAGGCCGGGGCGATCCACGTTGTCGAGGAGGAGCAGGCAACGGCGCGGTTCGCGGGCGTCGGCGAGTTTCTTCAGCTCGCGGCGGGTGCGCTCGAACTGGAGGTCGGCGTTTTTCTTTTCGTCGTCGGTGAACTCGAAGCCGATGGGCGTGGCGAGTTCGGCGAGGGCGAGGCGCAGGTCGTCCTTGCCCGCGTAGCGCACCTGCCAGCGTCCGCCGCTGTATTCGTCGGCAAAGGCGTGGGCGTATTCGATGGCGAGCGCGGTCTTGCCCAGCCCGCCAACGCCGTTGACGGCGGTGACGACACCGATGTGGCCGGGCGTGACGAAGTTCTCGCGCAGCATCCGCAGATTGGCGGTGCGGCCGATGAAGTGCGGATTGTGCGCGTCCACGTTGCCGAGACATTTCTCGGCGCGTTCGCCGCGCGTGATGGTTTGGACAATCTGGCGGTTGAGTTTGCCCATGCGTTCCTGCACGGCGGCTTCGCGCAGGGCCGCCTCGCCATGGTCATACCACGGGCGCAGGTCGAAGTGCTGGCGCTTGCGCAGCTCGGTAATCCACGCGGCGCACTGCTGCTCGAATTCCTTGCTGTCCCAGCCCGGCACTTCGACGAAGTAAACTGGCGCGACGCCGTTGAAGCCGTGCAGATGGCCGATTTCGTATTTGAGATATTCGACAAACTCCCATTCGCAATACTCGCTCTGGAGATACGCCGGAGAAAGACACGCAAGCAGCAGGCGCGACTTCTGGCAGTTCGGGCAACCGCGCGTCTTCACTCTCCAGGCATTTGAGGAAAAACAGGAGCGGATTGTGCCCGCGCCGTTCGGGTTTGTTGCGAATTCGGCGAACCTTCTCCAAGTCGCCAATCATTGACGAGATATGCCATCACTTCCACTTTCTCTCGCTATGCGCCGCCTCCCAAGCTGCCTTGGAGATTGCGCTTCCCCCATGGAGAACAGCTCGACTATCCGCGTCTAGTGTCGTGCCAGTTCCGAGGCTATTCGCCAACCGAAAACACGTGATGGCAGTTTGGAACGCGCCAGATTTCAGCAACCCATCAATTTCACCCGTGTAAAAACCTAGGTTCTTGAGTGATCTTTGATCTGCCATTGCAAACAGACTCGGTTGGGCAGTTTGGAACGCGCCAGATTTCAGCAACCCGTCATTCCCACCCGCTGTTCGAAGAGACTTGAGTCTCTCCCAACGTCTGCGGGCCTGTGCTCTGGCCCTAGCCTCAAAACTCGGGTAGCCCTCCATGACCGATGCCCAGCCCCATAACCGGTTCTGTCTCGCTAGAAACGCAGAATCGCTTTTCAGAATCTCAATGTCATCCGATTTCCATAAGGCTTCGAGATGAAATACAGCGCAACCAACTGCATAATCAGACATTGTTTGAACCCCTCGCAAATACTCTCCCAAACACCAGTTCGCCAGTAACATGGATCCTCCACGAGTGCTTACAAAATACGGGCCAGCCTTCGCTTCAGCCACCAGCCAGTCAGCGAGCGATTTGTGGTAGGGCTTGATGACTTCGCCATTCGCCTCTTTCGTGACCGGAAACAGCGAGCCGAGCGGGCGGGTGAAGTCGCGGAGTTCTTCGTCCTGCCAGTTGAAGAGGCGTTGGAGGATTTCCACGGGCAGCGGTTCGCGGGCGGCAAGGATGGCGCGCAGGGCGGGGCGCACATCTTTGCGGAATTTTTCCAGGTCGGGAAACTGGCGTTGAAACCATTGGAAGAAGATTCCGCCGAGGCCTTGCGGGAATTGGTCCGGGTGGTCGAGCGAGATCTGGCCGCGTTGAACGTCGTCGCAGAAGCGTTCGGCGTAGAGGAACACGCCTTCGCTCTTTTCCAGGATTTGTTCCACGAGGCGGTCGGCGTCCGGGCGGGGCTGGAGTTGCGGGGCGAGTTCGTGGCGCAGGTATTCGCGGAGGTCGGCGCGGTTGGCTTCGGTGGCGGTGTCGAGGACGAACGGGTTCAGCCCTTGCAGCGGGGCGCGCACGTCGCTCTCGGGCCGGCTGGTGACGACGAGGCCAATCCAGTCCGGCAGGCTCGGGGCGTGGCGCGCAAGCATTTCGACGAGTTCGTTGCGCCCGTCGCCGCCGGCTTCGTCGAGGGCGTCAATGACGATGAGCAGGCGTTCGCGTCCGCCGGTGATGGAGAGCTTGAGCGGGTTGGCGAGGAGGTAATCGAACAGTTCGGCGGCGGTCTGCTTGCGGTCCAGTTCCTTTATCACCGGCAGGGTGAGCAGGAGCTTGCGGTAGTCGGGCAGCCGGGTGGCAAGCTGGAAGGCGAGGGTGCGGATGATGCGCGGGGCGCTGCGGTGGTCGGGCTTGTCGTAGGCGCAGAAGTGGACGCCGATGACTGTGCCGCGTCCGTAGAAGTGCGCCAGGTGGGCGGCGAAGAAGCTTTTGCCAAATCCGGGCGCGCCCATCATCCAGAAGATGCGCGAGCTGCGGTCGGCGGCGGTGCGCCATTTTTCCACGGCCTCAAACAGCCATGCGCGGCCCGTGAGTTTTTTCTCCAGCAGTTTCTGGATGCGCGCATCGGCGGCGAAATCGGAGACGACGGGCTTGAGATATTCTTCGAGCGTCCGGATTTCACCGGCGAACTTCCGGCTTTCGTCGCTCTCCACGACGCGGATGATCTCGGCGAGTTTTTCTTGATACCACTTTTCCCAGGCCGCCTCGCCGGACGCACGCCGCTCCTGCCAGTCGTGCATGTCGAGCCATTGGATGTGGCTGATGCTGGGCGGCAGTTTCACCTCCTGCTCGCTCTCGACGAGGATGCTCTGGATGTTCCCGCCCTTCGTGCCGATGGCGATGCGGATTTCATCGAGGCAGACGCCGGGATCGCGGGTGGAATGTTTCGAGAGGAAGGAAAAGAAGCGGTCGCACTCCGTAATGCCGGACGTGATGGAGCGCCGCCAGTCGTCGCCGGCCTTGATGTCGGTCTTGTCGAACCACACGTCGTGGCCGCGCTGTTTCAGGTCGGCGTAGATGCGGCGGACGAGTTCTTCATTGGCGTCGTGGCCATAGCTGAGGAAGAGACGGAGGGGTGTATTCATTGAGAAATTAAGGAACAGGGTGTGTTGTTTGCAGACCGGTCGCAGCGCAGCAGCCAGCAACCGCCGGGAAAGGCGTCGGCTTCCTTGTAAGCGAAGGCTTGTGCGAGCGCGGTCTTGCCCATGCCGCCGACGCCGTGGATGCCAGCCGGGGATGGCTCCGGCGCATCGAGCAACGCGGCACGCAGGCTGGCCAGTTCCGGTTCGCGCCCGACGAAGTTTGTGTTCGGCCAGGGGAGATTGCCGCGCCGGGCACGGTCCAGCGTGAGCAATCGCAGCCGTTGCGCGACGTGCTCGGTGAGTTGCTGCAATTCTGAACGGGCCGCCGCATCAAGGAAGTTGCCCTGGTCGTCATGCCGCCACTCGTGGCATTGGATGTGGAAGCGCTGGAGCAAGTCGCCTTTCCAACGCTGGAGCAACGCGGCATCCTCCGGCGCGTCGAGGTCTTCCAGTTTCACGAACCAGAGCGACGCGGCGCCCTGACCCACGAGGCCGTGTTCGAGTTCGTGCCGGCACCATTCCTCCCATTCCCAGCGGCAGGCATCGCTGCGCAGATAGCTGCGCGAGAGACAGGCGATGAAGAAGCGGGAGTCGCGCAACGCCCGATGACAGCGGACCTGCCAGTGGTCAAAATCCAGGATGTCTTCCTTGTCGAAGAAGATCTCCAGATCGCGGTTGAAGCGGCGGCGGAAATCGGCTTCCAGTTCCGCGTGCAGACGGGCGACCAATGCAGTCACGGATTCGCGGGACGTGTTGTCGCCCTGATGCGCGTAGGAGATGAAGAGGTCGTGGGGCATTGCCGTGTCAGGTGATGCCTAAAATTGTGCGTTCGGCGTCGGCCAGCTCTTCGTCGTGGCGGTGGTGGCCGAAGTCGTTGATGAGTTTTTCGTAAAACAGGGTCATCGAAATTGGAGCCCGGTGGCATTTCCTGACAAAATAGTCGAAAAAGACTCGTGACAGGTGCCACGCGGCGGAATCCGGCGCAAGAAAGATCCCGTGTTGGGGCATAGTTTCCTTTTGGAATTCCTCAAGTCTCCGGCTGCCACTCCATCGTCACACGGGCGTCAGGCAACAGGACGATGCTGAAGCGAGCATGAGGAGCACTTTCAGTCCGCCTGCCATGGAATGGGCCCATGCAAAAACCAAGTACGCTCTTTTTGCTGCCAGGCTCCGGATTGGGGGTGATGGGGACTAGGGGAACTGGCGCTTGGGGTGGTCTCGTATTTCCCCATCAAACTCCAAGCTGGACGGCGGAACGCCGTCGGCGGTTTCGGAAGGCGGGTCCGGTTCGACGCGGGCCTTGGGAACCGCACGGCGGTTCAGTCCTTCAGCCTGGGGTTGGCCGACGGAGCGGAGGCCTACCCCAGGTCGCATGGAAAGAAAACGGCAACCGCACGGCGGTTGCGGCCCCCGGAGATGGATTGCCCGACGCATCCGGGCTGCGCGAACGCTGGTAACGGGAGCAGGGTTTCGGGGGGGGCTGAACCGCGGTGCGGTTCCCGGCGTCTCGTCTGGTTCCCTGGGGTAGCCTCGTGCCTCGGCAACCCCAGGCTGGAGGGCGGAACGCCGTTGGCGTTCTCAGGACGCGAGGGGGCTGCGGCTTGGGGCGATGGGGCTTGGGGCGATGCGGCTTGGGGCGATGGGGCGGCTGGAGGACCAGCCTGCCGTACCTTCCCCGCGTTGGACGCGGCAGACAACGCGACGGACGGTACAGAAAAGGCAGGGTCGCTTGGTCCTCCAAGCGCCGCGTCGCACCGCGTCCGGGGCACGAGGTTCGGGGCACGCACTTGAGGCGTGGCGTGGGGTGACGTGACGTGGCGAGGGCCCCTACTCCACCTCGTTTTCCAGCACGCCGAGGCCCTGGATGCTGATGCGGATGAGGTCTCCGCTGCGGAGGGTGAAGGAGGCGGGGGGGACGACGCCGGTGCCGGTCATGAGGAGGGCGCCGTGGGGGAATTCGTTTTCGCGGAAGAGCCAGTCGGCGAGTTCGGGGAGGCGGCGCTTCATGCGGTCGAGGGCGGTGGAGCCGGTGAAGGCGGTGGCGCCGTCGCGGAGGATCTCCATGGAGATGGTGGTCTCGACGGGCAGGGAGTCTGTGATGACAAGGGCGGGGCCGAGGGCGCAGGAGCCGCGGTAGATTTTTGCCTGGGGGAGGTAGAGGGGGTTTTCGCCCTCGATGTCGCGGGAGGACATGTCGTTGCCGATGGTGTAGCCGAAGATGCGGCCGTGGCGGTTGATGGCGAGGGTGAGTTCGGGCTCGGGGACGTTCCAGGTGCCGTCGGCACGGATGCGGACTTTTTGCCCGGGGCCGCGGGTGCGCGGGGCGGTGGCTTTGAAGAAGATTTCGGGCCTGGGAGCCTCGTAGACGAGGTCGTAGAGGCGGTTGGCTCCGGAGGACTCTGACTCCTCCATGCGGGCGTCCCGGGAGCGGAGGTAGGTGACGCCGGCGGCCCAGACTTCCTGGGAAACGAGGGGCGGGAGGATGTCTCCGGGGCTGGGCTCACTGGCGGGGACCGCATTGAACTGGGCGAGGCTGTCGAGGGGCTGTGCGGCCTCGAACAGGGCGTCGATGGAGAGGCCCTCGCTGCGGAGCCAGCGGCCATTTTCCTGAAAGACGACGCCGGCGGTGGTGCGGTAAACGGTGATCATGCGGCGGCATCGTGGCGCAGGGCGGGGGAAAAATCAAACCGGGGCGCTTCGCGGGGAGGCGGAGGGGGCAAAGGAATGGTTGGGCAAGGGAATGCAGGGGCGGCGCAGGAGAGGCGGCGGGGGCAAAGGAATGGTTGGGCAAAGGAATGCAGGGGCGGCGCAGGAGAGGTGGAGGGGGCAAAGGAATGGTTGGGCAAGGGAATGCAGGGGCGGGGCAGGGGAGGATGGGGGCGCGGGGAGACGGGGGAATGAACTGCGGTGGGGTTCCCGAGGCGCTTCTGGTTTACCGGGTTGGCCTTCTGCCTGCGCAAGTCGTGGCGCAGGGGCGCTACGGGGACATCATTTTGCCGAGGGCCTCGTTGATGGCGGAGCCGTCGCGCACCGCGCCGGGCTTGTAGCCGGCGGGCAGTTTGAGGTCGGGCTGCTCGACTTTCACCAGCCGCCAGCCCCAGCCCCAGATGGATTCTTTCCTGAACCGGAACACGTAGGGTTTTTTCACCTCGCGGGACTGGGCGAGGACCCAGTCGCCCATGGGATTGAGGATCTGGCCGCGGGCGATGCAGGAGATGGTGACGGCGGCCTCCTTTCCCTGAAGCTCGACGGACTCGTCTTTCACCTCCACGCCGAAGGTGCGGAAAAGGGAGCGGCAGTCCTTGAGGGCGAGGTTGAATTCATCTCGGTTGAATTTGAAATCGTCCAGGTAGTCGTCGGAGACCATGGAGAGGAGCTTGGTGTCGTCGCCGTCCTCGAGGGCGGCGAAGAGGGCGTGCTGGCGGGCGAGGACGGTGTTCTCCGGGGTGAAATTCGGCAGAACGCCGCGCCAGAGGAGCCAGATGAGCCCGAGGGCGGGAAATATGAGGAGGCGGCGGCCGCGGAGGAGGGAAATGAGCGTGGACATGTTAATTTCGGTTGTGGGGGGGGAGGCTGGCGGGGAATAGTGGAGGATGCCGGGGAAATATCGTCCAAATGTAGCAGGGTTGTTTACGAGCACAGACGGGAGGATTCTTGTCTGTGAACGCATCGACCATCGCGACTCCTGGCAGTTTCCGCAGGGAGGGGTGGATGAGGGTGAACCGCTGGATGCTGCCTTTGCACGGGAAATGGAGGAGGAACTGGGCCTGCGACCCGAGCACTACCAGGTGCTCAAGCATGGCGATGGCTACCGTTATGAGTTTCCACAGCAGCACCGGAGGTTCAAAAAATATGTCGGCCAGGAGCAAACTTATTTCCTCTGCCAGCTGACGGCCCCGGACACGGTGATCCGGCTGGACCTGCACAAGCCGGAGTTTGCCTCCTTCAAATGGATCAACCCCGGCGACTTCAGGCTCGACTGGCTGCCGGCCTTCAAGCGCCCGGTCTACCAGCAGGTGCTGCAGGACTTCTTCGGCGCCGCCGTGCCGATGCCGGCCTGAGCCAGAGCCAACTTTCCAATCAGATGAACGAAACCGACAACGAAAACGAAGGGCAGGACGCCACGCGCGAGCATGGCGTGCAGCCGCTGGACGCGCTGCTCACGCAGCACGGCGTAAGCAACCACGAACTGATGGCCGTGCGGCCGGATTTATTTCTGACGCACAAGCAGATAGCCAAGGCGCGGCGGGGCCGCCAGATCACTCGGCGGATGCAGCTGAAGGTGCTGGAGGCGGTGAACTCGCGCATGGCCCCGATGCTGGAGAAGGAGCTGAAGGTGGGGGAGTTGTTTAACTACAAATAAACCGGCGGGCTGGAGCAGGCGCGGGCTCCGGATTTCAAAAGATGCGGCCGTAGGCGAGCCAGATGGCGGCGAAGATGGTGATGGCGCCGATGACGTCGAGGGCGGCTCCGTGGCGGATCATGGTGGTGAGGGGGACACGTCCGGTGCCATAGGCGAGGGCGTTGGGCCCGGTGGAGACGGGGAGGAGGAAGCCGAAGCTGGAGGCGAGACAGGAGGCGAGGGCGACGGGCACGGGATCGACATGGGCACTCTGGGCGATGGCGATCATGAGGGGGACCATGACGGTGGCGCTGGCGGTATTGGACGCGGCCTCGCTGACGATGAGGCTGAGGACGATGCCGAAGCCGACGAGGGTCCAGAGGCCGGGGGTGGTGACGTGGGAGATGAGGGTGACGAGGCCGTTGCCCAGGGCGGCGGCGAGGCCGGTGTCGAAGAGCTGCTTCCCCAGGGCCATGCCGCCGGCGAAGATGAAGATGGTGCCCCAGTCAATGCGGACGGCTTCTTTCCAGGTGAGGGTCATGCGGCCAGTGCGCCAGTCCACGGGGATGAGCATGAGGAGGACGCCGGCGAGGAGGCCGACGGTTTCCTCGGGAAAATGGGCGTGGAGAAACTGGGAGAGGGGGCTTTTCCCCGTGCCGGCGGCGAGGTCGAGGAGGCCGGGGAGCATCCAGAGGCTGACGGCGAGGAGGAAGACGCAGATGGTGATGACCTCCCCCCTGGCCCAGGGGCGGCGGGCGGCGGTGCCGGGGAGAAAGGACTGGTGGGGGGCATCCGGCGCGGTGCCGGCGGTGAGGGTCTGGCGGGCGAGCAGGGGGAGGAGGCAGGCGAGCTGGACGAGGGCGAGGGGGACGCCGAGCTGCATCCACTGGACAAAGGAGATGGTGACGCCGGTGGTTTCCTTGAGGGCGCCGAGGCCGATGAGGTTTGGCGGGGTGCCGACGGGGGTGCCGGCCCCGCCGATGCTGGCGGCGAAGGCGATGAGGAGGACGAGGCGGGCGATGGCGGCGGGATTGTCCCGCAGGGCGGGCCAGGACTGGGCGGCGGCGAGGGCGATGGGGAGCATCATGGCCGTGGTGGCGGCGTTTGACATCCACATGGAGAGGCAGGTGGTGAGCAGGCCGAGGGCAACGAAAAGCCGGGCCGGGCTGCGGGAGAGGGCGGGAATGGCGAGGAGCCGGGCGGCGAAGCGGCGGTCGAGGTGGTATTTCTGCATGGCGGCGGCCAGCATGAAGGAGCCGACGAACTGAAAGATGACGGGCGAGGCGAAGGGGGCGTAGATTTTTTTATCCTCCGCCACGCCGAGCAGGATGGCGAGGACCGGGCCGAGGAAGGCGGTGGCGGCGAGGGGGATGGCCTCCGAGATCCAGTAGGTGACGACGAGGGCCATGACGCCGGCGAGGCGGTGGGCCTCTGGTTTGAGCCCGGGCATGGGCAGGGCCAGGAGCAGCAGCATGAGGGCGGGGCCGAGGAAGAGCCCGATGCGCTGCCGCAGGGTGTGGTGGGTCTCGGGGGAGTCGGGATCGTCGGGGAAACTGGATTCGGCATCGGCCATGGGGGCGGAGAGTAGGGAGGCGAGGGGCGGGTGGCAAGACGGGAGGGCGGATTTTTGTCCACACGGGTCAGGAAAAACCATCCCCCAAACTGAGGAGAGGAGCTTTGACAGGGCGGGGGGGGCACTCCATGTTCGCGCCCGATGACTGCGGACCGTCCTGACATTTCACTGGAACGACTGGCGGCGGCCCACGGTGAGGGGCTGCCGGACTGGGTTTGGGAGTTCGCCCACACGCCGGGGACGCGGCTGCACTTCCGGGCCGGAGAGGTGGCGCGCGCCGGGCACTGGTGCGTGGAAATGGGCGTGCGGAAGGTGCTGGTGGTGACGGATGCGGGCATCGAAAAGGCAGGCCACCTGAAGCCGGTGCTGCTGAGCTTGGGAAGGTGCGGGGTGGAGGCGGTGATCTTTGACGGCGTGGTGGAAAACCCAACCACTGACACGGTGGACGCCTGCGTGGCGGCGGCCCGGGCGGCGGGGGTGGACGGCCTGGTGGGGCTGGGAGGCGGGAGCAGCATGGACACGGCCAAGGGGTGTAATTTTCTCCTGACCAACGGTGGCCAGATGAAAGACTACTGGGGTGTGGGCAAGGCCACGAAGGAAATGCTGCCGCTGCTGCTCATCCCGACCACCGCAGGCACGGGCAGCGAGTGCCAGTCCTTTGCGCTGATCAGTGACGCGGTGACCCACGCGAAGATGGCCTGCGGGGACAAGAAGGCGGCGGCGAAACACGCCATCCTGGACCCGGAGCTGTGCCTCACCCTGCCGCCCCGTGTGACGGCGGTGACGGGGATCGATGCGGTGGCCCATGCGGTGGAGTCGGCGGTGTGCCGGAAGCGGACGGATGTCTCGCTGGTTTATTCACGGATGGGCTTCAGGCTGCTGCGGGCGGGAATGGGGGAGGTTTTCACGAACCCGGGATCGCTGCTGGCGCGGGCGCAGATGCTGCTGGGCGCGGCGGCGGCGGGCACGGCGATTGAAAATTCGATGCTGGGTGCGGCCCACGCGGCGGCGAATCCGCTGACGGCGAACTATGGAATTGTGCACGGCACGGCGGTGGGGCTGATGCTTCCGCACGTGATCCGGTTGAACCGCCAGGATTCGGCGGCCTCAGCCACGTATGACGAGCTGGCCGCGGATCTGGAAGGGGTGATTTCCGGCATGCTGCTGGTCGCCGGGCTGCCAGCCAGCCTGTCCGCAGCCGGGGTGCTGCGGGAGGACATCCCGCAGCTGGCCAGGGAGGCAGCCACCCAGTGGACGGCGCAGTTCAATCCGGTGACGGTGGGGGCGCCCGAGTTTGAGGCGCTGTACTCGGCGGCCTGGAGCTGAGCCAGGCGACGGGCGGGGGGCGATGCCGAGCCCGCCGTCAGGGGGCCGCCGTAACCGGATTTGCTTTACAGCGGGGCGGTCCGGACCAGGGTGGCTGACCATGAAAACGCCCCTTTTTCTCCTCGCCCTGGCCGTGACCGCCTCGCCTCTGGCGGCTGAGGTCACTTTCAAAAAGCAAACCCTCACCACCGAGTTCGTCGCGGAGGGCTGCCACATGGCGGACTTCGATCACGATGGAAATGTGGACATTGTCGCGGGGTGCTACCTCTGGCAGGGGCCGGATTTTTCGAAGCGCACCACCTTCACCCCGCCCAGTGTGAACCCGGGCGGCATGACCAAGACGCCCTATGATCCGGCGAAGGGCTACTCGGATTATTTTCTCACCTACGCCTACGACTTTAACGGCGATTCCTGGGCTGACATCCTGGTCTACGGGCTGCCGGGGGATCCCGCGCTGCTCTACATCAACCCGCAGGGGAAACCCGGAGACTGGGCCCGGCATGCCATCTTTGACGTGGCGGACGGGGAATCCCCGGACCTGAAGGACGTGAACGGCGACGGAAAACCGGAGCTGCTTTGCCACTCCAGCAAGGCGGATCCCGGTGAGGAAAAGGGGCACGGGCGGCTGGGTTATGTGGAAATCGACTGGGCGAACCCCACGGGCAAAGGGCGCTTCCGCCCGATCACGCCGAAGTCGCCCGAGAATGACGCGAAATATTTCAAATACACGCACGGCTACGGCGCCGGGGACGTGAACGGGGACGGGCGCGTGGACATCCTGGACAAGGAAGGCTGGCGCGAGCAGCCTGCGGACACGAAGGAGGACAAGGACTGGGTGTTTCACCGGGGACCGTTCGCACCGGCGGGGGCTCGCGGCGGCTCGTTCATGCAAGTCTATGACGTGAACGGTGACAAGCGCAATGACGTCATCACCAGCTACGATGCCCACGGCTTCGGGCTGGGGTGGTTCGAGCAAAAGGAGGATGGAAGCTTCACTGAGCATAAAATCATGGGAAGCAAACCTGAAGAGAACAAGCAGGGGGTGAAGTTCAGCCAGCTCCACGCCATGCAGATGGTGGACATTGACGGTGACGGCGTCCTGGACCTCGTGACAGGCAAGCGCCGCTGGGCCCACGGCCCGATGAACGACGACGAGCCAAACGCAGCGCCGGTGCTTTACTGGTTCCAGATCAAACGAGACGGGAAAGGCGGAGCGGAGTTCATTCCGCACCTCGTGGATGACGACAGCGGAGTTGGAACGCAGGTCACCACGGGAGACCTGAACAAGGACGGCAAACCGGACATCATCGTGGCCAACAAAAAAGGCGTGTTTGCTTTCACCCAGAAGTAATTCCAATTCGCGTTCAGGCTGAGGCGAACAGGCTGGTCTTTTTCCCGCTGACTGCGTTGCTCGTCAGTCACGTGTCGCATTGGATATGCTCCATCATCGCGCCTTGCCATCGGAAGAAATCCACACGCCAGTTTGCCCCATCATGAACGCTCATTGGAATAAGTTCACATCCCACAGAGGAAAGCCGGCTGGTGTCTTGAGCTTTTGGCTTGAGAAGTCAGCCTGCTGCTGGGTGTGTTCCATTGCTTTCGCAGAATCACGCAAGAAGTCGTCCCCGCGCCCGAATCCAGCCGCAAGGCGGGTTCCACGGGTTACCAGGGTCGTAAGCTTGTTTGGAATATGGATGAAAGTGATGCATTAGTTATTTTATTGAAAGTTTCGAAAACTATG
Organism: bacterium; assembly: GCA_031411255.1. Classification (GTDB taxonomy): domain Bacteria; phylum Verrucomicrobiota; class Verrucomicrobiia; order Verrucomicrobiales; family V1-33; genus JANOAS01. The sequence continues at coordinate 23,481 of JANOAS010000107.1, forward strand.
GTATAAATGGGGCTGTAACGACTCAGCCCCCCGATGCATCAAGAGCCCATCCAGTTCGATTGCCCGGTCTGCCACCTGACCCTCACCGTCCCGAGGGAAATGGCAGGCCTGACCGGGCCGTGCCTGCGGTGCCAGACGCTGATTGTTGTTCCTGAAGGAATTTTGATTGTGCGTGCGCCGGCCCCGGTGCGGCCGCCGCCGAGCTTGGGGTTGCCCACGGCAGCGCTTTCACCGACCGCGACGAGGCCGGTCGACCCCAGCGAGTTTCCAGACTCCCAGCTGCCGCCCATGGGGCCGACTGAGCCGGAGTTTGGTGTTTGCGCCGAGGATGCGTCCGACTACCAGCAGCGGCTGATCCACCCCGTTCCGTCACGGCACACCGAGCCGGTCTCAGGCAGGAAACACAAGAAGAAGGAAGCCGAGTGGGCCGATTATGTCCGGCCGATGACTTTTCTTTTCCTCATCAGCGGTGCGCTGGCGGGGCTCGGCTGGCTGGCGAACTGGTTCTTTGAGAACAATGTCGAGCCGGGAATGGACAAGGCAGATGCCCTGGTGGCGGCCATTGATGAGGGAAGGAGCCGTACTGAGAGGTACTACCAGATCCAAAAGGAACTGGCCTCGCTGATCAGTCAGCAGGGGGCCGCCCGCGAGGGATCCTGGCGGCACGAGCAGTTGGAGGCGGACATTAAACGGAAGAAGTCCGAGCTGGACCGCGTCGCCCGGGACAATTGAGGGCCCCCACCGTGTGCGGTTGTGCGACAGCGCCATTGGCGGATTTCGTGCGGAGTTGGGAGGTTCTCATTTTCTGGCCGCAAATCTGGTAATTTTTGCCAAAATGATTAGTTTGATTTGCCTGCGGGAAACAAGTGTCTATAATTTTCAGACTGATTGTGCCCGGTTGGATACGGGAAGAGGAACCATGTTCATACGGAATAGAGGCTACAGGCATGTGCTGCTGCCGTGCATCGTGTTGATGACCGGAGGGGGGAGTGTGGACCGGGTTGACGCGAAGGAGGCGAAGGATGTGGGAGTTGAGGTGCGGTTTGAGCAGCAGGGGAAGCCGGTGGAGTTTGGGGGCAGGGCGGGTGGCCAGGGGGTTGAGATCACGCGGCTGGATTTTCTGATGTCCGGGCTGGCGCTGAAGCGCACGGATGGGACATGGCTGGAATCGAGCGGGTGGTATGCCTGTTTTCGAGGGAGCGAGGGCCGCTGCCATGCTCTGCTGGAGGGGGTGCCCGCGCAGGCCTACACGGGCGTCAGGTTTGTGGTGGGCGTGGACGAGGCGGGGGAAAAGGCAGACGTGAACCGGTGGCCGGCCACGCACGCGCTGAACCCGGTGGTGAATGGGCTGCACTGGGGCTGGCAGGGCGGGTTTATTTATGCGGCGCTGGAGGGCCACTACACGAAGTCGGATGGCGCGGTGGGCGGGTTTTCCTACCATCTGGCCGGGGAGAAGCAGCGGATGACGGTGGAGCTGGAGGGGGCGCTGGATTTGACGCGCGGGGGCACGGTGGAGCTGGTCTTTGATGTGGAGAAGGTGCTGGGCGGGGTGAGGCCCGCGGAATTTGGCGAGGCGACACACTCGCGCGAGGGCGATGCGAAGGCGGGTGTGCTGCGAGGGAGGATGGAGAAGGCGTTCTCCCTGGCGGGTGTGGCTGCCGAGGTGTGGCAGGAGCCGGCGGTGGCCGGGGTGGGGGAACCGGCCCGGCCAAAGGGGACGTCGTACCTGATGCACATTTCGAGCCGGATGCCGAAGGTCTCCCTGCCGGCGGACAACGTGCCAACGCGCGAGGGGGTGGAACTGGGCAGGCGGCTCTTCACCGACACGCGGCTTTCACGGACTGGCATGCAGTCCTGCGCCTCGTGCCACCAGCAGGGGGCGGGGTTTGCGGATGCGGGGAAAAAGTTCAGCCTGGGTGTGGACGGGCTGCCCGGAAAAAGAAACGCGATGGCGCTCTCCAACCTCGCGTGGCAGCCGGAGTTTTTCTGGGACGGGCGGGTGAAGCGGCTGCGGGACCAGGTGCTGGTGCCCGTGCAGGATCCGCTGGAAATGCACGAGACGCTGGAGCGGGTGGTGGAGAAGCTCTCTGCGGACCAGACCGAGGCAGCCCGGTTTGAGCGTGTTTTTGGCCCGGGCGGTGTGACGGGCGCGCGGGTGGGGCTGGCGCTGGAGCAGTTTTTGCTGACCCTCGTCTCGCAGGACTCGAGGTTTGACCAGGCGCTGCTGGGGCGGGTGAAACTGACGCCGGTGGAGCAGCGGGGGCTGGAGCTTTTCATCACGGAGCATGATCCGGCGCGGAATCTGCGGGGGGCGGACTGCTTTCACTGCCATGGTGGGGCGTTGTTTAGCAGCCAGGGGTTCGCGAACAACGGGCTCGACGCCAGCCCTGAAGCCGGGCGTCAGGCCGTGACGGGGCAGGAGGCTGACCGGGGGAAATTCCGCGTGCCTTCACTGCGGAATGTCGCCGTGACCGGGCCGTACATGCATGACGGGAGGTTCAGCACTCTGGAGGACGTGATCGACCACTACGACCACGGCGTGCAGCGCACGGCCACGCTGGACCCGAACCTTTCCAAGCACCCGGTCGCCGGGCTCGGCCTGACGGCTGCCGACAAGGCCGCGCTCGCCGCCTTTCTGCGCACACTGACTGACGATGCCTTTCTGAAACCCGCGGCAGCTGCCGCCTCCACCCTTTCCCTTTCCAAGCCATGAATTCCATCCGCACTCTCACCCTCGCCCTTCTCGCGGCCGCTCCCACCCTCGGCTTTGCCGGAGCGAACCACTCGCAGGACGACGCGTTTTTCGCGGCAGCGGCGCAACTGCTGCCCGCCTTTCAGGGGGTGCCGGACCCGGTCGAGCCGGCGAAATCCCAGAACGCCGGGCAGTGGGGTGCTCCGTTGACTCTGCCCCACGTGCCGGTCACCGCGTCGAACCTGCCGGACGGGCGCGTGCTGACTTTCGCATCGAACCAGCGCACCTCCTTTCCCAACGGCCCCGAGTTCACCTACGCAGCGGTCTGGAATCCAAGCACCGGCACGGTAACGGAGATCAACTGGAACCAGCACGACATGTTTTGTGGTGGCACGGTGCTGCGGCCGGACGGGAAATTCCAGGTCATGGGCGGGCGAAACACAGTGCGACTGTCGAGCATCTTCAACTGGCAGACCACCTCATGGTCCCGCGCGGCGGACATGAACGACCCGCGCTGGTACACCGGCTCTCTCGTGCTGCCGGTGGGGGACATTTTCACCGTCTCCGGCAGCGGCGGGGACAACACGGCGGAGCGCTACAACGGCACGTCGTGGCGCAAGTATTCCGGCATCAACTGGAGCCCCATCGCCTCCCTGACCACCATCGAGGCAAACTGGACGCCGCTTGTCTTCGTGGCGCCGGACGGGCGGATCATCCACATCGGGCCGACGAAAACCCTGAACTGGGTGAACCCCGAGGGCAACGGGTCGGTAGTGAGCGCGGGCGTTCAGTGGCCGGGCACGTGGTATCCCAAGGACTCCGCCGTGGTCATGTATGAGCCGGGCAAGCTGCTGGTGGCGGGCGGACTGGCCGCAGGCACGGCGGAGACGCCGACGAACCTGGCGGCGACGATCAACCTGTGCACCGACCCTCCGACGATCACACCGCAGCCGGCGATGTCTTCCATTCGCCGGTTTTCCAACGGAATCGTCCTGCCCACGGGCGAGGTGCTGGTGATCGGCGGAAACACCTCGGGCCAGAAATTCAGCGACACCGGCTCTGTGTTGAATGCGGAGATCTGGAACCCGCGCACCGGGCTCTGGCGCACGGTGGCCGGGCAGGCGGTGCCGCGGAACTACCACTCGGTGGCCCTCCTGCTCACGGACGGACGCGTCATGTCCGGCGGCAGCGGGCTGGCGGGAAATGCGGCGGTCGATCATGCAAACCTGGAGGTCTACACGCCGCCGTCGCATTTCACCGCCACGGGCACCGCCGCGCCCCGGCCCTCGCTCACGACGGCCCCGTCCACCATCGGGCTGACCGGGCGCTTCACCGTGCAGGGTACGGCGGGGCTGCGCCGGTTCTCCATGATCCGCATGGCCTCCGTCACCCACGGGCTCACGACGGACCAGCGTTATTTCAGCCCGGCCTTCTGCGAGACGAGCCCCGGCACCTATGAGCTGTCGCCGCACAACAACCAAAACGTCATGCTGCCCGGCTACTGGATGCTCTTTGGCATCGATGCCTCGGGCGTGCCCAGCTCCTCGCGCACCGTCCTCGTCAGCACCGCCGCCACGGTGGCCGTGCCGGGGGTGAACCTGGCCCTGAACAAGCCGACCCAGCAGTCGTCAAACTACGACCTGAATTTCACCTCGAACCGGGCCGTGGACGGCGTGCGCACCGCTGACTACGGCGCGGCTCCCGGCACCCACACCCAGTCCGAGGCGAATGCCTGGTGGCAGGTGGACCTCGGGGCGGTTTATCCGCTGAACGCGGTCCGCATTTTCAACCGCGCGAACAACGTGGGTTCCCGCCTCACGGATTTCACCGTGCATGTGTCGAACTTCCCCTTCACCGACGCGAACACGGACACCAAGAGCTACCGCTACCGCAGCACCGCCGGGCCTGAAACGGTGGTGAACCTCTACCGCAGCGCCCGCTACCTGCGCATCCAGCTCAACAACACGAATTTCCTCCAGCTCGCCGAAGTCGAGGTGATGGGCACCAACCAGGCTGTGAGCGGCATCACCGTGCAAAATCCCGGCACGCAATACACGCCGCGGCTCACTCCGGTTTCCCTCCAGCTGGTCTCCACTGCTGCCGGGGCCACGTGGACGGCCACCGGCCTGCCGCAGGGCCTGGTGCTGGGCGCCTCCACGGGCCTCATTTCCGGCACGCCCACGGTCATCAGCGAGCAGACCGTCACCGTCACCGCCACGGCCTCCGGCGTCAGCAACAGCCAGTCCTTCACCTGGGCGATCCACCCGCCCGGCGAGGTGCCCGGGCTGCGCTACCGCTACTACGAGGGCGCATGGACGGTGCTGCCGGACTTCTCCCTGCTCACACCCGTCACCACGGGCGTGGTGCCCACTTTCAACACCACGTCCAGGGTGCGTGAGGACAACTACGCGATGACCTTCGACGGCAACTTGCGCATCCCCACCGCCGGGACGTGGACCTTTTACACCAAGTCCGACGACGGCAGTCAGGTCTGGGTGGACGGGCGGCTGGTGGCTGGAAATGACGGCGTTCACACGGTGAGGGAGACCAGCGGGGCGATCAGCCTGCCGGCGGGCATTCACCGGATCACGGTGGCCTATTTTAACGTCACCGGAGCGCAGTCCCTGGAGGTCAGCTATGCCGGACCGGGCGTGGCGAAGCAGATCATTCCCTCCACCGCGCTCTACCAGCCGGTGCCCGGCGTGCGCTACGACTACTACGAGGGCGCATGGACTGCCCTGCCGAACTTCGCCGCTCTCACTCCGGTGAAATCCGGAGACGTCACCGCGTTCTCGCTCACGCCGCGTCTGCGGGATGACAATTTCGCGATGCGCTTCCGCGCCAGCCTGCGCACGCCCCTGGCAGGGAGCTACACCTTCTTCACCGCGTCGGACGACGGCAGCCGGCTCTACATCGACGGAGCGCTGGTCGTGAACAACGACGGTCTGCATGCCACGCAGGAGGTGCAGGGGACGGTCACGCTGACGGCCGGGGTGCATGACATCGAGGTCCAGTTTTTCGAAGCCACCGGAGGCGAGGCGCTGACCGTCAGCTACAGCGGGCCGGGTCTGGCGCGGCAGGTCATCCCGGAGAGCGTGCTGGCGGCGCCCGGCGTGCCCGGCGCGGCACCGGTGGTCACGGCGCTGGCGGCGCGCAGCACGCTCATTGGCACGGCGGTTTCGCTCCAGGTCGTCGCCACGGATGCGAACAACGACCCGCTCACCTACTCTGCCGCCGGTCTTCCTGGCGGCTTGGGGATCGGCACGACCAGCGGGCTCATCACCGGCACCACGGACACGGCGGGCACGTTCAATGTGACCATCACCGTCAATGACGGCACCGGCCGCAGCGGCAGCACGTCCTTTGTCTGGACGGTCGTGCCGGGGCTCACCCTCTCGCCCATGACGGCCACGGCAAAAGCGGCAGGCGTCTCCATCAGCTACAGCGCCGTCTCCACTGGCGGGATCAATCCACGCTTCCGTTGGAACTTTGGCGATGGCACGGGCGACACCGCGCTCAGCAGCAGCCCTGTCATCGCGAAGACCTTTGCCCAGCCGGGCCGCTACCAGGTGACCGTGGTCGCCACGGATGACAGCGGAGCCTCGCTCGCCCAGGTCTTCATCCAGGCCGTCCACGGCACCCTCGCCGCCACGCCGCCCACCGCCTCAAGCCCCATCGCGTGGCAAACCCGGAGCGGGGTGAACCGCGTCTGGACGGTCAATCCGGATGCGAACACGGTCAGCGTCTTCAACGCCACGACCAACGCGAAGCTCGCCGAGACCGCCGTGGGCACGCAGCCGGTGAGCGTGGCCGTCGCCCCGGACGGACGGGCCTGGGTGGTGAACAAAAAATCTGCCACTCTCAGCCTGATCAACCCCGACACCTTCGCCGTGGCGGCCACGGTGGATCTGCCGCGCGCCTCCATGCCGCACGGTCTCGCCTTTGCCCCGAACGGCGGCGCGGCGTACCTCGCACTGGAGGGCTCCGGCCAGCTGCTGAAGCTCAATGTCACCACGGGCGCCACCATTTCCACCCTGGCCACCGGCCCGGATGTCCGCCACCTCTCGGTCAGCGCGGACAGCGCGAAGGTCTACGTCTCCCGCTTCATCACGCCGTCCCTGCCGGGCGAATCCACCGGCACGGTGCAGACGACGGTGTCTGGCGTGAACTACGGCGGCCAGGTCCTCGTCGTTTCCACTGCTGCCCTGACTCTGAGCAAGACGGTCGTCCTCCAGCACAGCGAGCGGCCGGACGCGGAGAATGCCGGGCGCGGCATCCCGAACTACCTCGGCCCGCCGGTGCTTTCCCCGGACGGCACCGCCGCCTGGGTGCCCGGCAAGCAGGACAACATCAAGCGCGGCGCCCTGCGCGACACGCGCCAGCTCACCCACGACTCCACCGTCCGCGCCATCGGATCGCGCATCGTCCTGCCGGGGGAGACGGAGGACTACGCCTCGCGCATCGACTTCGACGACTCCGCCGTGCCCTCCCACGCGGTCTACGATCCCACCGGACTCCTGCTTTACGTGGCCATGGAGGGCAGCCGCCAGATCGCCGTGGTGGACACTACGTCGCGCTCCGTCCTCTTTAAAATGGAGGCCGGGCGGGCTCCGCAGGGGCTGGCCCTTTCACCGGACGGCACGCGGCTCTTTGCGCAGAACTTCATGGACCGCTCCGTGAAGGTTTACGATCTCAGCCTGCTCGTGAACGGCGGGCGGCCCGCCGGGTCGGACATTCCCGTGCTGGCGACGTGGAACACGGTGGCGACCGAGCCCCTCAGCGCCCAGCTGCTGGCCGGGAAGCAGTTCTTCTACGATGCCCGCGATCCCCGCATCTCGCTCCAGAGCTACATCAGCTGCGCGGCCTGCCACAATGACGGCGGGCACGATGGACGGACCTGGGACTTCACCGGTCTGGGCGAGGGACTGCGCAATACGACGGACCTGCGCGGCAAGGCGGGCACGGGCCAGGGGCCGGCGCACTGGACGGGGAACTTCGACGAGATCCAGGACTTTGAAAAACAGATCCGCGATCTGGGTCGCGGCACCGGGCTCATGTCGGATGTGGACTTCAATGCCGGCACGCGCAGCCAGCCGCTCGGTGCGCCGAAGGCTGAAGTGAGCGCGGACCTGGATGCGCTGGCGTCCTTCGTCAGTTCCCTCACCACCGCCGTGCCCAGCCCGAACCGCGCGGCCGATGGCAGCCTGACCGCAGCCGCTGCCGCCGGGCGCGAGGTCTTCCGCACGGCCAACTGCGCCCAGTGCCACAGCGGCGCGGGCTTCACGGACAGCGCGCTCAATCTTTTCCACAACGTGGGCACGCTGAAACCCTCCAGCGGCCAGCGCCTCGGGGCCGCCCTCACCGGGCTGGACACACCCACGCTCCGCAGCGTGTGGAATACGGCTCCCTATCTCCACGACGGATCCGCCGCCACCCTCGCCGCCGCCGTGCAGGCCCACCAGGGGGTGAACCTGAATGCGACCGACCTCGCGAACCTGGTGGCCTACCTGTCCCAGATCGATCCCGCCGAGGCCACTGCGCCCGTGCCGCCCATCACCGGCGGCAGCCAGCCAGGTCTGCTGGGCGAGTACTTTGACGGCATGACGCCCGGCATCGCCGCGCCGCTGCTCACCCGCACGGATGCGACCGTCAATTTTGACTGGGGCAGCGGTTCGCCCTCGCCCGCAGTGCCCTCGGATTACTTCTCCGCCCGGTGGACCGGCACCGTCAGCGCTCTCTACAGTGAGGACTACACCTTCGTCCTGGCCGTGGACAATGGCGTGCGCGTCTGGGTCAACAACGTCCTCGTCCTCGACAAATGGACGCCGCAGGACATCTCCGGCTGGCATAATTTCACCGTGCCTCTGACCGCGAACCAGGCCGTGCCGATCAGGATCGAATACGCCGAGCTGTGGGGCGGTGCTGCCATCACGCTCTACTGGTACAGCACCAGCCAGGGCTGGGATGTCGTGGGCACCAGCCACCTGACCACCGCGCCGGTGGAGAACCGCGCCCCGGTCGTGACCACGCCCGCCGACCAGTCCACTGTGCGCGGGCGGGCTGTCTCCCTCGCCGTCCAGGCGTCGGATCCGGATTTCAACACCCTCGGCTACTCCGCCACCGGTCTGCCGGCCGGGCTCACCATCAACACTGGGACGGGCGTCATCTCAGGCACCGTCGGCCTGGCGGCGGCGGCGTCGAATACGGCCACCGTCACTGTTTCAGACGGCACCCTCAGCTCCAGCGCCACCTTTGCCTGGGCCACCACGGCGCCTCCGGCGAACATCGCGCCCGTCCTGAACAACCCCGGCACCCAGACCTCCATGCGCGGCTCCGTCGTTTCCCTCCAGGCCCTGGCCACGGATGCGAATGGCGACGCCCTCACCTGGTCCGCCACCGGCCTGCCCCCCGGCCTGAGCATCGCCCCTGCCACCGGGCAAATCTCCGGCCTCCTCTCCAGCACCGCAGCCGCCTCCTACACCGTGGGCCTGACGGTGCAGGATCCCGGCGGGCTGAGCGCCGGCACCACCTTCACCTGGAACACGACCGCCCCGCCGCTCAACGGCTTGCGCGGCGAATACTACGGCGGCATGGAGCCCGGCGTCGGCACCCCGCTCCTTGTCCGCACGGACCCAACCATCAATTTCGACTGGGGCTCCGGTTCGCCCGATCCCGCCGTGCCTTCGGACTACTTCTCCATCCGCTGGACCGGCACCATCACCGCCGCCTACACGGAGACGTTCACCTTTTACCTCCCCTCGGACAACGGCCTGCGAGTCTGGCTGAACAACGTCCTCGTCGTCGACAAGTGGGCGCCCCAGGACATCAGCGGCTGGTTTAATTTCACCGCCGCCATGACCGCCGGGCAGGCCGTGCCGATCAAGATCGAGTACGCCGAACTCTGGGGCGGGGCCGGCGTCAGCATGTACTGGTTCAGCGACCGCCAGCCCTGGGAGATCGTCTCCACCACCCGGCTGAATCCCCCGGTCCTCATCGGGCCGAATTCATCCAACGCCCCGCTCCTCATGGCCCGCGCCACGCAGCGCCTGGCCGTGGAAAATGGCCAGGCCGTCTTCACCTTCCGCCGGCCCTCTTCCTCGGCGGGGGAGGTGGCCGTCCTCCTGGAGCAAAGCTGCAACCTCGGCGACTGGACTCCGGCCGACCTGCCCGACGCCCGCGTCACCCCGCTGAACGACGGAACCGAAGAAGTCACCATCCTCGTTCCGACCCCGGTCCCCGGCGAAGACTCTGGCATCCCCGCCTGCCGCTACTTCCGCCTGCACTTCGTCATCCCCGACCCGGTGCGGGCTGACCTGTAGCCACACGCGGGGCACGCAGAAGACCAACCGCGAATCAACGCGAATAGAAGCGAATAGAAGCGAATGAAGGAGAGGGAAAATGGGCGGGGGCTATCAGGCTGGCGCCGGGGGCGGTGACGACGCAGCTGGACTTTGTGCAAAGCCGGCTTGCCGGGACAAATCCGGGTCGCGGCGCAGCCGCCGTGGACTGCGGCAACTGGTTGCCGCTCTGGGCGAGGCAACTTGTTGCCAGCCGCGCGCCCCAAGTCGCGCGCACCCAGCACCGCCACCCCGTCCCGGCCCGCCACTCAGGCCGAGCCCCCACCGGAGCTGCCGTCACGCGAGGTGGGACGAGGCTCCTGCCGGGCCGCCTCGCCCCGGGCCTCGCGCACCGAGCACCACTACCCAGACCCGAGCGGAATGTGGTGGGGAGAACCTCGCGCCTGGTCCGCTTGGGCACCGCGCTGCGGGGCCATGGATCCGGCGCCGGCCGAACTACTGCGGCTTCTCCAGTTTCCAGACGATGTCTTTCGCAGGGTCGCCGCCATCGCTGGTCTGGTCCTGGCCGGTGCTCCAGAGGCGGAAGGCGCCTTCGGGTGTCTTTTCGTAAAAGTAGGGCTGGCCGGTGGCGGGGTCGTGCGGGACGCCGGCGGGAAAGAAGGGGGCGGCGGAGTCGAGTGAGTCCGGGTAGGAGCCGGTGGCGCGTTTTTGGGATTCGAGGGCGAGGGCGAGGGCGGTCTGGTCGACCTTTGCTTGATCGCGGACAAGGTAATCACCGTAGCTCTCGCCGGGCCAGCTGGTGTACTTGTCGGCCAGAAAGAAGTAGGATTTTTCGATGGGGTCGGTCGAGTGTTTCGTGGACCAGAGGGCGCTGTTTTCTTCCGGGTCCGGGGGGACGTAGCGGCGTTCCCGGTAGTTGAAGTGGTCCTCCTGCGCCTGGAACCGGCGGTCGATGAGGCCGGCATTGGCGGCGATCTGAGTGTCAGAGACGAAGTTGAGGGCGAGCTGCTGCGCCTGTGCCTCCCAGTATTGCTGGGAGCTGGGCTTGGTGTTTCCGCTGGCCGGAAAGGCGGCGCGGAGGGCGCTGCGGTCGGCGGTGTAGCTGGCGAGGCGGCGGGCGGTGGCCTCCCTTTGCTCCTGTAGGCGGCGGTGCATGGTGTCGACTAAATCCACTGAGGCGACATCACGGGCGACCGGTGCGAGGTCCTCGTCCCGCCAGCCACCCAGAGCTAGTGTGCTGCCTGAGAAATAACTAGACAGAACTACTTTTTCCGCTAAGATCCCGTGCATGTCGCGACCCATCAGCACTTTGCCGGTAACGCTGGAGCAGCGCAGCTCACTGCGGAAGATCATCAACGCCAGGACATC
>JANOAS010000108.1:0-4741 GCA_031411255.1 bacterium
GGAAGACGGCGGCTTCCCGGCCGATGTCTCCGAGAAAGCCCTCCGGTGGCGTGGCTGCGGACCGGACGCCGGAGCCTCCGGATCCCTCCGCCCAGGCCAGGGCTGAGCTGGCCGCTCTGGCTGCGTCATTCCGCAGCGCCGCGACGAGCGTGACGCAGGGCCGCTACGCTGGGGATTTTTCCGTGCCGGGCGTGGATGCCGCAGACACGGCGGCGGTGGGTTTTACGAAGTTGAGCGAATCCCAGGTGATGGCGGCGAGCGCCTCGTATGTGCCGCCACTCATCGCGGTGTCCGTTCCGGCCGAGCAGTCGGTGCCGGGCTCCAAGGCGGCGGTCATGCTCTGGGACACGCGGGCCGACCGGCTCGCCTCGGACACGGTTTACGCACTCGACCGCACCCCGACGGCGGGCAAGCCGGCTGAGATTGACAACCAGAAGGCGCTCTTCGCGGCTCCGTAGGGAGCGGTGTGGTCAGGCGGTTTCCTCCCCCTTTTCAGGGTTGCGGGAGGCGGGGAAAGGCGGACGCTGCGCGTTCTTTGAACTCCACCCAGATGCCGCAACGATTCATTTCCCGCCCCCTTTTTGCCCGACTCATCCTGCTCACTCCTGCCCTGGCCGCGACCGGGTGGGGGGCACCGAAGCTCTCCCTCCAGAAATGGTCGGGCAAGCTGAACGTGCCGGATCCGGTCGCCTGCACGGTGGCTCCGGACGGCACGGTCTACGTGACGCAGACGACGCGGAGAAAGGTGGGGGATCTCGACATCCGCGAGCACACGCAGTGGATACCGAATGACCTTTCCTTCACAGACATCGAGCAAAAGCGCGCCTTTTACCACGAGGTGCTGGCCCCCGGGAAATTCCTGAAGCCTGAGGGGGAGCTTCGCGACCACAACGGGGACGGCTCCATCGACTGGCACGACCTGACCGTTCACACGGAAAAGATATGGCAGCTGAAGGACACGGACGGTGACGGCACCGCGGATAAAATGACGCTGTTTGCCGAGGGATTTAATACGGAGGTGACGGGCATTGCGGCTGGCATCCTGTGGCATGACGGCTGGGTCTACTGCACGATCGCCCCGGATCTGTGGCGGCTGCGGGACACGAATGGCGACGGGGTTGCGGACGAGCGGGAGTCCATCGTGCACGGGTTCGGCCACCACATTGCCTACGCCGGGCACGACATGCACGGTCTGGCCGCCGGGCTGGACGGGCGCATCTACTGGAGTATTGGTGACAAGGGAGTGGGCGTGACGACGAAGGACGGGCGCCGGATGGAGAAACCCCACGAGGGCTGCGTGCTGCGGTGTGATCCGGATGGGGCAAACTTCGAGATTTTTGCCCACGGCCTGCGCAACGTGCAGGAGATCGCCTTTGACGAGGCGGGCAACCTCTTTGGCGTGGACAATGACGCGGACAAAACCGGAGAAAAAGAGAGGCTGGTTTACATAACACCGGAGAGTGACTCGGGCTGGCGGTGTTACTACCAGCACAAGAAGGATTTTAACCCGTGGACGTCCGAGCGGCTGTGGGAGCCGCGCCATGCCGGGCAGCCGTCCTACCTCACGCCGCCGCTGGCGTCGAGCCACGACGGACCGGCGGGTTTCGTGTGGAATCCGGGCGCGGCGCTTTCCCCGGAGTGGCGGGGCACGTTTTTTCTGAACCAGTTTCCCAGCGGGAAGATGGCCGCGCTGCGGGTGGAGGCGGATGGAGCGTCCTTCCGTCAGGTTTACGATGAGCAGGTGGCGGGCGGGCCGATGGGCATCGGCATGAGCTGGGGGCCGGAGGGGAGGCTGTATTTTGCGGACTGGGACGGCGGGTATCCGCTGGACCAGAAGGGGGCGGTGTGGACGGCGGATGATGCGGCGGGCGCGGCGGATCCGGTGCGGCTGGAGACGGCAGGCCTGCTGCGGGGCGGGGTGGGCGGTTTCGACCCGTTGCGGCTGGTGGCGCTGCTGAGCCATGCCGACCAGCGGGTGCGTCTTGCCGCCCAGCGGGAACTGGTGAAGCACAGTGATGCGGCGGCGCTGGGCAGCGTGGCTGCGGACCGCAGGGCGGCGCGGGTGGCCAGGTTTCACGCCATCTGGGGGCTTGAGCGGGTGGCTCCGGGCAGGTTGTGGGCGCTGCTGGATGATGCGGACGCAGAGATCCAGGCGCAGGTGCTGCGGACGCTGGGGAATCTGGCCCAGCCGCCGGTCGCCACCGGGGCCGGGGAGCGCGTGGCCGGGTTGCTGAAATCCAGTTCGCCCCGTGTGCGGTTTTTTGCCGGGCTGCTTTGCGGGAAGTGGAGGCTGGCCGGGGCCGTGCCTGGTCTGCTGGCGGCGGTGTCTGAAAATGCGGACCGCGACGCCTTTCTCCGCCACGCTCTGGTGACGGGGCTGGCAGGAGCGGCGGGTGCGGAGGCGCTGGCGGCGCGTGCGGCGGAAGCGGATGTGTCCGTGCGCCGGGCTGCGCTGCTCGCGCTGCGGCGGCGGGAGGCGGCGGAGGTCGCCGTGTTTCTGAAGGATGCCGATGCGGATCTCGCGGCGGAGGCGGCGCGGGCCATTTACGACGTGCCCATCGTGGCAGCGCTGCCGGCGCTGGCGGCGCAGTCCCCGGTCTCTCTGCGGTCGCTCGGGGCGGCCTTCCGCCTGGGAATGGCGGAGCCGCTGCTGGCCTGCGCGCTCGATCCCGCTGCGGCCCTGGAGCTGCGGACGGAGGCGCTGCGTTTCCTGCCCCTTTGGACGAAGCCGCCCGTGCTGGACCCGGTCATCGGTGCGTGGCGTCCGCTGGAGCCCCGGGCAAAGGAGCCGCTCATGCAGGCCGTGCAGCCCCGGCTGGAGGCGCTGCTCACGCTGAAGGAACCGGCCCTCCAGGAGCTGGTGCTCGCCCTGGTTTCCCAGCTCGATGTGCCCGTGCCCCCGGCCCCGGTAGCTGCCATCGTGGCGTCCGGGAAATCAGCCGCTGCCGTGCGCGTCGCCGCCTTCACCCTGCTGTCCGCCCATCACGCAGGAGCGCCGGAATTTCCCGCCGCTCTCACCTCCGCCCTGGCTGCCGGGGCCCCGTCGGTGCTTCGTTCGCGCGCGCTCGACCATGTGGCCGCCACGGACAAACCCCGCGCCCTGGCCGCCATCACCAGCGTGCTCGCCACCGGGTGTGATCTGGCCGAGCGCCAGCACGCCATCGCCGTCCTGCCCCGTCTGGAAATGCCGGAGGCGGACGCCCTCATCGAGTCCACTGCAAAACAGGCCGCCCCCGCTCTCGCACTGGATCTCGCCGAGGCGGCTGCCCTGCGCCCCGCCCTTGCCGGTCGCGTTCCGGCTCCGGGCGCGGACTATTCCGAGTGTCTGGACGGCGGTGATGCCAGGGCCGGTTCCGAGATTGTCCTCACGCACCCGGCGGCGAATTGCGTCGCCTGCCACCGTTTCACCACCAAGCCTGGCAGCGAGGTCGGCCCGGCTCTTTTTGCCATTGGTTCGCAGCGCGATGCAGCCTACATCCTGCAGGCGCTGGTCGATCCCGGAGCCGTCGTTGCCCCCGGCTACGGCATGGTCGCGGCTACGCTGAAAGACGGCTCCACCGTTTCCGGCGGCCTGGCTGCGGAGACGCCGGACGCCCTGCAGCTGCGCCAGCCCGACGGGAAAATCTTGACCGTCCTGCGTGGCACTGTCGCTTCTTCATCCCCGCCGGTTTCCGTCATGCCGCCCATGTCCGCCATCCTCAGCCGGCGCCAGATTCGCGATGTGGTCGCCTACCTCCGCGCCAGAAAGGAAAAGCCGGCCGCCAGGGGCAAGGCGAAGGACGACGAGCACGGGGTGACGAAGTAGTCCCCGCCTATTTCCCGAGCAGCTCGCGAAGGTTGTACTTCGTGAAGCGCGTGTGGCTGGCCACGTTTTTTGAGTCCGCATTCGCGACCCAGAAGTCGAGGGACTTCGGGGCGAAGAGGACGCTCTGAATGTTGCTCGTCATGCAGACCGGGCGGGTCATGAGTTCCAGGGCGGACTCCGCAGTGAACTTGCCCGTGCCTTCGTGGACGCGGCGGGCGAGTTCCGTGTAGCGGTCCCCGGCGGACATGAGGACAGTGTCGTTGACGGGGGAGGGGAGCTTCGGGTGCGCCTCGCCCATGGAGATGACTTCAAACTTGTCCGGAGTGGCGGCGATGCCGACTGCCTTGCCGGATTTCCCGTCGGAAATGACGTAGTAGTATTCACAGGTGCGGGGTCCCTTGCGCATGATCTCGACTGCCTGCTCCATGGTGTCGCCCTTCTCCATGCACTCGCGCATGAGCGCGGCCATGGGCTTGCCATTCCACTGGCCTTCACCGCCGCCGCCCATTTCACCGATGGCGACGCCTTTTTCATTCATGGCGGTGACGCTGCCGACGAATCCGGCGTAGCCGCAGTTCACCCAAGCGTTGCCCTTGTCCGGCTGCATGACGATGACGGCGGCACTCTGCTCCAGGCCCTGGCCCTTCAGGTAGTCGAGCACGCGGCCGTGGTAGACCTGTCCGTCGCTGGTGACGGAGGGGCCGAGGGCAAAGCCGGAGCAGTGGAAAAGCTCCGGGAAAAAGTTGGCCAGGCGCAGCTCCTGCGGGTGGAGTTCGGCGGCGGCGGCCATGGCGTCCATCTCCTCCAAGTGGCGCGGATCCATGTGCGGGAGGAGCTGCTTCTGTGCCTGCTCGATCGTGCCGAAGAACCACCGCCCTTCGGCAAAGGAACTGCCCACACCCACGCCATAGAGGACGCGGCTGACGAGGCTCTGGA
>JANOAS010000109.1:0-8052 GCA_031411255.1 bacterium
GCCGGCATCGCCTTCACCTTCCCTGGCTACTCCCTCGGCGCTGGTCAAAACATCATCCTCGCCGCGAACGCCGCCTCCCTTCAGGCCCGCTATCCCGGGCTGACCAATGTCCTCGGGAACTACACGAAAAAGCTCTCCAACAGCGGAGACACCATTGCCTTTCAGCTCGCACCTCCCTTCGATGCAAACATCCTCTGTTTCCACTACGACAATGGCTGGATCCCCTCGACCAACGGGGGTGGCAAATCACTGGAAATCATCAATCCAGGTTCCGGCGTGCTGACCTGGGGTGACAAGGACTCCTGGCAGGCCAGTGCAAACACCGGCGGTTCCCCGGACGGACTCACCGCCCTCGTGCCGAATACCTACAGTGCCTGGCTCGCCTTTTACGCCCAGGGAACGGGCGCCACGGACACGGACTTCGACGGCATCTCCCCCCTCATGGAGTACGCCCTGGGCAAGGACCCGGGCAAAAACGGCGGCGTCAACGGCCAGTCCGAAATCCCCATCGCCGCGACCGAGCCCAGCGGGAAACTGCACGCCGGTTTCTACCTGCCCGTGAACGCCTCCTCCACCGGCGGCTACGGCATGCCAGGGGTGACTTACAAAGTGGTCGCCTCAAATGACATGACCGCCTCCAACTGGGTGACGCTCACCACCAAGACGGCCACCACGGACTGGACACCAGCCCTCGGCGTCCAGGTCGGCGCCCCCCTCAACGGCTACGTCCAGGTCATCGTCACAGACGTGAACGGCCAGCCGCTGACCCAGCCGCACCGGTTCATGCGCCTCGTCGTCACCACGCCGTAGGCCCGGCTGCCTGATCTTTCGTGGAAAATCCGCCACCGCCCTTGTGCTGGTGGCGGATTTTTTCTTTGCGCAGGTTCTGCCGCCCCGGGCTTGAAAAGCAGCGCACTTTGGCGTTCAGTCCGCCCCATGAAGCGTCCGCACCACACTACCTCGTTCTTCTCCGCGTCCGGGTTCCTCTGCGGAATGTGCCTCGTGCTCGCGCTGGCCATTTCCATTCCGGCGGCCCATGCCGAGGAAAAGGAGAAAGGAAAGGGGAAGAAGACGGAGGAGAGCCAGGCCTTTTTCCAGAGCGGGCCGGTCCCGTCGCTCAAGATCGAGGTCGGGCCCGACGGCGTGAAGCACCTGAAGGAGCAGCCCAAGGAATACGTGCGCTGCAAGATCACCGAGGAGGGCGGCACGGTTTATCAGGATGTGGGGATCAAACTGAAGGGATCCGCTGGAAGTTTTCAGGAGTTTGACCAGCGGCCCGCCTTCACCGTGAACATGGACAAGTTCACCCCCGACCAGGCCTTCCACGGGCTGGACAAGCTGCACCTGAACAACTCCGTCCAGGATGAGACCCTGCTGCATGAACTGATCTGCTCGGACCTCTTCCGCAAGGCCGGCATCCCTGCACCCCGCATCAGCCACGCCCGCGTGTGGTTGAATGGAAAAGACATGGGCCTCTACGTGCTCAAGGAGGGCGTGGACAAAACCTTTCTCAAGCGCAATTTCGAAAACCCCAAGGGCAACCTCTACGACGGTGGCTTTTGCCAGGAGGTCGATGGCGACCTCCAGCGTGACGAGGGCAAGGGGGAGGATGATCACAAGGACCTGGCCGCGCTCGCCGATGCCTGCAAGCTGGAGAACCGCGAGGAGCGCTGGCCGCGCATCGAGGCCTGCTTGAACGTCGATGTCTTCATCACCTTCATGGCCATGGAGTTGATGACGGGGCACTGGGATGGCTACTGCCTCAACCGCAACAACTACCGGATGTACTTTGACCCCGGCGACGGGAATCGCGCCCATTTTCTCCCCCACGGCATGGACCAGATGTTCGGTGACGCCGGGGCTTCCATATTAAATGCACCGGTTGGCCTGGTGGCCTCGTCCGTCATGCAGAACCCCGCCTGGCGTGCGAAATACCGGGAGCGCATCAAGACGCTGCTGCCCCTTTTTGGCCCCGTGGAGCCGCTGGCCAAACTCGTGGCCGGCGCGGAGGTACGCCTGCGTCCGGTGCTTGAGGCCATGGGCGGGGAGACTCTGAAAACCCATGAGGACCGGGTGCGCGACCTCCTGGAGCGGCTGACCGCCCGGGCGGAAAATCTGCGCCAGCAGAGCGAAAGCCCCGAGCCAAAGCCGCTTGAGTTCAATGACAAGGGCGTGGCCAAAGTAGAGGGCTGGACGGAGCGGCACGAGGCGGGGGAGTGCGGTCATGAGGACATCGGGACGGAAGGCAAACAGCCGCACCAGCTGCGCATCGAATGCACCGGGGAGGAGCCCGCCGTCGGGTCGTGGCGCACTTCCGTCCTCCTGGCCCCGGGCAAATACGCCTTTAAGGGCCGTGCCAGAACCAAGGACCTCAAACCCTCCGCTGACGAAAAGGGCAAAGGGGCGGGTCTCCGCATCTCCGGGGCTTCCCGGACCAACCAGATTTCCGGCACCTCGAAATGGACTGAACTGTCCTTTGATTTCACCGTGGAAAACGAGGGCATGATTGAACTGGTGGTCGAGGTGCGTGCCACCAAGGGCGAGGTCTGGTTTGACGCCGACTCGCTCCGTCTGGTCCGCGCTGCTGAGGGAAAGTAGCCGGCCCCAGCTCTCATCGCTGCGCAGGCGTCTGCGAACTTCCCGGCCGTGTTCTGGCCTGGTTGCCCGGTTTTCGCCGTGCACTTCCTCGGAATTGACCTTCGTCCGGCCCTCGCCTGGGCTTCTGTGCTCGCGTGCGTTCGCCGTCTGTCAATTCTCGCAAATCTGAGAAAAATGCTCAAAAAGTTTTGAATAAGCCATTTAGGTGCAGAACGTGGTTCGGGTGGCAGCGGTTTCGAGAAAATGTCCTCCGACAAAACCGCAAAAATTATAAAAACAATAGCAAAAGGGTTGCGTTCTTGATAATTTCTGGAATACTATGGTAATTCAACAGGGCGACCCTCCATCAGCTCTGATATTTGATTTACCATAACTGAAGATCATCCCCGCCTCCCTCTCATGAACCCGACCGACTTCATCCACATTGACCTTTGCGACACGGAATTCTTGCTTCGTTCGCTTGAGCCCGAATGGAATGCGCTTCTTGCCCGAAGCAGCGCCACCGGTCCGTTTTTGAGCTGGGAGTACATCAGCGCCTGGTGGGACGCCAACAAGCGGGATGCCGGACTGCGTGTCCTGACTGCACGGGATCTGACCGGAGAGTTGCGCGGCATCGCGCCGATGATGGTGGCCCGGGGCTGGCGCGGGGTGCGCCGCGGGTTTCAGCATCTGGCTTTCATCGGCGGTATTGGGGATTCGATGGCGGAATATCAGGAGTTCATTGTCGAGGCGGGCTTTGAAAAGAAAGTCGCCCCCCTCTTCTGCGAGGCGCTCCTGCGCAAACAGGGCGGTGACTGGGACGTGCTGCACTGCCCGGTCATCCCTGCCGACTCTCTTGTTCTCGGAGCCATGAGCCGCCGGCTCGACGAACTTGGCACTCCCGCTCGCATCATCGGCCGCCGCTGCGCAGCCTGGGGCCGGCTGCCGGCCACTTTTGAGGAGTTCGAGTCCGCCATGTCCCGCAGCTTCCGCAGCCGCCTGAACAACCGGCGCAACGCGGTGGAGAAACACCACTCCTCTGCCTGGCGCATGGCCACCTCTCCGGCGGATGCGCACCAGATGCTGGACACCATGGCCGCCCTGGCGCGGGCGCGCTGGGGCAGCGATTCCCTTGCCTACCACACGCCCGAGTTCATGGACCTCCACCGGGAGCTGGCCAACCGCCTCCTTCCGACCGGCGGCATGGAGCTGATCGAGCTTTCCCTGGAGGGCCGTCCCGCTGCCGTGGCGTGCTTTTTTGTCCGCGGCCGGCACGCCTATGTTTTCCAGATCCTCTGGGATCCCGGCCATTCCGAGCTGGCCCTTGGCAATGTCCTCATCAGCGAGGTCGTCCGTCACTGCATCGAAGTCCGCCGCCTGACGCACATCGACTTCATGGCCAGCCCTGGCGATGACGTCGGCTGGAAGTCCCACTGGACCACGGAAAAAGCCCCGCTTGTCGACATTGAGATTCCGAATCCCGACCGCCTGCGCGGCAGTGCCTTCGGGCTGCTCCGTTCTGTAAAGACCTGGCACGACACCCGCCCCATGCGCGCCACAACCGTCCTGTCTTCCAGCTTGTAATCCGAATTTTCTCCACCTCTTCCGCCACGATGAAACTTCTCGTCCTCTCCGCCAATCCCGACTGGATGCTCCTCCACCGCCACGAGCTGTTGGAAGACTTCGCCCGCAGCGGCTGCGAAATCACCGCCGCCGCCTCCGGCCCCCGCGAGCGCGCCTCGTCCGTCCTCGCCGGGCTGGGCGGAAAATACGTTCCCCTTGGCATCAAAAGCAAAAGCCTGAATCCGTTTGGATTCCTGCGCGATCTCGGGGAGGTCAGCCGCCTGGTCGCCCGGGAAAAGCCGGACGCCATTTTCTGCTACACCATCAAGTCCGTCATCTGGGGCGCCCTCGCGGCGTGGCGGCACAATGTCCGCCGCGTCTACCCGCTCATGTGCGGTCTGGGCTACGCCTTCATGCCCGCCAGCTCCGTGAAGCAGCGCCTCGTCGCCGCCGCCGGCAGCCTGCTTTACCGCCTCGTCTTCCGCCGGGCCACCTGCGTCTTTTTTGAAAACAAGGACGACGTCGAGCTGCTGGAGTCACGCGGCATCCTGAAAAAGAAAACCGCCCGCTGCGTGCTCAACGGGGCCGGGATCAACCTCGACCACTTCGCTGTCGAGCCCATGGATCACGAGTCCGCCGCCGCCGGGAAGATGAATTTTCTCTTTGTGGCCCGCCTGCTCAAGAGCAAGGGGCTGCCCGAATTTGCCGCCGCCGCCCGCCTGCTCCGCGAGCGCCATCCGGAGTGGCAGTTCCACGTGGTCGGTCCCCTGGACAACGGCCCGGACGGCGTCCCGACCGCCGATGTCGAAGCCTGGGTGAAGGAGGGCGCCATCCAGTGGCACGGTTCCCAGTCAGACGTGCGTCCGTTTTTTAAAGCCTGCCACGCCTTTGTCCTGCCCACCTGGTATCGTGAAGGCGTCCCCCGCACCCTGCTGGAGGCCATCGCCATGGGACGTCCCGTCATTACGACGGATTCCGTCGGCGCCCGGGAAACCGTCACCCTGGATTCCATTTCCCGGGACCGTCTCCGCACCGGCACCGCCGTCGTTGAGGGGGAAAATGGATTTCTCATCCGCCCGCAGAGTGCCGGGGCACTGGCCGCCGCCCTGGAGCAGTTCGGCACCTCCCCGGAGCGCTTCGACGCTTGGGCCGCCGCCTCCCGCCGCCTGGCAGAGACGCGTTTTGAGGTCCACGCCGTGAACCGCGATTTCCTTCGCCACATGTCCCTGGACGCATCCAGCACGTCCTCCCCCGCCGTCACCGGCCTGCTCCGCGAACCCTCCCTCGCCTGACGTTCCTCCCTTTCCTCCTCACAGAAATTCCGAAAGCTCCTTCCCTCATGTCGCCCGCCATTCACACCGCCGCCCTCGTCCAGGTCCAGCATACCGGCCACCTCGGCCAGTTGCTGAACCCCGGAGCCAGCGTGCCCGTCTACGCCCCCATGTCGCAGGCCATGCCCGCCGCCGCCACGCCCGTGCACGCCGTGGCACCCGCAGCCTGTCTGGTCAGCCTGGAGGACATCATTCGCACCGCCATCAGGCACTGGAAGACCGCCGCCCTCGTCGCCACCCTCGTCGCCCTGCCCGTCCTCTTTTTCCTCCTCTGCCGGACAAAGCAATACCAGGCGGAGGCCAGCCTCATCGTCCGCCTGCGGGATGCCAAGGTGTTTAACTTCGAACGCATCGTGGACAATTCCGGCGAGGCCGCCGGGGCGCTCTTCATGCTGAACAACCACAAGATTCAGCTCAAGTCCCGCAATTTCCTCGAATACCTCCACCGCACCGCCCCCGCTGCGGACGTGGACGCCCTGCTCGCCCCGCCGGCGCACCCCGGCATGGTCGACCGGTTGCTCGGCTTCCTGCCCGGGAAGGCGGCCCATGGTTCCCCGGAGCAGGTCCGCCACGCCGCCTTCCTCACCGCCATGGAGGGCGTGAAGGTTGACTACGTGAAGGAGTCCCACATACTCAGCGCCAGTCTGCGCCATCACGATCCTGCCGTCGCCGCCCGCATCGCGAATTTCTTCGTCACTGGCTACCTCGGCTACCTCGCCGAGGAGGAAAAATCCTCCGCCCGGGACGTCGCCACCGCCCTGACCAAACAGGTCGGGGAAACAGCGCGCCAGGTCCGTGAGGCGGAACTCAAACTCGCCGCCTGCCGCACCGCCAGCGGCCTGCTCGACGAGGATGAAAACAAGGGAGCCTCTTCGGACAAGCTGCGCCAGCTCACCGGCGACATCACCCGTGAAGAGGCCACCCAGGCCGGCAACCGCCAGCTTCTCGCCCAGATCCAGGCCGCCGGGTCGGATTTTGACCGCCTCCTGGCCCTTGAGGCCCTCGTTCAGCACCCCGTCGTCGCCACCCAGCGCAATGTCTTCGCTGCCAAGAGCGCAAGCTTTGCCCAAGTCTCTACCGTTTTCGGCCCCAAGCACCCGACTTTCATCACCACCAAGGCCGAACTGGCCACCGCCCGGACGGATCTTCAGGCCGCACTTGAGCGCGCCATCAATGAAATACGCAACTCCGGAGCCGCAGGCGTGGCCCGCCTGGAGCAGTTGCGCGGCACGCTCAAGCAGACGCAGGAAACCGTCCTCGCCTCCACCGGCGCCGGCAGCGTGGACAAAAACATGCTCGCCTCCAGCCTCGCCGCCCAGCGCAACCACTACAACGAGCTGACCTCCCGCCTCAGCCAGGTGCAGGCCACGGCGGAACTCGACACCGTTACCAACGTCGCCATCTCCGACAGCGCCACCCCGCCGGAGAAGGCCGTTGCGCCGAGCAAGCCCCTCGCCCTGCTCGCTTCCGGCTTCGTTTTTGCCACCCTTTTCCTCACCGTTCCCCTGTTCCTCGGGGCCGCCGGGCACGTCCGCCAGCACGGCTGGGCAAAGGTCATTGCCTCCACCACCGCCAGTTCCGCCGCGCTCGCCCTGCCTGCTCCGCAGCTGGCTGCGGCCCTGCCTCCGGCCCACGCTCCGCTCATGCTGGCCGCTCCGGCCACGCCGCCCGCCCAGGCTCCCTCCATTTCAGAGTACGCCAGCCCCATGACCGTCCTCGCAGGCCTGCCCGCGCTCGACTGGCCGGATGGCTACCGCGCGCCGGAGGCCCTCGCCCGCGCCTTCCAGACCACCTCGCCCCTCCGCATGGCCACGGACGGACTCCTCCGCCACCTCGATGCCTTCCGCCCGGCCCACAAGCGCGTCATCGTCCCCACCAGCGTGGAATCCGGAGCCGGCAAGTCCCTCCTTGCCGCCTCCATGGGCGTCGCCTTTGCCCTCCAGGGCCGCTCAGTTCTGATCATCGACTGCGACTTCCGCTCCTCCCCGTCCTACAACTGGCTGCCCGGGCACAAAAACAACCCGCTCTCCCTCGCCGGCTACCTCGAGACCTCCGGCGCGAACGGGTTTGACCTCGCCTCCCTCAGCTACCCAAATTCCTCCCTCTACTACCTGCCCGCCGGCCAGCTCCAGACGAGTCCCGCCGCCCAGCTCGCCTCTCCGGCTTTCGGGCACCTCGTCCAGTGCGCCCTCCAGCACGTCGACGTCGTCATCCTCGACGCCCCCACCGTGTGCCACGACGAACTCGCCAGCCTCGCACGCCTCAGCACGGATGTCCTTCTCGTTCAGGCTGCCGGTCTTCATTCCATGACCGAGGCCCGCGTCATTCACGACTGGTTTGCCGCTCAGGGCCTGGGCCGCACACTCGCCGGTTCCGTCCTCAACCAGCGCACCGGTCGCGCCTGATTTTCAAAAAACTGATTTTTTTTGAAATGTACGACCACTTTTTCCGAATAGTACTGCACAACCGCCTTTGTCCCGCGAAGGTCTGACGCCGCTGCTGGATACGTCCGGCGCCTGAACAAAATCCATGGCAGTTTTCGGACTGCCTAAGGGATGGGGGAGAACCCGCTCCAGTTGAG
>JANOAS010000110.1:0-25040 GCA_031411255.1 bacterium
CAGACCGAACCGTCCGAGGTCACCGCAGAGGCGGCCAACCGCTTTGAAAGGCTGTTGTCATAGATGCTGCCCACTGTGACCACGCGTCCCGCGCCGGACGCGAACCGCTTGGGCGAAAAATTCAAGGTGCCTGGTGTGCGGTACCAGTCCGTTCCGTTCGCGCTGACATAGGTGTAATTGTAGTTGGAACCAACCTGAAGGCCGCCCAGCCAGGCGGCGTCCGCGACCTGCTGGCTGGAGTCCGGCAGGCTGATTTCCTCGATCTGCGCCAGCGGGTCACTGACGACGATGGTCTGCGTGACTTCGGCCAGTCCGCCCTTGCCGTCGGTGACGCGCAGGGTGATCTGGCGGCTGCCTCCGGCGTAGAAGGTCCAATTCACCGTCGTGCCACTGGCGGTCTGACCATTGCCAAAATCCCAGGAATAGATGAGGGCGTCATTGTCCTGGTCGGTGGCGGTGGCAGACAGAGCCACGGTTGTGCGCGCCGCCACCGGCTGCGCCGGGAGGTTGATCGAGGCGGTGGGCGGGTGGTTTCCTGCGATTGTGAATTCCACGCGCACATCCAGCCATTCATTGGGCGCGGTGCCTCCCTGCGCAGTTGGCGTGACGTAGAGGTACCCGGTGGGATCGGCAAACGTGCGCCCGATGGCCAGCGCCGCGTCCTCCTTGTCATCATAGCTGCTGGCGGTCCGGCTGTCCGGCGTCATGTCCAGCAGCCGGCACTGGGAGGGTGTGTATTCCCAGAGCACGTACGCCCCGTTTTTGAGGTAAGTGTTGCTGGCAAATCTGCGTCTGTAGCCAAGCCAGAAGGTCTGCGACCCCGCCCGCTGAAGTTTGAGCGCGAGCTTGGGATTGGCATTGGCTGTGGCGGCATCGAAACGATAAATCCGGTACGTGCCCGGGGCCGACACGGTTTGAATTTGTGCGGGGGTGATCCAGTTGAGCGCCGCCTTTCCGTGCGGGCTGAAATCGCCGTCGGTGAAGCTGCCGCTTGAGCCCATCACGGAAAAACGGTCGCCATACTCGATGTGGCGGGAATCGGTGGCGCCGGGAGCGCCGGTGGCGGGCATGATGCTGCCGTCATTCACGTCCCAGGAACTGGCGTGCGCGAGCCCGTAGTTGTGGCCAAACTCATGTGCGATGACGCCCGCGCTGCGGTTGCCGTTGAGCCATTGGTTGCTGCCCCCCGCCCGACCGGCCCATGCCCAGGCGAGGTTGGGGAAGGCGACCACCGTGATGTCGTAGTTGGCCGGGTTGAACCCGGCCGCCAGCGCCAGAGCCCGGGCGTCGGTCATGATTTGATCGTATTTCTCCGCAGGCTCGTAGAAGGAGACTGGGGAAGGCAGGGTGAAAACATTGGGCGGCACGGTGGCGACCAGGCTGGTCTTGCCGAAGGAAACACCGGACATCCAGCCTGACACCTCGTTCATCACGGCCTGCCACTCGGACTGGGTGCCGACTGGCGTGGTGCGGTCGGGAAAGACGGTGTTCAGGACGAGGACGCTCTTGGAGGTTTCTGTCCAGGAACTGGCCAGCTCCTGCGCCCTGGCGAAGATTTGGTCCGGGATGGGCGCGCCGCTTTCCGAGAGGGCCGCCGTGAGTGGGCTGGCGCTGCGCGGGCCGGGCAGGGCGGCGACGCGGGCGTAGAGGTTCGCCATTTCCCCGGCTGCCTCCACCGTGGCGAACCGGTGGACCTGCCCGCCGATGAGGGCCGTGGCCTCCACGTTTTTCACCACCTCCGCTGCGGGGGCGGGGGGGAAGAGACGCTCCACTGCCTCCTGCTCCCGCCCACGGACGATCTTTACCCCATTTTCCTGGAGGGCGGTCCATCCCTCCAGCGCGATGCCCTCCACGGGCAGGCGGTTCTTTGACTGGTGGCCGGCCAGCTCCCCCCAGGCCAGTCCGCGCAGCCCGGGCTGGCCACGACGCTCGAGGAAAATGCGGACCGTGCCGGTGGAGCCCGGGGAGCAGTCTGGCAGCAGCGAGAGATCTGCCAGGGTGGAGAACCGCTCCTCGATCAGCGGCGTCCACTCTGCTGGCAGCCGCTCGCGCTCGGCAAAGCTCAGCGCCTGCTCCAGCGCGTGGCGGGGATCATTTCTGACGAGCCAGACCATGGCCGCGCGGCGGGCCTCCAGGAGGGAGCGGCCCTCAGGAAGGCGGGCGGGATCCAGTGGCTCCGGCTGGGCCCCCAGCCAGCGGCGGAATGCGTCGGCGCTGGCCTCATGCGCAGGGGAGGCTGGGGCAGCAGGTGCGGTGGGAGTCGCAGCCTCATCGGACGGGGGCGGCACATCCGGTGCCGGTGAGGAAACGCCAGGGGCCAGGACCGGCCCGGTGCGCCCGGCGGTCGCCGGGGTGGGCTCGCGCCTGCCATGGCCGGCCAGCCAGCCAATCCACAGAGCCAGACAAACAGCAGCTATGCCGAGGCACTGGATTTTCTTTCCCAAGGGGGAGGGGGAGTTCCTTTGCATTTCGCATTCATGCCGGAAAAAATATCAACGGTCAACGCTGAGTTCCTGACTTGACTCATCGCCTGGGCTGCCCCCGCTCCAGCCGCGCGGCTCTGCGGGCAGGCCGCGACTGAATCGCTATTTCGGCACGACGACGAAGCTGGCATGGCGCCTGGCCATGCTTTTGTCAAAGCTCGCGATGCGCCGGCAGCCGGCCTGACGGCAGCGGTCCAGGATCAGCTCATCGGGGAGGTCCGCGCCGGATTTCACGGCGCGCAGGGCTCTGCGGAGGCGGGGCTCGTCCTCAAATTCCAGGTTGTGCGTGGTGAGGAGGAGCAGCCACGCATCTGCCACCTCCTGAGCGGTCCAGTCGTAGAGATCGAGCATTACCCAGGAGGTCTCCACCACTACGAGATCGCTCACAAAAAAGGTGGCGTTCTTTTTCAGCAGCAGGTCCAGGACGAGGCGCAGCTGGTCCTCGTCGTCACGGGCCAGGTAGCGCACGAGAATGTTGGTGTCCAGACCAGTCACCGGGCAGATTTGAGGTGGGATTTTGCCGCAGCTTTGCGAGCGGATTGTTTCATCATTTCCACCGTGACCGGCCGTTTTGGTTTCTTGACCGGCAGGGAGGCGAGGTGATCGGCAAAAGTAGCCGACTTGGCCGTCAGCCTCACGCCGCCATCCTCGAGGGTCTCGTACGTCAGGAGGGTTGACGGCTTGGCGCCCAGCAGGGCCACGACAGCCTTTGGGAGCGTGGTCTGGTTTTTTGAGGTCAAGGTCGAGGAGTACGTCATGCAAGGAAAGTGTGCGTATGCCGTGAATTCGTCAACCGGCAAGGAGGGTGGGATCCGGCCTCAAGTGACGGGTCTGGCAGCGGAGGTGATGAGGCTGGAGCGCAGCGTGTCTCCGGGCCGCCAGACGCCGTCCACGAGGACGGATTTCGTCCACGGGGGGAGGCCGCGTTCATTGCGGTGGAGCTGGCCGATGAGGAGGTCGACGGCGGCGGCGCCGACGAGTTCCGGGCGCTGGTCGATGCCGGCGACGGAGCCGAGCTGGGGGCTGGCCCAGAGGTGGGTAAAGCCGGTGTCGGCAGGGACGGAGCGGCCGGATTTTTTCAGCCAGTCGAGGGCCTCTGCGTGGTGGCTGAGGACGACGTCCGGGCGGTGGCGGTCCATCCAGGCGAGAAAGGGGGCGGGCGTGATGTCGTCCGGGATGAGGAGTGGGACGCGGGAGCACGCAGGCCGGCTCTGCTGCCAGTGGAGAAAGGTGCTGGTCCAGCGGTGGCTGGTGTAGTCGTCAAAGAGGCGGCGGAGGTGAAGGCCGATGCGGCGGTAGCCGAGGGAGGTGAGTTCCTGGAGGGCGAGGCTCATGCCCTGGGCCTGGTGGGAGCAGGCGAAGTGAAGGGTGGGCTTGAACAGCTGGTCGCCCACGGCGACGGCGGCGAACTGGCTCCAGTCGAGTGCGAAGGGGGGATCCGTGGGGCGGACTGGCGGGAGGACGAGGCCGTGGATGCCGCGATTGATGAGGATGCGGGTGAGTTTTTCCGGGCTGAGGCCGGGCTCGCCGTAGGTGACGGTCTCGACCTTGAACCCGAGACGTCCGGCCTGGGTGCGCACGCCGTCGAGGAATTTCCAGATGCCGTAGCGGCCCTGTTTTTCGATGCCCGGGGGGACGAGGAAGGCGAGGTTGGCCTGGTAGCGGACGGGCTTGCGCACGCGGAGCTGGGCCATGAGGGCGTGGACGAGGGGATTGGCCCGGTAGCCGAGGCGCGTGGCGGTTTCGCTGATTTCGGCGCGGGTTTTTTCCGCGATGCGGGGGTCTCCGCGCAGGGCCATGGAGACGGTGGTGCGGGCAAACCCGGAGGCGGCGGCGATGTCGCGGATGCTGATGGACATGAGGGGGAATGCGGGATGCGGATTTCGGATTTCGGATTTCGGATTTCGGATTTCGGATTTCGGATTTCGGAATGGGGGGCGGGAAGAATTGGACGTGTCCAATAACGGGTGGATTGCTTGTGAGGCAAGGGGGATTGATGGGTTGCAGAATGTGGCACCAGCTTCCTCCTCTTTGTGACCTGCACCGTGAAGGCGGTGAGAGTGTGATCCGGCATTTCACCGCTGCGGACCATCCGTCCCTGGCGGAGGTGGGGGTTTCCCATGCCGGGATCGCGGATGCGGCGCCTCCGTATTGCATGGTCCGGACGCAGCTGGAGGGGCTGTACTGCCTGTCGACCTTTTCGGGAAACGGGGAGGTGCTGATGGACGGGAAATGGCGGCCGCTGACGGCGGGCACGACGCTGCTGGCTCCGCCTGGAGTGTGGCTGGCCTTCCGCGCGGTGAAGGGGGAACGCTGGGGGTTTGCCTGGGTGCGTTATGAACCCGGGGTGCAGTGGAATCTGGAACTGCCGGAGACGGCGCCGGTCATCGCGGCCACGCCTGGGGTGGCGCTGCGCGGGCTGGTGGAGGCGCTGGCGGGCCGCGGGGATGCGGACGGGGCGGCGGGGGCGCTGCACGCACATGTGAAGCAGTTCGCCGAGCGCTGGCGCACGGACCACCGGCTGAGGGCCGTCTGGCAGGCGGTGCTGAATGAACCAACGGCGGACTGGCCGCTGGACCGGCTGGCGGCGCTGGCCGGGTGCAGCCCGGAGCACCTGCGGAGGCTGTGCCAGAAGCACCTCGGGCGCAGCCCGGTGCAGCAGGTGACGGCGCTGCGGCTGCGGGAGGCGGCGCGGCTGGTGTGCACGACGGACGAGACGTTCGAGGTCATCGCGGCCCGGATGGGGTGCGGCACGGCGTGGGATTTTTCGCGTTCTTTCAAACGCTGGGCGGGATTTTCTCCGGCCGAGTACCGGGCCAGGGCGAGGCTGTTGCGCATTTCGTGAGGGGGGCGGCGGGGGACCGGCGAAAATAATTTTGTCCGGTCCCGGTCCGGCTGTCCGTAGCTGTTAGGGACCGGAATTTTTCCCGGTGCCCCACCGCCCGCGAAAGCCCGCACCCTCCACCCACATGAAAACACCAATTCTCGTCACCACTGGAATGCTCCTCGCTGCGGCGGGTGGCTACGCCCTCGGTCTGCGCATGCAGAAAAACGGAGACCCATCCCGCGCAGCATCAGGCCCGGGTGGCACGCTGAGGCCGGCCACAGCCATCGGGGCCACGGCAAATGCCCTGAAGAACACAGATCTCGCGGCGGCCTCCCCCTCCGGGGCGGAAGCCGCCCTCTGGCTCTCCAAATGGCGCGGAGCGGACGGGAAGATCTCCCCGGAAAAAATGGTCGAAGCGGTGCAGGCGGCGGTGAGGGAGTCTGACCCGGTGAAATCGATGATGCTTTTTTCCCAGCTGGTCAAGGAGCTGACGCCTGAGAGCGCGCCGGCGGCGATGAAGGCGCTGCGCGAAAGTACGTCCGGGTTTGATTCCATGCGCTACGTGGGCCTGATGGGCTACGCCTGGGGCGAAAAGGACGGCAAGGCGGCCATTGCGGCCTTTGACGAAATGGGCGGCCGCGAGGGAGGCTTCATGAAGGGCTCTGCCCTGGCCGGCTGGGCGGCGAATGACCCGGAGTCTGCAGTCAAATGGCTGGCCGACCTGAAAGCGGCCAAGGAGAAGGAAGGCGAGGGCAAGGACGCGGCCGGCGCCGGCGGACCGGGTGGTCCCGGCGGTTTCGGCGGGCGTGAAGACTGGGTGCTGGAGCGCGGCATCCTGACCGGGCTGGCCAGCAAGGATCCGGATGCCGCGATGAAGTACCTGATGACCCTCAAGGAAGACCAGCGTGGCGAGTACGTGGGCGTGCTGGCTGAGAGCAAACTCAAGGAGGGTGTCGAATCCGCCGCCACATGGGCAATGGGGCTGACGGATGAGAAGATGAAGGCCCGGGCTTTGCAAACGGTCTCCGGCCAGTATTTGCGGCAGGACCTGGACACCGCGGTGAAGTGGGCGACGGGCATCGCCGGCGAGGCGGGCGCCCAGGACGCGGTGCGCGACGTGGCCGACCGCTACGCGCAGAAAAGTGTGACCGACGCCTACGCCTGGGCGACCAAGCTGGCCGGGGGTTCCGCCCAAAATGAAGCCTACCAGCAGGTCTTCAGCGAGTGGGCGCGCAAGGATCCGACCACGGCGAGTGCGACCCTGCAAAAAATGACCCCCGGACCAGGCTACGACGCGGCCGTCGCCCCGTTCGCGACGACGCTGGCCCGGGAAAATCCGGCTGACGCCATCCAGTGGGCGAGCGCCATCGGGGATGGGGAGAAGAAGCTTGAAACACAAATCTCTGTGGCGCGGCGGTGGAACACGACTGCACCGGCCGAGGCGCAGCAATGGATCGCGGCGAACCTGCCGGCCGAAGCGCAGGCCAAGGCGCTGGAACCCTCTCGTGATCGCGGATGGGGCGGCTTTGGCGGCCCTGGCGGCGGCCCTCCTGGTGGTGGTGGCCCTCCCGGCGGATTTGGCGGCGCTCGTGGTGGTCGCGGTGGCCGGTAATCTATTTGCCTGCAACGTTTTTCCTTAGAATTGAACCCAAACTAAAAACCCGATATGAAACTCAAACTGACCCTTCTTTTCACTCTGGCCGGCCTCTTTGCCCTGCCGTCCCTCTCCTCCGCCCAGGCTCCTGGTGGACGCGGCCCTGGCGGTCCTGGAGGCTACCGCATTCCCGATGAAGTCCTGAAGAAGTTCGACAAGGATGGCGACGGCAAGCTGGACGAGACTGAGCGCAAAGCCTGGCGCGATGAGCGGGAGAAGGAAACGCTGGCCAAGTACGACGCCAACAAGGATGGCAAGCTTGACGCAGAGGAGCAGAAGAAGGCTGATGCAGAAAATCCGCGCGGTCGCGGCCGGTTCCAGATGGACCCTGAGACGCTGAAGAAATACGACAAGAACGGCGACGGCCAGCTGGATGAGACCGAGCGCACCGCGATGCGTGACGCCATGGATAAAGAGATGCTGGCCAAGTATGATGCCGACAAGGACGGCAAGCTGAGCGAAGAAGAGCGCCGCACGGGCTGGGCCGCCATGCGCAAGGAGCGCGAGGAAAAGGCTGCCAAGTCCGCCGGTGACAAGAAGCCGGAAGAAAAGAAAGCCGAGGAGAAGAAGCCCGAAGAGAAAAAGGCCGACGCCCCCGCCACCAAGTAGTTCCGCCTCCTGCATAAATTTCTGCGGGCAGGCGGCGGGGCGTTGACAAGGGCGCTACTGCCGATACACCCCCCTGCCCGCGGTTTGCCCGGCGGGAGAAGCCGCTTCCGGTTTGACCGGGTCTCACGGCTTCTTCCGCCGGTGCTTGTGCACCGGCTGTCCAGGTGAACCGATTTTCACCGTCTATTTTCTTCCCCTTCTGATGCAATATTGATACATTCCCGTTCCCCCGATTTTCCCCCGCCGCTCTCGACTGCGGCTGAAAACCCCTGTCCCGTATTCCATTTGTCTCCCCACCCATCCACTTCCATGAGCCCCCGTGCCCTGTCCTCTCGTCTGACCGCCATTTTGGCCACCCTTTTCTCGGCCAGCCCTCTGTTCGCAGTGCCTGTCGCCGTCAACGACGCCTACACCACCAATGAGGACACCACCGTCAACGGCGGCAATGCCACCACCCAGCTGGCGAGCACCGGCTTCGAAGCCGTGGCCGCCGGGTCAAACATCCTGACCGGAAATTGGAACTACTGCCAATCCATTGGAAATGAATTTGCAACGGTCCAGGGTGCCTACCCGGTGGACGAGGGGGCCAACAACTGGAAGGCAGCAAGTTTTGACGTTTCCACCTCGGTGGATCCGGGGACGAATGCGGCGGCGCCGTGGGCCGCCAGCGCGATGCCGATCCAGGGCGGGGGCATCACGGCTCTGACGGGTGCTGCTGAACTCCTCACGCGTCTGAACACCGGAGCCGGCGGGACGTACCAGGTCACGACCTACCTTTTCAGGAAGGTTTTCACGGCCACGGCGGCACAGGCGGCCATCGCCACCTGGACCGCCCGCCGCGTGGCGGATGACGGCTGCATTGTCTACCTCAATGGCGTGGAGATCGACAATCTTGAGATGTCCGCAGCCAACTATCCACGGGCCAGTCTGACGACGAATACGACAGTCACCACCTCGTCCAACGAGGCCTATGCTGATGCCACGCTGACCCTGCCTGCCGGTCTGATGGTCGCCGGCACCAACGTCCTGGCCATCGAAGTTCACCAGACGCTGGGCAGCCCCAGCCACGTCAGTTCCGATGCAGGGCTCGACTACCAGCTTTCCCCCGGTGCGGCTGCGGACCCGCTGGCTGGATTTGCCTATGCGGATGATGTATACGGAGGCACCACCCGGCCTGCCTCGGCTGCGGGTGCCGTGGACGGCGGCGTGGGAAACCCAGGCAGCTCGATTCGGATTGACGTCAGCCGCGGATTTGGCGGTGGCGGTGGAGGTGGCGGAGGTGGTGCCAATGTTTCCGGGGGCTACCGGAAAACCATCGCCGTGCCCTCGGCCGGGACCGTGCGGGTGGTGGTGGATGCCAAGGTTCGCACGACCAATGGGCTGGAGGACAATGAATTTGTAGAGGCGTTCTGTCTGGTGGATGGCAACCGGTACAGCCCCGGAACGGGATCTACGCCCGGCACGGCGGCGCTGGTCCGCGGCACAGGCCCGAACCCTGCCGCCACTCCTTCGGCAAACGGCACTACTGATACCGGATGGGGCACCTATTCCATCGACATCCCGCTCACGGCAGGAAACCACGTTTTCACCTTTGGAGGCTTCGGCCCCCGGCCGAGTTCTGAGAACAACAATTTCTTCGAAGCTGGCGCCGCCTATTTTGACAATCTGAGCATCACCCTGCTTGGGGAGGGGGTGAACCTGCTGAACAACGACACTGGCGGTGCGACCTCGGTGGCGCTCGCCACAGGCCCATCCCATGGCCAGTTGACCCTCAATTCAAACGGCAGCTTTGCCTACACTCCGGAGCTGAACTACAATGGCACGGACACCTTTACCTACACGGCCAGCGACGGTGCGACGAGTTCTGCACCAGCGACGGTGACGATCACCATCACACCAGTGAACGATGCGCCCGCCGGCGTGGTGGACGGCTACAATGGCGCTGAGGACACCCAGTTGGTGGTGGCAGCGCCCGGTGTGCTGGAGAACGACACGGATGTGGACGCTGGAACGACACTCACGGCGGCCATTGTGGCCCAGCCCCCGGCAGGGCAGGGGACCGTTGTCCTGTCTGCGGACGGCTCGTTCGTCTGGACACCGGGGCCAAATTTCTTCGGGACGACCACCTTTACCTACCGGGCCAGTGATGGTACGGCAACTTCGGCTGCGACCACGGTGACGTTGAACATCGCTGGTGCTCCGGACGCTCCGATCGGTGTGGCTGACACCTACACCTTGCCGCAGAATGCGCCATTCGTCGTCAACTCCACCGTGGCCGGAACGGTGACTGAGGACATCATTCCCCTCGGCGCTGACGGCTGGCACTATTTTGACTCGGTGATCCTGGCGGATCGCAATCTTGGCACGGCCTGGCGCAATGCAGCCTACGTCGAGTCTGCTGACTGGAAAATTGGCAAGGCTGAACTCGGCTATGGCGATGCTGACGAGGTGACCATACTCAACGACAACACCGACACGGGGCCGTTTGTTTCCAACGCCAGTGACAAATTCGCGAGCTATTATTTCCGGCGTTCATTCGAAGTGACTAATCTGGCCAACGTTACCGGTGTTCAGGTCTTCATGGTCTATGACGATGCCGGGATGCTTTACCTGAACGGCAGCGAGGTCGCGCGGACTTCCGGGATTCCGACCCGGGCGACGATGCCCGATGTGGCATGGGACTACTATACGAACGCGGGCGGCTTTCAGTCTGTGGAGCAGGCCAGCACCACGTTTACGCTGGACAAGGCGTCCCTCGTTGAGGGCACGAACCTGGTGGCGGCGCAGATCCAGCAGCAGCTGGCCAGCAGTTCGGACCTTTCCTTCAACCTCCGCCTCACGCTTTCTCGTTTGGGTGTGGCTGGCGTCCTCGCCAATGACAGTGATCCAGACAAGGACAACCTGACCGCAGCGCTCGTCAGCGGGGTGGCTCATGGTTCGCTTGTTTTTAATGCAGACGGCACCTTTACTTACACGCCGGCTTCCGGCTACAAGGGGGCGGACGGCTTCAGCTACGAGATTACCGACGGCACGACGACGGTTGGCCCCATTGCGGTGACGCTGGATGTGGTGAGTGGCCCCAACGTGGCGCCGGTGGCAGTGGCGGACACTTATGCGGCCACTGAGGACACGGCGCTGGTCGTCGCTGCGGCAGATGGCGTGCTGAAAAACGACACGGATGCGGACGGCGACCCCTTCACTGCGGTGGTGCAGACGCAGCCGGCGCACGGCACTCTGGCGCTCGCGGCGGATGGCAGCTTCACCTACACTCCTGCCGGCAACTACAACGGCACGGATTCCTTCACGTACAAGGCGACTGACGGCAAGCTCTCCAATGCGGCGACGGTCACCCTCAACATTGCCCCCGCCAATGATGCGCCGGTGGCGGTGAATGACGCCTACGATGGCGATCCCGGTTCCCTGATGACCGTTGCGCCGGCCCTTGGCTTGTTGAAAAATGACAGCGACATTGACGCCGGCACTACGCTGACGGCACGTCTCGTTGCCGGGCCGGCCACGGGATCCCTGACGCTGGCCGGCGATGGCGGATTCACTTTTTCCGCCCCGGCAGGCGGCACCTACACCTTTACCTATGAGGCATTCGACGGCACGGCCCCCTCGAACGTGGCCACGGTGACGGTCGTCCTTGATGGCGCACCCGCGACGCTGCCCGAGAGCTACAGCACCAGCGAGGACGCGCCCCTGGTCGTCGCCGCGGCGGATGGGGTGTTGAAAAATGACACGGATCCGGAGGGCAAACCCCTCACCGCATCCCTGGTCGCCCAAGCCGCGCACGGCACCGTGGTCCTCGCGGCGAATGGCGGGTTCACTTACGCTCCGGCCTCCAACTACAGCGGCGCGGATTCCTTTGCGTACAGGGCCAGCGACGGGGTGCGCCTCTCGGCGGTCACGACGGTCACGCTGAATGTGACGCCGGTGAACGATGCTCCGGCGGGCGTGACTGACGATTACGTGGTGCGTCTGGACGTCCCGCTCATCCAGCCCGCCGCCACAGGTGTGCTGGCCAATGACAGCGACGCTGAGGGCGACACGATGACGGTCCAGCTCGTCGCCACCACTACGCACGGTGTGCTTGCGCTGTCGGCGGACGGCTCTTTCACCTACACACCGGCCACCGGCTACCTCGGACCGGACAGCTTTACCTACCGTGCCAGTGACGGACTGCTGCTTTCCGCCACGACAACGGTGAACCTCTTCGTCAGCGGGTCAAACGACGTTGTCGTGATCAGTGAGATCATGTACAACCCGCCCGGTGGTGATGCGGACGAATACATTGAGCTGCTGAACACCGCCACCTACGCCGTTGACTTGGCGGGCTGGAAATTTGATTCAGGCGTCGGCTACACCTTCCCGGCGGGCACGACCATCGCGGGGGGCGCCAGCCTCGCCGTGCCGGCCAGCCGGGCGGCTTTTGTGGCCAGGTATCCGGCGGCACAGGTCACGTCCACCGGCTGGGGGCCGACGACCGGCCTCTCCAATGGGGGTGAGAGGGTCCGGCTCATTGACGACAAGCTGGTCAAGATCGACGAAGTGACCTATGCGGATGAGGGAGACTGGGCCACCAGGCGCATTGTAAACGTTTGGGACCACTCAAACACTGGCGGAGCGGTCCCACCTGGTGTGGATACAGACCCGGGCCTGGAGTGGTATACCCAGGCCAGCCCCGATCCCTACCAGGCCAACGCGGGCGGGCACTCTATTCAGCTCATCAACAAAGGGCTCTCAAACAACTACGGCCAAAACTGGACGAATGCCGTTCCGACGCCCGGAGCCGCGAACAGCGCGGTCACCG
The DNA here is from genome assembly GCA_031411255.1 of bacterium. GTDB lineage: Bacteria > Verrucomicrobiota > Verrucomicrobiia > Verrucomicrobiales > V1-33 > JANOAS01. Next base: position 12,387 of record JANOAS010000110.1, read on the forward strand.
TGGCCAATTCCGCTCCGCTCATCCTGGACGTGAAACATTTCCCGCCTGTCCCCGGCCCCTCCCAGCAGGTGAACATCACCGCCAGGCTGCTGGATGAGGCGGCCACCGGCTTTTCCGCCTCCATTTTCTACCGCACGGGCCCTGCCTCCAGCGCCACTGCCAGCACTGCTGCTTTCGCACCAGTGGCCATGAGCGATGACGGTCTGCACAATGATGGTCCGGCGGGCGACGGCGTCTGGGGCGGTACGGTGCCCGCCCAGAGTGCCGGCACGGTGGTGGAATTCTACGTCCAATCCACGGACGTTGCGGCCAACACCAGGACCTGGCCGGCTCCCGCATTGGACATCAATGGAGCAAACCCCGCCCAGTCCGCGAACTGCCTCTACCAGGTGGACACGGCGGAGTGGACGGACAGCCGTCCGCTCCACCGTCTGGTCATGACGGGGAACGACAACTACCGTTATGATGTGGCCCGCTGGAGCAGCAGCAGCAACGAGGCGCTCAACACCACGCTCATCACCCGCCAGGGGCAGAACTATCAGATACGCTACCGCTGTTCCCTGAGTGTGCGCGGGAACAGCAGCCGCTCGTGGAACCCGCGCAACTGGCGCTTTGACATTCCGGGTGACGATTCGCTCAACGGGCGGACGGCCTTCATGTTCAACTCAAAGTACACCTACAGCCAGGTGCTGGCCGCCAGGCTTCAGGAATGCGTCGGCCTGCCGGGTGAGCGCGGGGACGCGGTGGCTGTCCACCTGAACGGTGTGAACCACGCAATTGATGCCAATGCAAACGGCACGTATGGGTATTTCGCTGACATGCAGCCCTACACCAGCGAGCTGACGGGAAATCTCTTCCCCTTTAACGGCGGTGGGAACCTCTATTCAAAGATTCGCGGGAGCGTCCGCTGGGGAACCTCCACCCTGCCGGTCATGAGTACGGCGGGCTACGCCACCGGCGGTTACGTGAATGAGGGCTGGACAAAGAAGAGCAACACGATCACCAACGACTGGACTGACCTGCACGCCTGGCTGCAGGCGATGAATTCCAGCACTGCGGCCAACTTTGACACCGTGGGCGGCGCGGTCATCGACATGGACGAGTGGGCGAAATGGTGGGCTTTCACTGCCATTGTGAACCACGCGGAGACCAACCCGTCCAATGGGGACGATGACGACTATGCCATTTATTTCGGCCCCGACCGGAAAGGGCTCCTGCTGGCGCACGACTTCGACACCTGCTTCAACCTCCAGGCAATCGGCCTGGGGGACGAAAATGCAGCTGCCGACGCCACCATCTACCAGGCCACGGCAAATCCCTTTCCCACTAATGACAACGCCACGATCCCGCAGATGGACAAATTTTACCGCAACCCGGTCACGGGCCGGAAATTCAAAGCCGAACTGCGCCGCCAGCTGGAAACCATTTTTGCGAAACCCGGCTTCGATGTCTTCGTGGACAGCCAGCTCTCCTGGCTGAACAGTTCCTACTCTCCGACGGGTGATGCGATCCGCACGCACATCAAGTCGTTCATGGACACACGGCGGAACACCATTCTCGGCACGCATCTGCCCACCGTGTTTACCGCCACGACCTCGCTGGCTGTGACCAGCGGCTACCCGCGCAGCACAAGTGCGACCGACCTGGGCTCCCTGGGCGGCGCGATCGACCCGGCCCGCACGGCGAAGGTCACGGTAAACGGCGTCACCGTCACCCACAGCCCCTACGACAACACCTGGACGGCGGGTTCGGCGATCACCCTGCTCCCCGGTTTGAACCCGCTGCTCTGCCAGGCTTGGGATGAGAGCAATGCCGTCATCGCCAGCCAGACAATCGTCGTCTGGTACGAGGCTGCCGGCGCAACGCGCAGCGGCACGCTGGCGGCGAGTGAAACATGGACGGCGGCCGGCGGACCGTGGAATGTGACGTCCACGCTGACGATCCCGACAGGCGTGACACTGACCATCCAGCCTGGAGCCACCGTGTTCCTCGGTTCAGGTGCGAACATCACCGTATCCGCCGGCGGCCGGCTCGTAGCAGACGGGACCGAGGCGGCGAAGATCACGCTGGATCGCGCGCCGGCGGCCACCGCCGCGTGGGGCGGTGTGGTCGTCAATGGCGGGACGGGTGCTCCGCAGCACGTGGTGAGAAACGTGATCATCGCGAACAACGGGAGCACGGCCGTTCATGCGCAGAACGGTGCGGACATTCTGATTGACCGCGTCACCTTCAGGAACACGGCCGTGCAGTATCTTTCACTGGACGCCAGCTCCTTCATCGTGAGCAATTGCACCTTCCCTCCCGCCACGGCCGGTTTTGAGCCGGTGCACGGCACCGGAGGCATCGCAGCCGGAGGACGCGGCATCATCCGGGATTGCGTGTTTGGCAAGCCCGTTGGCTACAACGACACGGTGGACTTCACCGGCGGGAACCGTCCGGGCCCGATTCTTCACGTGCTGAACTGCGTGTTCAACGGGTCGGACGATGACGCGCTGGACCTGGACAGCACGGATGCGTGGGTCGAGGGCAATGTCTTCCTCCACATTCACCGCAACGGTTCCTCCCCGGACAGCTCCAGCGGTGTTTCCGGCGGTGATGACAACGGAGCCAAGAGCGAGGTGACGGTCATTCGGAATCTTTTCTACGACTGCGACAACGCGGTGACCATGAAGCAGGGCAATTCTTTCGCTCTGATTCAGAATACCATCGCCCACATTACCAGAACCGGCGGCATCGACACCGGCTCCGGTGCGATCAACTTTGGCGATGACGGCACGGCAGTCGGTTCCGGAGCGCTCGTGGAGGGGAACATCATCTGGGACGTCGAGTCGCTGACGCGCAACTACAATGCGGCAACCACACTGGTCACTTTGAGGAACAACATCCTCCCCGTGGCCTGGACGGGGCCCGGTTCCGGCAATCTTGTGGTGGATCCGCTGCTGGGTCTGGCCGCGATCACCACGCCGGCCACAGCCACTGTGGAGCAAATCCGGGCGGCCTTCACTCTGGTTCCCTGCTCTCCGGCTCGCGGCACCGGCCCCCTCGGCGGTGGTCTGGGCGGTCTTGTGCCCGAAGGGGTGAGGGTGGCGCTGCCACGCTTCAGCCCCAGTCCGCTCGCGTCGCTGACTCTGAATGCCGGTCCGGCGGTCTCTGTTTCGCTGACTGGCCAGCCGTCGTGGAACGCCGGGTACACGCACTACCGCTGGTCCCTTGACGGTGGCGCAGTGAGCGCGGACACCGCCATTGCCACCCCGCTGACGCTGGGGCCTCTGGCAGACGGAAATCACACTCTCAGCATCGAGGGCAGGCGCGACTCCGGGGACTGGCAGTCGAGCCCCTCGACCTTCACCTGGGTGACGCTCGCGGCCCAGCCGACGGTGGTTCTGAACGAGGTGCTGGCCGGCAACACCTCGGCCTATGCGCTGGGTGCGACCCGGCCCGACGTGGTGGAACTTTACAATTACGGGGATGCTCCCCTCAACCTGGCCGGATTCACCCTGTCGGATGATCCCGCCCTTGCTGCGAAATACACCTTCCCGTCCGGCACCTCCATTCCAGCGGGTGGATACCTGGTCGTGGCGGCTGACAGTCTCCCCTCCCAGGCGGGCGAATTGCACTGCGGATTTGGCCTCGGCACCGGCGGTGAAACGGTGACGCTCTACCGTCCGGGCAGCGTGGCCCCGGTCGCTGTTGATTCAGTGACCTTTGGCCTCCAGGTTCAGGACTATTCCGTGGGGCGCGATCCGGCCACCGGCGTGTGGGGCCTGAACACTCCCAGCATCGGCCTTTCCAACACCCCGTGGTGCAATGGCTTTGGCCCTGTTTCTGGTTTGAAGATAAACGAGTGGCTGGCGACCAATGACATCATTGTCGACAGCGATTTTGTGGAACTTTTCAATCCCTCCACCCTGCCCGTGGCTCTCGGAGGAGCCGCCTTGACGGACGACTACACGAATTATGCCGCCGCCCGCGCGGCAGCTGATGGTTCCGTCTATGTCATCCCGCCGTTGAGCTTCATCCCGGCTGGAGGATTCAGCGTTTTCCGTGCTTCAGGTTCCGGTCCTGATGTGCTCACTTTCAACATTTCCAGACTCCACGACTCCCTCTCCCTTGTCAGCTTGGCGGGTGACCGCATCGACCATGTCTGGGTCAATGCAAACACGGAAGACCGCTCCGAAGGACGGGCTGTGGATGGTGCTGTGGCCTTGGCCTACTTCTCCATACCCACTCCCGGCCTGTCGAACGGGACAAACACTTCCTCGGAGAATGCGCTGCTCTCCGGCCTGCGCATCACCGAAATCATGTTCGACCCGCCTGCCGGCAGGGCGGAGTTCATCGAGTTTAAAAACATCAGTTCCAGCATCCTTGCCGTGACTGGTGTGCGCTTCGCCAGCGGTCTCACATTCACCTTCCCGACCTTGTCCATCAATCCCGGTGAATTCGCGGTTATTACGAACGACCTGGTGAAGTTCAATGCCCAGTTTGCCGGCCGCAACCCGGTCCAGTGGGCCGGGGGCAAGCTTTCGAATGGTTCCGAGACGCTGCGGATTGAGACGCCGGTCTACCAGCTTGGCATCCTCGATTTCTCCTACAGTGGTGCCTGGTACCCCGAGACACACGCGGGCGCTTCGCTGGAAATCATCGATCCGCTGGCGGCCCCCTCCGCCTGGGACCAGAGGGACAGCTGGCAGCCCTGCGTGCCGAGCCCGGGTGGTCCGTCCGTCTTTGGTGTGCTGGCTCCGCAGGATTTGACGGTGCAGCTTCCCTCCACTGCGGTGCTCGAAGGCTTCGTTTGCCTGGCCTCGTTTGCCTCCAGCAGCGTCACCGTGCAGTGGAGCCAGGACAGCGGTCCGGCTGCTGCCGTCTTCTCCGCTCCGGCGAACCGCAAGAGTGACGTCACCTTCCCTGCGGGAGGCACCTACGTCCTGCGTCTGACGGCCACGGGCCCGGGTGCCGTCACGGCCAGTGACACCATCACGATCGAGGCGCTCAGCAACACCGAGAGCTATGCCACCTGGGCCGCGCGGACTCTTTCAGCCTATGGCGCAACTGATCAGGCCGCTGATGCGGATCCGGATGGGGACGGTGCCAAAAATCTGGTCGAATACGCCACCGGCAGCAACCCGGCCTCGCCGAACCAGCCTGTGGCTTGCACGTTTGAAAACAACCGCCTCGGCCTCCGCTACAAGCTTGCCAAGAATCTGGATCCCAAGCTGCGGGTGATTCCTCAGGTTTCCCTGTATCTTGACGAATGGTATGAAGGTTCCGGCGAATTGATGGAGACGCTGGAAAGCGAGGATGCGACATCCCAGACCTGGCTGGTTCAGGATTTGGGTATATTCGGCGACTCAACGTTCAAATACCTGCGCCTGAAGGTCGTCCTCCTGCCATAATCCGGAGGGTGAATTGATCTCCCCGCCGCAGCGATTCCCTGTTCAGGGGCTCGACTGCGGCAGGGGAATCCAGCTTTTCGATGCAGCGTGTTTCCCCTGCGGTGGCAGCGGTTGTGCCCTGATTCAGGTCGCTTGACAGTAGCGTGGTGAAGAAAATCTGCTGGTCTGGGTAAAAATGCCGTAATGCCGTTCACGGCTTTTGCGAAAATCATGGGACGAGGGCATGCCGCCCTGATGCCCCATGAAACTCGCACTATTCCTCAAAAGCACGGTTCTTCTTTGTCTGGCCAGTTCCCTTCCGGCCCAGAATCACAGCCAGGTTTTTTTCGATTCCTCCGGAACCGACCAGGCTGGCTATGGGGGGAACGCCATCATCACCATTTCGGGAAATGTGACGTACTACGGACGGCGGGACGCCAAGCCGGCGGGATCGGTGGTGGGCACGGTGGTCGCAGATTTTGTGCAGCCGGCATCGGATGTCTACATCGTGCCGCACGGCTACTACCACGGAAATCCGGGGGCGAATCTGCACCTGTTTTTGGAGGATGTGAACGGGGCGCCGAATACAGTGCTGGGCGTGGGTGGCGGGGGATTTTTTGAGCAGCAGATTGCTTCGACTGCGCCTCAGGGGCTTTTGATGTCGGGGGAGTATGATCTGGTCGTGGATGAGCACCAGAACGGCTATTTCGAGCCGAATTTCGACCTTTACCTCGGCGGGCAGGGGCAGGCGCCGGCCATCACGGTGGCGGTGCCGGTGGGGGCGCCTCTGTTGCCGAATCCTGGCATCGGGGCGATGAAGGCGGCGGGGAATGCGGAGTTCAAGTCCGCCGTGATGCTGAACGCGGCCTTCCGGGTGATCGAAATCGCCTTCGACAAGATTTCCGAGGATGGGGTGAAATCGACCGTGAAGGACGTGTTCAACGCGATCAAAAAGGAGTTCAAAAAGCCGCCGGATGACGACAAGCCATTCAAGCTGGGCTTCACGGCGGCGCGGAATGCCCTGCAGAACAAAATGAAGCAGGGGCTGGGGCTGGTGGCGGACCCGCCGGATGCGGACTTTGCCATGGCGGTGGTGCTGGCCCCGGGAGCGGCTGCGGGCGAGGCGGATGCGGAGCCTCTTTTTGCCTCGGCAGGAGCCTTCGCAAATGCGCTGCAACGGGAGTCCCGGCTGGAAGCGGCGCTGCTGGCGAGTCTGGAAAAATACCAGGGCGCAAGGGACGCGCAGAGTGGTCGCTGGGCGCTGACGCATGCCCGGGAGATCGCGCACTATGCCAGGCTGCTGGCGGCGGAGATCACGGCAAATCAGCCGGTCTGGGCTGCGATGAAGGTGGCCACGGAGTCCAGCTCGATTGACTTTGACGCGGCGCTGGCCAGCCGCCGGCTCCTGCAGTCCCGGCTGCGGTTGAACGGCTTCACGGAGGATGAAAAGCAATACCTCGCCAGCCTTGGGTTCAGCATGGCGGACATGGATGCCGCTGCGGCTGCCTATGCGAGCCAGGATCTGAATGTTTCCAAGTCTGCCTGGCTGGCCGCGCTGGATGCGAAGTCCGCGTCTTCGGCGGCGGCCCCTGCGGGCTACACACAGCTGGCCGCGGAAATGAGCCCGGTCATCGCCGCACTGCTCGCGCTGCCATCCATCGACCGGGACGATCCGGTGGTCAGCATCGGCGGGCCGTTCACGGGCACGGCGGGCGCTGCCGTGGCCTTCTCTGCCACCGCGACGGATGCCCATGGCAGGGGCAGGACTTTTGAGTGGGACCTGGATGAAGACGGGGAGTTTGACGACGCGAGCGGGGCCTCGCCCTCCGTGGTCCTGCCCGCAGCGCGCAAAGGCCTGGCCGCTGTGCGCGTGACGAATGATGGCGACCGTTCGGTGGTGGCGTATGCGCCGCTGGAAATTTCGGGCACAAATCTGCCGCCGGTCCTTTCAGCTGCCATCCCGGCGCAAGCAGCGGCTGAGGTGGAGGTGGGCGGGACGCTGGCTTTTTCCATCACCGCGACTGATCCGGAGGGCTCTGCGGTGGATCTGCGCTGGACTGTGGATGGCGTGGATGCCGGTACTGGTGGTTCCTTTAATTTCCAGGCATCCCTGAGCCAGCGTGGTCTGCGCGAGATGGCCGTGATCGCCACGGATGCCGCCGGCGGTGTGCGCACCAGGGTGTGGGCCGTTCCGGTCACGAGGACATCGCCGCTGGCGGACCTCTCCGTGACCATGGCGGGACCCGCAGACCCGGTCCTGACGGGAGATGAATTCACCTGGACGCTGACGGTGGAAAACCACGGTCCGGCGGCCGCGCCCGATGTGGTGCTCACGCAGGACCTGCCCGCGGGGCTGGCCCCGGAGCGGGCGTCCTCGAGTTTTGGCACGGCGACCACCGCTGGTTTGAGCGTGACGGCGAACCTTGGCACGATGGCGGCTGGCGGTCTCGCGACAGTGTGGGTGCAGACAAAGGCGACCGCAGCCGGGGTTTACCAGAGCGCGGCTTCCGTGGGCAGCAGCGTTCCCGACATCCATCCCGAAAACAACAGCGGCTCCGCCCGGGTGCATGTGAATGCGCCCTCGCCACTGAGCGCGGACCTTTCGCTTGTGGCCGGCATCTCCCCGGCGGGGGCAGTGCTGGGGGGCACCCAGACGATCACGCTGACGGCGGCCAATGCCGGCCCGGACACGGCGGGCGGACTGGTCGTGGAAATCCAGCTGCCGGAAAGTGTGGAGTTTGTTTCCTCAACGCCCGCCGCGCTGGATGTGGTGGACGGGCTGGTGCGCATCCCTCTGCCGGACACCGCAGGCGGGGCGAATACGGTGGCCACGCTCGTCGTGCGGCCTGACAGTGCCGGGTCGGCTCCGGCGCACGCCCGCGTGCTCGGTGCGCAGCGTGATCCGGACTATGCCAACAATGAGGCAAGTGTCCTGGTGGCGGCCACGCTGGCTCCGCCGGTAGTCTCCGACCTCTCCGTGACGCAGAGCGCCCCGAGTTCGGCCCGCGTGGGCCAGCCGGCGGTGTGGCACGTCACGGTGACGAACAATGGTCCGTCCGCCGCCGCAAACGTCACTCTCGTGGACCGGCTCCCGGGCGGCAGCCTCTGGGCTGGGGCCGCACCCGCACCGGCTTCGCTGGGTGGCGGGCAGGCGGCTTTTCTCCTCGGCACCCTGGCCAGCGGAGCCAGCCGGAGCGTCGACATCACTGTCGAGCCGGCGTTCGCTGGTGACTCCGTGAACCTCGCCACTGCCACCAGCGACAGCGCGGATGCGAACGGCGCCGCCTCCACGGCCAGCGTCACGGTGCTGCCGGCACCCACGACCACGGCGGACCTTTCCGCTGTGCTTTCCTCCTCTGCCCCTTCCGTGCCAGTGGGCACGAATGTGACCCTGACTCTCACCCTGAACAATGCCGGCCCTGACGCTGCCACCGCAGTGCTCGCGCGGGCCACTTTGCCGGAGGGCATGACCTTCGTTTCCGCCACGGGCGGGGCTACTCACGCGGCGGGCACGGTCACCGCATCGTTTCCCTCGTTCGCCAGTGGCGCTGGTGGGGTCGTGGAAATCACAGCCATCGTCACTGCGGCCCGCCCACTCACGGTCGTGGCCACTGCCCATTCTGCGGACAATGATCCAGTGGACTCCGACAACCACGCTGCGCTCCGGCTGCTTGGCAGCGACCCTTCCGCCTCTGTCGCGATCATCAGAAATCTTGAGGACGCGGAAATTCCCAAGCTCCAGGAATACCTCGTCGAACTGGGGATGAGCACGCAGGTTTTCGATGACGAGGGTCTGACAGCCGCCGCGCTGGCGCCATTCCGGCTCGTCATTTGGGATGATCTGAGCTATGCGGCCTTCGGGGTGCGTCCTCCGTTGATCGACGTGCTCCAGTCCGTGGCAGACTCCGGCCGGCCCCTCTTTTTCATCGGGGATGACCTCGCCTACGTGACGACCTCCGCGCTCAGCGAGCCGCACGCGTCGCGCTGGACGAACCTGGTGCACCTGAAGCCGACTGCCGCGAACATCGGCAGCGGCGGGCAGAGCATCGTGAATGCCGGGCACCCGGTTACCAACGGCATGTTCGGTACGGTGGGGAACTCCAGCTACAGCTACGATCCGGACGACACCACGGCGACGGGGATGCCAGGGGAGTGGGTGCTGGCAAAATCCAGCGGTGCGGACAGCCTGGTCGCCTTTCGCGATCCGGTGACCCGCCGGAAAAGTGTCACTCAAAACGAACTGATCTACACGCAGGTCGCCACTCCGGCCGGGGTCGAGGAGCGGCGGAAGCTTTTCAAAAATGCTGTGATCTGGCTGCTCTCGGATGACCGGCCGGCGGACATCTCGATCACGCAGAGTGCTCCCGAAACCGTGGCCGTGGGCAGCGCGGCGGCCATCCGCATCACGGTGACGAACCGTGGTCCGGGCGTGGCCAATGCGGTGACCGTGCGCGATGCCCTGCCTGCGGGACTGGGCTTTGGCTCGGCGGTGACGGATCGCGGCTCCGTTGCGCAGGCGGGCGGCATCATCACTGCAGTGCTGGGCAGCCTGGCCCCGGGAGAAACGGCAGCACTGGATCTGACACTGAGCGCCGAGCTGCTGGGCGGAGTGAGCCACCGGGTCACCGTGGTGGCAGCGGAGCAGGATCCCGCGCCGGGGGACAACGAATCCACGGCGATGATCGACATCGTGCCGGCGGGCACGGCGCTGCTGGTGGCGACCTACCGTTTCGCAGACACGCTGGCCGCCTGCGAGCAGGCCGCGCCGCCGCTCGCCGCCATCGATCCGCTGACTGCGGACGGATTCATCGATGCGGTCGTGGCAGGGGAGAGCCGCCGGGTTTACCATTGGCATGGGAACCGGACTGCGGGCGAGACTGCGGGGCTCTCGCTGGCCACTGCGGGGCTGGTGCCGGATGACAATTACTCGGTGGAAATGCTCTTCCGGTTTGCCGGTGGCGCGGGTCAGGTGCGGCGGCTGGTGGATGCCTCCGACCGCTCGGGGGCGGATGGGCTTTCTCTGAATGCGGCGGGTCACACGCAGCTCGGCGCGGCGACGGAGGGTGCTGCGGTGGCTGCGGAGGGTGTGTTCCACCACGTGGTGCTCACCGTTTCGGGAAGTGCCGCTGTCGTCTACCTGGACGGGGTCCTGCAGAGTGAATCCGCGCCCGCGGCGGCGGTCATCTCCTCCGCGCACCGGCTGACTTTCTTCGCGCCGAATGCCGGCGGCACGGGCAGCGATGAATTCGCCGACGGTGACATCGCGCTGCTCCGGGTTTACCAGGGCGTGCTGGGAGCGAACCGCGTGGCTGCCCAGGCTGCCTTCCCGTATGGGGCGCTCCAGCCCATGGATGCGCTGTCCGACTTTACGGTGACGGCGAATCCGGCCGGCGTGTGGGCCTACGGGTTGAGCAGCACCCGCGGCACGCCTTTCATCACCAGTCTCCAGCACAGTGAGCCCGGTGCGGGTGGGGAATATGAACTCTGGAGTGGCACTGGTGGCGGCCCACACATTGTCCACAATTTGCGGGACTACGAAATCGGCTACGCCAGCATTGGCCAGCCGCCTGACTTGCTGAATCTTGACCCGAGCTACGATGGGAGGAATGCGGTACTGCGCTGGACCGCTCCCGTGGCCGGGGTTTACCGTGTGCAGGGACGCTTTCAGGGAGTCGATGTCTCTCCGAATGGAACGGACGTGGCGGTGCTGAAAAATGGCGAGCTGGGGACGACGCTGTTCGCCGACTATGTGGACGGCTACCGCCAGCCGAAGCCTTTCGACGTCACTGTCACGCTGACCATGGGGGAGACGGTGGATTTTTCCGTGGGCATCGGTGGGAACAGCAACTTCAATGACAGCACTGGCGTGAGTGCGGTCGTCTCGCCCGTGAGTTTGTCCGATGACTGCGCCAGCGGCACCGACCTCGTGCTGACGCAGGCGTTTTCCCCTGCCGCCGTGCTCCCGGGGCAGCCAGTGCTCTGCACGCTGACGGTGAAAAATGCCGGGCTGCGTCCTGCTCCGGCAGTGGTGGTGACGGAGACCATCCCGCCTGGTCTGTTGCTCGCGGGCAGTGCCGGCGGCACGGGTCCGGGTGAGACTGGTGGCAGCACGGTGACGCTGCGGCTGGGCACTCTGGCCTATGGCGAGAGCCGTGAGGTGACCCTCCTGCTGCAGGGGGCGACGGCTGGTGTTTACACGAACACGGCGCGCGTCTCGGCCTCCACTTTTGAGGAGGCTCCGGCGGACAACGTTTCGAGCGCGGAGTTCAGCATTGGCGCGGTCGTGCCCCTGGTGGTCACGGTGCGCACCACGCAGACGGAGGTGACCGTGGGTGACGAGGCGGTGTTTGATGTGGCGGTGGAGAATGCCGGGACGGCACCGGCTCCCGGCACCATCCTTTCGGCCACGCTGCCTGCGGGAGCGACCTTCATTTCCGCCACCGGCGGGGCTGTGCTGACGGGCAGGGTGGTCGAGATCCCGGCGCGGACGCTGGCCGCCGGGGAGGTGGCAGCCTGGCAGGTGCGGCTGCGTCCCGGGCAGGCCGGGGTGGCGGAGTTGCGTGCGGTGGCGGCGGGTGCTTCAGGTGCCGGAGTGCTGGGGGCTGAGGCCTTCGCCTCGCTGACGGTGACGGACCCTGCGCCGCTGCCGGATCTTCGCCTGGCCATCTCGACGAACCCGGTCGCGCCGCTGGCGGGATGCCGGGTGACCTACACCTTCACGGTGACTAATGAATCGCCAACCCCGGCCATCGGGGTGGAACTGCGCGCGCCCATCCCGCCGGGCCTTGTCTTCATCTCCGCCGCCAGCAGCCAGGGCTCGGCTGTCGTTTCGGGGAGGGATTTCGTGGCCTCACTCGGCATGGTCAGGCAGGGGGCACCGGTCACGGCGACGCTGGTGGTGCTGGCCACAGTGGCGGAGCCCACACTCGTGGGGGCCAGCGTGACCGGCCGGCTGGCACCGGTGGAATTGGTGCACCGCTGGAGCTTTGAGGAATCTGCGGCAGCCGCGCCGGCGGGCACAGTGCTGCGGGATAGTATCGGCGGTGCGGATGGAGTCATCCGTGGCGCGGGTGCCCGAAGCACCGGAAGCGGCATCCGACTGCCGGGCGGCCCGCAGGAAATTGCGCCCTATGTGGATCTGCCAAACGGTCTCATCTCGCCGCTCAACCAGGTCACGTTTGAGGGCTGGGCCTCGGTGGATGTCGTGGGCACGCTCTGGGGGCACCTGTTCAGCTTTGGCTCCAGCAGCCCGGGCGGGGCGCAGGGGGAGGTAAGCGGCCCG
>JANOAS010000111.1:0-16166 GCA_031411255.1 bacterium
GAGGACCACGGTGCCTGCCCAGCAGTCGAGTTCCGGGGCACTGAGCACGGTCTGGAGAATGAGGGCTCCGGGGCCGTCCTTGCGCAGTTTGGGATTGGGCGTCCCGTTGAAAAATCCGGAGGTTGCAGCCAGGGTCAAACTGGATCCGGCTTCGACCACGATCACGTCGATGTCGTTCGTGTTGAGTGGATCGCGGTCGAAGAAGACCGGGGTGGTGATGGTGGAGGCGACTCCCCCCTCGGCGTTGATGCTGTCGAGCACGATGAGCTGGCCGCCTGCGAGCTGCACAAGTGAGCCGCCGCGCATGATGAGCCGGGTGATGCGTTCTACTGGAGAGGCTCCGGGGAGAATGTGGGTGCCGCCAACTTCCAGAATGAGGTCTGCGCCATTGCTGATGCGGCCGTTGGTGGCGCCGGCGGGGTTGTCCACGCTGGCGGTGAAACCCGCGCCGCCGATGCGCAGATTCGCGGGCACTTCGTTGGCAACATTTGCGGTCAGCTCCACCACGCCGCGCTTCACCCACGTCTCGCCGGTGTAGGTGTTGCCGGTGGGAACGTTGAACTTCACGAGTCCTGCGCCGCTGCCGTCCATGATGACGCCGCCATCCGCGGCACCTCCAGCGACGGGCTGGATGCGCCCTGTGATGTTCATTTCGCCGCTGGCGTTGTTGCGCAGGGTGAGGGTGGCGGCATCCCCGAGTTCCGTGATGCCGCTGCGGGTGAGACTGCCGCCGCCGCTGAGGATGACCGCGCGGGCGTCTGCCAGGCGCAGGCCGACCGCCACGGTGGCCGCGCCGGGCGGCTGGGCGTCCACGTTGCCGGTCAGCAGGATGGTGTTGCCGTTGAGCGTGTAGTTGGCCTCGATCTTCAGGCCGTTGAAAGCGGTGCCGACGGGGAAGTTGTTGGCGTTGGTCGTTTGGGCAGCGCCGTTCGGGAAGCGCAGCGCATCACCCGGCACCGGTATGGTATCGCCAGCCCAGTTCGCGGGCGTCAGCCAGTTGGCATCTGCGCCGCCGCCGTCCCAGACGCGGAATTCGCCCGCAGGCGGAGCGCTGAGCAGGGTGATAGTGAAATCATTCCCCGTCCCGCCCACATAACTGTAGCGGACCGAGGTGCCGGAAACCGTCTCGACAAATCCCTCGGGCTTGCCCGCAAAGGTGCCGCTGATGGGGTTCGCGCCCTGGTTGTCGATGAGCCGCATTTCCGTGCCGATGGGAGCGGTGAATGTGGGCGCAAAGCCGAGCACGAGCGTGGCGTTGTTGCCGGGGGCGAGAGTCACTTCCGGTGATGCTCCGGCGACGGTGATCTGGTCGAAGCCCGTGCCAGGAATCACGGCGTTCACTTCAAAGTTGAACTGCGCACTCTGTCCCGCGCCTACGATAATGCCGGACGTGGTGATACGCCCCGGACTGGCTCCCGGGCTGACCTGGCTGCCCGCAGTGGCCGTGGCCGTGAGGTCGCCCAGCGTGCCTGCGCCGCGCAGGTGGCCGCCATTGAGCGTGACCGCTGTGGCCTGGCCGGTGGTGAGATTGCCATTGGCCGCATCGGCCTGGAAGGTGCCGCCGTTCGCGCTCACGGAGAGCGCCTGGAGGGTGGAGGAAACACTGAGCACGCCGGTGCCATTCTTTGCTATTACATCGTCGAAGGCGGCATCGCCCAGCGCCTGCAACGCAGCGGTCGTAGCGACGGAAAACGCATGACTGCCCGCTCCGGTGAAGCCGATGCCGTCACCTGTTAGCGTGCCGCCATTCACTGCCACGTCTGTCGCCACGGTGAGAAATCCCGTCTGCGTCAGCGAGCCTGCATCCACCTGCAAGGCGCCCGCGCTGCTGGTGCCATTGATGGCGAGTGCGCCGGACTGGAGCCGTGCCGTTCCAGCGATGGTGATGCTGCCCGGGATGGCCACCGTGCCTCCATTCTGCGTAAACGTCGGAGCGGTGAGCGAGGTGATGTTGACCGTATCGCCGGTGTCAGCGGTGAACCCGCCGGTCAGCGTCACATTGGATGCGGTGAGCGTGGCCGGATTGGCCAGGGTCCCGTTCATGGTGATGCTCGTCGAGTTGATGCTGTTGGCCGACAGCGTCCCTCTGGCATTGATGACGATGGCCGAGGGAATGGAGCCCGTCGTATTTCCGGCGGAGGCGGTCGCGGCGTTCACTCCATCGCCGACGGTGAGGCCATTCGGATACAGGGTGGATGCGCTGCCGCTGAGCAGGCCGAACTTCACTTCCGATCCGCCGCCATACGTGTGCGTTGTGGAAAAGCCCAGACTCGTCGCAGCATTGGCCTCCACGATCACCCGCGCAGGCCCGCCAATGAGACCGGCACTGGCGAAGGTAATGCTCCTCTGGCTGGCCGAGCCGTCGCCCGCGAAGCGCAGAGGGGAAACGGTGGTCGTCATCGCGGCGAGGAACCGCAACTGCCGCTGGCCGGTATTGCTGATGGTGGCGGCGCTGAGCAGCGTCAGCGGAGTGGAAATGTTCACCTGCGATGCCGCGAAGTCATTCAGCGACGAGCTGATGTTGCCCGCCAGTTGCAGAGCGTTGCCGGAAATGCTGCGGGTCGTATTAAGAGAAGGCACGCCGGTGAAACTGATGGAGCCAAAGGTCACGCCCGCCGGGAAATTGTTGATGCTGGCGGTGTGGGCGGCGGGAAATTCCAGACTGTCGCCAGGGCCGGGAACCACGTCGCCGGTCCAGTTGGCGGCGGTCATCCAGTTCGTGTCCGCACCGCCGCCGCCGTCCCAGACGCGCGCGGTGCCGCTGGACGCAGGCGCGACCACCGTGAGCACCACGTCGTTGCCCGTGCCGCCAGTGTAGCTGATGCTGTAGCGGTTGAGGGAAGAAGTGAAGATGGCGCCCTGCGCGAGGCCGCTGAACGTGCCGCTGATCGCATCCGTCCCATCGTTCCTCAGGATCGTGTAGGTGCTGCCGACCGGGGCGATGGAGGCCTCGCGCAGTTGGAGCTGCGCACTGGCGAGAGCCACCGCGCCGCTGGGATCCACGGCGGTGGCAGCGACGTCCAGTTGATCGTGCCCGCTGCCGGCGGTGGTGCCGTTGAGATCCATGACCACGGTGGTCGCCGAGTTCAGCGTGAGCCTGGTCGTTTCCAGAATGCCGGTGCCCGTGCCTGTCGCGGGGCTGAGAGTGCCGCCGGGCGCAGCCGACGTGATGCGAATGGCGCGCCCGCTGCCGCCGAGCGTGCCCCCATTGAGCTGCACGCCGATGGTTTCCGTGGCGCTGTTGTTCTCCAACTGCAGCGTGCCGGCATCCACACTGAAAGTAGTGACGGCGGAAATGCCGGAGACGACCAGGATGCCGGTGCCCTTTTTGTTTACGGAGAATCCGGAGGTCAGTGGTGAGTAGCTGAGCGGGCCGGACAACGTCAGCGTCTTCGCCGCCGCCACTGTCCAGTCGCGCACCGGCGTCTTCACCTGGAGGGGCGAGGCAATGGTCGCGTCCTGATTCGCTGTCAGGCTGCCATCCACGGTGAGAACGTTTGCCCCGCTGTCCACGGTGCCGCCATTGAGCACGAGGCCGCCGATGGTTTCCGCCGCGCCGGGAAGGAAGCTTCCGTTCGCATTCACTGTCACAGTGGCCGTGTCGGCGATCTTTTCCGACTGTGAGCTGGTGAGGCTGGCCGGGTTCGCTCCTCCGCCGATGGTGAGCGCGCCGGGGATGCAGTTGGCCGGGGCCGTGATGGTGCTGCGGGTCAGGCGCAGTTCGCCCTCCTGCACCGTGGTGGTGCCGGTGTAGCTGTTGCTGGAAGTGCCCACACCGCCCACGGAAACCCGGCCCGGCCCTGTTTTGATGAGGCTGCCGGTGCCGGAAAGTCCGGAGTCCAAATTCAACTGCGGCGTGCCGGAGGATGGGGCGCAGTGGGCTGTCAGGTCGAACCCGTTGAACTGGGTGTTGGTGCCGCTGCCGATGGTCAGGTTCGCCGCTCCGGTGAGGGAAAACGTCTGGCTGGCCGCGAGGATGAGATCGTTGTTCACCGAGCACGTCGCGCCACTGTGGCTGGCCTGGATGCCATCGGTCAGGGTGAGGTCGAAATTCGTCAGCGTCTGAGGGGCGATGGAGAAGCCGCCCGCCGTGCCGGTGAAAGTGATGCGGCCGAAATTTCCGCCGAGGTCGTTGATGGTGGCGACATCCGCCGTGGCGGTGCCGCCAAAGTTCAGCACCTGGCCGGCCGTGGGCAGCGTGTCCGCGCTCCAGTTGGCCGCGCTGCCCCAGAGCAGATCATTCGCGTCCCCACCATCCCAGGTGATCGTCGTGCCCAGCGGGGCGGCCACCACCGTGGCGGTGAAATCATTTCCATCTCCGCCCGCATAGCTGAATTGGAACCGATTCACCCCCACGGTCTGCTGGCTGCCCTCTCCAATGACTCCGCCTGCGGAATTGAAGAACGACGTGGTGTGCGTGATGGCTCCAGCGCTTGTTTTATTAAAAAGCACAAACGTCGTGCCCAGCGGAAAGGCCACGCTGGGCCGGAGGACAATGCGAGTAGTGTCTGTTGTCATTGCACCGCCCACGATCACCTGATCGTAGGTCGTGCCG
Organism: bacterium; assembly: GCA_031411255.1. Lineage (GTDB taxonomy): Bacteria > Verrucomicrobiota > Verrucomicrobiia > Verrucomicrobiales > V1-33 > JANOAS01. The sequence continues at coordinate 4,556 of JANOAS010000111.1, forward strand.
GCGTTTGTGCCGTTGAGGTCGAAACGGACCTCTTCACCCACGCCGTCCGAATTCAACGTCAGATCCCCGTCCACCGAAAACTTCGTGCTCCCGGTGCCGCCGGGGTCGAGACTGCCGTTCATCACGCAGTTCCCAAACGTCCGCCCGGACGTGCCGCCCAGGGTCGCTCCGGTCCCCACGGTGATGCCACCGGAGATGCGGGCATTCACCGTGTAGGCTCCGGTGCCGGTGAAGCTGTAGGTCCCGCTCTGGTTCTGGATGGAATTGATCGCGACCGAACCGCTGGACGTGATGTTCACACCTCCCGTGCCGCCGGAGGAGCCGGCAAGGGTGAAATTTCCCGCACCACTGAGCGTGAGGGTATTTGCCGCATGGGTGATGCTGGAGCTGGTGCCAAAGGCCAGCGTAGTGCCCGCACTGGCGGACATGAAGCAGGATTCGCCGAGGGTCACGGGAAGCTGGATCGTCGTCGTGCCGGCAGTGACCGCAATGGAGGCTGACGTGGCCGTCGGGTCATTCAGCGTGAGCCCACTTCCTGAGAGGCTGTAGCCGGCCCCGGTGAAACTGAGCCTCGTGAAGCTCGTCCCGATGGCGAGGTTGTTGCTCATCGCCAGATTGCCCGCTCCCGTGGGAAAGGTGAGATCATCCCCTGACGCGGCGGCGATCCCACCGGTCCAGTTGGCTGCCGTGCCCCAGAGATTGCTGCTGGAGCCGTCCCACGTCCTGGAAAAAGCAGACGCGGAGCGGGTCGTCAGGGCGAGGACTGGCAGGATGAAGAGGTGGATGCGTGATGGTTTCATGGCGGAAAGGTGGTTTACCCCTCCTGCTCACGAATCCCAAGGACGTTGTTGCAAAAAAACTTTCAGCCCCGGCATTTTTGCACCTCAGGCCCGCCTTTTTCCCGGACTTACGGGGTAATCAGCCGGTAGAAGGTCCGGTCGGCGGCGGGCGCATCGGTGACGTCGAATGAGGCGGCTCCCAGGCCATCGAGGGAGAATGTGGAGAGTGCTGTCCAGTTGAACAGGTCGGTTGATCGTTGCAGCCGGACTGCGGCCCCGGGCTGGCCGGTGACGCTGCCCTGGAGGCGCTTCCCGCTTCCGCCCCCGGCGGGATCGCTGATGCTGGCGGACACCAGCGTGAGGCCCTGTGCAGTGGCTGCCGGTGTGGCGGTGAGGGTCACATCGTTGCCGTCCCCGCCGGTGTAGCTGATCTTCCAAGTCGCACCGCCGGAAACAAAGCTCGCGCCTTCCGTGAGCGGAATGCCGCCGGAGGTGAAAAAGTCGCTGATGACGACGGGGTCGGTGCCGTCGTTGGCGATGACGGCGAAAGTGTCGGGGCCCGTGATGGTGTAGCCGGCGATGGGGGCGATCTCCGCCGCATTGATGGTGACGCTGCCGGTGACGGCGAGCTGATCGCCCAGCGCCGGTGAGGCAAACTCGAGTGCGAAAGTGGAGCCGCTCTCAAACGTCACATCGCCGGTATGCAGGGTGCCGGGACTGCTGCCAGGGGCCAGCGCGCCGCCGGAAAAAACACTCACCTTTCCGACCGTGCCGGTGCCGGAGAGTGTGCCACTGGACTGCACCTGAGTCTCGCCAATACAAGACCCGTTCACCGCGAGAGTGCCCGCCGCGACTTCGGTGGTGCCCGTGTAGGTGTTCGCTCCATTCAGGGTGAGCGTTCCCGCGCCAGTTTTTCGCAGGGGCGTTGCGACGGTGACCTGGCTGATGGGGGCGGTCACGGTAATGTTGAAGCCATTGGTGTCAAAGATGCCGCCATCACCCTGGTTCTCGTCGCCGTTCAGGCGCAGCGCGCGGCTCGCCGGGAAAACGATGTCTGCAAACGCCCGCAGCGTGCCTGTGCCGGTGCGGGTGCTTTCTCCGTCAAAGAACCGGTAGCCCAGCGTGATCACATTCGCGGCATTGCCCAGCGAGCCATCGGCCACAATGCCGAGCACGCCGCTCCCGAAGTCGTTGCTCCCGATAGTTAGGTTACTGGTAAATGTATTTGCCGCATGGGCGAAGCGCACTTCGTAGCCGTCGTCGCCGCCGCGCACGCCGATGGGGACATTTCCCGCCAGCAGCGCCTCGATGATGAGCGACTGGCCATTCGCGCCGAAAACCGCGCCGCCCGCGCCGATCGTCATCGGAAATGCCGTGGAGATGACGACCGGTTCCGATGCCTGCGAATCGGCCTCGATGCCGCCATCGTCCAGCAGCACTGAGTTTCCGGCTGCGCCAAAGGCCGCAGTGGTTTTCATCGTGACGCGATTTCCCTGCGTGATCGTCACCGTTCCAGTAAACGTGTTTTCGCCGAGCACGCGATACGCATCGGCACCGGAGCCTGCCTTGCCGAAGTTCACACTTCCCGTTCCCGAAATCACCGCATCCAGGGTGGACCCTCCGGCGAAAGTGAGGGTTCCACCGTTGCCCAGCTGCACGGCGCCGGTGCCGCTGAGGGATGCGAGGGTTTGCGCGAATCCATTCAAATCGAGCGTTGTGTCGAACAGCGTGACCCGCGGCAGCCCGAGCGCTTCGTTGATGCCGAGCCGGATGGTTCCTTCCTCGATGTCGATACTGTTTACTCCGGAGTTAAAAGGGTTGGCCGTATTGAAACGCAGCACACCCCCGCCCTGCTTGGTCAGGTCATGGCCGCTCACCGGCTGATTGAACGTCACGTTGAATCCGTTGGTGTCCACCGTCGTGAGACGAAACGTCGTGCTGCGCGTGGCAGGAATGTTGAGGTTCCCCAGCGCCCGCAGTTTGCCGGGAATATCGGTGAATCCATTCTCGCGGCCGATGAGCAGCACGCCATTGGGCCCGCCGAGATTCGCGTCGCTGGAGATTTCCAGGGTCGCACCGGCGATGTCTGTGCCGCCGGCCTGGGTGTTGTTGCCCGTCAATCGCACGGTGCCGTTGCCGCTGCCCGTGACGAGGAACCGGCCCGCGCCGCTGATGTTTCCTTCAAGGGTGACGTTCCGGCCTGCGAGTGCAATGATCGAGCCGTTCTGCGCCGTCACCTCAATGTTGCGCGTGGACGGGACGGTAAAATTCGCTTGGGGAAAAAGCTGTCCGCCTTTCAGCAGAATCTGATTCCCCGCAGTTCCGAGCACCGCATCCGAACTGAAAAGCAGTGCCGACGAACGGCCCTCGAGCACCAGTCGGCCGCCGGTCAGGGTGTCGGCGGCATCAGGAGTGAAGCTGATGTCGAAGACCGTCAGATCTGCGCTGCCTGCATTGAAAATCTGCGAACCGGCGTGGCTGATGGGGCCGGCAATGTCCAGGCCGGAGGTGCCGCTGATGGTCGCCCCTGCGCCGAGCGTCGCACTTCCGAGTAATTGCAACCGTCCGGTGGTGGAGAGCGTGCCGCCCGTGCCGACGCTGACCGTGGCGAAGGCAAGGGCGTTCGTCCCTCCGATGCTGAGCATGCGGCCGTCATCCACGGTGGCTGTTCCTGCGACTGCGTTGAGTTGCTCGACCTGGAGCGATCCATTTTGCGCACGGAGCGTGCCACCGCTCAGCAGTTCGAACGCGCCCGTGAGCAAGCCATGCCCCCGCAGCGTGTCACCCGAGCCAATCTGCGCCGTGCCGCCGAGCGCCGTGAGCGTTCCGCCCGCGACCGTCGTGAGCGTGCCAAGCGGTGTCGCGCCGGTGTCTTCGAGAATGAGCGTGCCCGTGCCCACGGTGATGGTGCCCGTGGTGGAAAAGCCGACCGCTGTCGCCGCCCCGGCCTGGAGCGTCAGCCCGTCCGCGACCGTGAGCGTGCTGCCCGCCGCCATCGCCACCGGACCGATGAGCCGCCCCGCGCCGCCGAGCGTGGAGCCCGTGCGCACGAGCGCACCGGCATTCACCGTTAGCGTCACGCCATTTTGCAAATCCAGCCGCGATGCACTTGTCGCACTGCCGAGCGTGAGAGACTGCACCGTCGTCGCCACCGTCGGCCCGCTGGCGGTCGTGCCGCCCGTGGGCGCGATGGTCACGCGCGCGAGCAGGCCCGGCGTTGTTGCCGCGTCCCAGTGCGCGGCCGTGTCCCACGCGCCTGCGCCCGGCTGGATGAAATTAAGAATGCCGAACGCGCCCGCCGGGCCTTGGAAGGTCATGTCGTCGAGGGTGTGCGTCTCCTGCGTGGCGCCCGCCGCTTTTACACGCACGGAAAGAAAAGGTGAACTCGCCGTGAATCCGAAGAACACATTCGCCGGGGAATTTCCCGCGACGATGCCCGGCACGGTGACGATGTTTCCGCCGCCGAAATCCACCTCAAACGCAACGCCGCCACCGGGGCCGGCGGGCGTGGGATCCCACGTCCCGCCCCACGCAGTGCTGCCAAAGGACGTGTCCCATACCGTCGTGGGCGTGGCGGGATTGTTCACGAGGTCGAACCACTTCGCGCCGTCCAAGGAGCCGACGGTTGTGGTCACGCCGAGTAGCGGAGGCGCGAGGGAAAAATCATCCACATAGAACGAGCCACCGATGGCCGCCTCGAAAGCGGCGCGATTGGTGAACACGGTGATGGTCTGCGCGGAGAGTGCTGAGGGCAGCAGGAGAGGGATGAGGAGGAATGAAGATTTCATGGCAGGCAGTGGGTGGCTTCCCTCCTGCTCACGAATCGGCCCGCGATTGTTGCAAAAAATTTCATTCACCGGGAGTCCGAAGCTCCGATGTCCCGAGCACCCGGATCAAATGACGCGCTGTAGCGGGCATAGGCTTTCCGCCAACTCATTGGAACCCGGGTTCTGGAAGAACCACAGCCCGCAGCCCCAACCGGGGGAGATGCGATCACCTGCGGCGGCTGCATCGGGCCGCGATTCCACCGGTGCCTCATTCTGCTGCCGTGATCACCACCTCAGGAATAAGGGTGCCGTCCGGCCCAGGGATCATGACTTGATCGGGCAGTGACCACTGCTCGGTGGGACACGCCATTCACGTGAAGGTGCCCCGCGCCACCATGCGGATGGAGGGCTCCGCGCCGGGGAATTCGCGGACCAGGACGGGGTTGTAAGGTCTAAGAAAGGCGGTCCGCGCGATGACTGGAGAAGAGGACGTCTCCGCCGCGGGGTTTCGCCGATTCCACGCCGCAAGGAGCCCGGCAACAGCCTCAATGTGCTGTTGAAGCGTGCCAACACCGAGAGCCGGGTTCCCGCCTGCAACCACTGCCCCAGTCTGCGAAGTCTTGCCAGGGAGCGATTGCCCACCCGGGCCAGCGTCTGGTGGCAGCAGAGCCGCCCATTTCTTTGCGGCGTCAGGGTTTTCCACGGCCAGGCTCATGGCGTAGGCCCAGACGTATTCCCTGAAGGCCGGTGAAGTGCGATGGGCCGCGAGCCAGTCGCCGGCGGCACCGGGGTCGGTGCGGGCCCACTGGCTCATGGCGATTTCCGCCGCCGAGCGCAGGAATTCAGCCTGCGAAGCGAGGCGCTCGATCCATGTCAGGGCTTTCTCCGGGGCGGCAGCGATGAACGGCGTGCCCAGGATGCCGATGCCGCTGATCTGTTCGTCAATCTGAGGCCTGGTGTCGAGGTAGGCAAGGGCGGCCTCCAATCCCCCGGTCTTCAGACTGTCCCGCAGCAACGTGGCCGAGGCGGCGACTCTTGCGCTGGAGGTCGCGTTTTCCCCGTGCGCTGACAGCCAAGCCTCAAGGCCCGGGATGCCGCGCTGCTGATGGAGCGCTTCGATGATGGAGACGTCCAAGGAATTCCCACCCTCTCTCTCCAGCCAGGCGAGCGCGCCGTCCAGGTCATGTGCCGCCCATGCGGTGCCGTACGCGGCGTGATGGTTGTCCCACCATTCCTTCCGGTGATCATCGCCAGCGTCGACCCATGCAAGGACCGAAGACGCATCGCCACGGACCCATGCTTTAAAGAGGGACGCGGCATCGGCTCCCGCGAGCAGTCCGTGCGCTTCCAGAAAGGCCGCAGCCTTCTCCGGCTCCGCCGTCGCCCAGCGTTCGATGAACTGTTGCCACTGCTCGTCGGAAATGCCAAACGCCCCGCCGTGCCTTCTCAAGTCCAGCAGCCACTCTGCATCCTCCGCGGATACCCGGCTGGCAAAGCGCCTCATCGCCTTGTTGAGGGCGTTGGTTCGTTTGGCATCGGACAACTCCAGCGCCTGCTGTACAAGCTTCCGCAGCGATTCGGGGGCCATGGGCCTTCTTCCGATGGTGCTCCCAGGCACGGCTGCCGCCGTCGCAGACTGTTCCACTGCGCGTGAGCCGGGCAGGGCCATGCGCCAAACGAGCGCAGCCATGCCGCCAGCAGCGCAGCAGGTCAAAACGGTCGCACGGCGATAAGGCATGGGACGATTGTCGTATCGTTCCGCCCACAACACAAGACATTCCTTCCCACGCACCTCCTTCCTTGCGTCCGGTTCCGAGTGTTCAAAATCCCGGCCCGCACCAGGCACCACAGCGCCACGACCAAAGGCACTGGCCTGACGGAGCTGCGGTTGCCGGAAAGTTCATTGAACCTCAGTCTCCCCATTTTCCCAGCGCAGCCCGGCCTCCCCTGCGGCCTGTTTTATTTTGCCGAGGTCCCACTCGCACACGCGGCCATCCGTGCCGATGCCGATCAGCCGCTGCGCGCCGGTCCACTGGACGTCCCACAGCGGAAAGCCGCCGGGGGCGTTCAAGGTCACGACCAGGCGGCCTCCGGCGGCGTCGTGGACAAAGACAGTACCGCTGCGGTCGTGCACGGCGATCCGCTGGCTGTCGGGGCTGAATTGTGGCAGCCCCCCCGCGACTCCCGGCGGCGAGGACCAGGACGCGGCGGGGCGCTGGGAGGCGGCCGCCCACAGGGTGATGCGGGATCGTCCCGCCAGCGCGGCGAAGCGATGATCCGGCGACTTGGTCATGGTGAGCGCCTCGTCGAGGCCCACCGTGCCAAGCGAACGTCCGTCGCGGGCGTCCCATACGCCGCAGTCGGTGCCATTGCGCGCCGCTGCGAGCGCCCAGCGGCCGTCGTCACCCAGCACATGCATGGCAGAGGCATCGAGGTCCCTCGCGACGACCCGGGCGCGGCTGGGATCGCCCTCCGGCCAGATGGAATAGGTGCGCCCGCGCTGCACGGTGCGCCCTGCCGGGGCATCGCAGACCACCCATCCGCCCTGCGCGGTGAAGCCGTGGATCATGTAGAACTCCCGTCCCGGTCCGCGCGGCTGCGGCGTTCCGAGCGCCGCACGCAGCGTGCCGTCCGGCGCCGTTGTCACCGGAATGACATGCAGCGGCTGGCCCTGATCCCCCATGATGATCTGCATGCCGTCCGGCGTGACGACGAACCACGGCCAGCTTTTTGTAAACTCGGCCGGCCACTCTTGACGGTGCAGTCGGCGGCCCGTGGCACCGTCCCAGATTTGCAGGTCCTGCTTGGTGGCGAGGAAGACGCGCGCCCCATCTGCGGAGCTGGCGCAGCACGTGACGGTGCCGCCCGCATTTTCCTCCCACAACCGCCAGCCAGACGGGAGGATCGCCGCAGCCGTGCACAAGGCTCCCTGCGCCGGGCTCCAGGCCAGCCGCCCGCCGCTCCGGTCCGCCCGCAGCGCCCGCGGGGTGGCGGGTGCCTGGAGGTGGAAGCCGCCGCCCCTCGTTTCCTGCCAGATCATGCCCTCCTCCGAACTGACGGACACCACGGACCGGCTGCCATGCAGAAAACAGAGCTGGGCCACCGGCATCGTGTGGCCTGGCAACTCGCCGCGCAGCGCTCCGGTGGCCGCGTCGAGGAGGACAATGCCGAATCCCGGCCGCGCCACCCCCGCTTCATCGGGCAGGGTCGCGGAAGCGTGCCCGCCCGCGGCCAGGAGCACGCCGTCCTCGGACCACGCCACCGGCCCCGGCAGGGCAAGCAGCGGGGTGCGCCAGATTTCCCTGCCATCTGCGAGGTCCACGGCTGCCAGCGCCTTCTCTGATTTCAACCCCGCGACGGCGCGCAAGCCGCCCGGGTGCAGCGCCAGCGGCACGACGTTGGCGGCCCGCCCAGCGTCGGGAAACGGCCTCGCCTCCTCCCCGCCCGCCCCGGCTCTCAGGCAGGGCGTGCGGGAGTTGGCAAAAAGAAAACCTCCGTCCGGCAGCCAGAGCGGCCATTCGCGGGAATCATGGTCACACGGCCATTCCCCCAGCGTTCGTCCGGTGGCCAGCTCCACGATGCGAAGGCGGGCTGGGGTGCTGGAGTCGCCTGCGAAGACGACCGCAGCCCGTTTCTCATCCGGGGAAAGATTCAAGCGCAGTGCCGGCGCGCGACGGCGTTCCTGGCGTTCGGAGTCCGCCGGCGGCCAGGCATTCAGGAGGGTGCGGCTGGCCGTCTCATAAAGGGCGAATCCGCCGTCCGGTGTCGCGGCCAGGTAGCGCTCCAAGTCCGGCGAAAAACTCTCCCCGCCGTGCGAGGAACCCGAGGGAACGGCCCAGGCCGCTGTCTGGGAAAGCTCCGGCAGGGCCAGGGCCGCCGCGATTTCCTTCCGCCGGCGGGCGGCCAGGCCGGGGGATCTGGCGGCGCCATGGTCGTCGGCCTCACGCAATAATTGAAGCGCGGTGCTGCGCGCGCCCTGCCTGGTGCCCATGCTCGTCAGCCGGGCCTGGCTGAGCAGGCTTTCGGCCAGTGCGTTGCGGAGGTGGTGATTGGCCCGGATCTGCAGCCCCACGCCGGAGGCCAGTGCCGCCAGCAGCGCCGCCGCCATGCCCGCCAGCGCCGGACTGCGCCGCGCCCAGCGCCAGAGGCGCGCCGCAGGGCCCGCCGGGCGCGCCCGCACTCCGCGCCCCTCCAGCCACGAGCGCAAATCCGCCGCCAGGGCGCAGGCGGACTCGAAGCGGTGCGCGGGCTCCTTTTCCAGGCACTTCATGGCCACGGCGGCCAAGTCCAGAGGAACCCCGGCGGGCAAGCGCGGGGCCGGGTCTTCGTAAATGGAACGCATCAACTCCGGGGTCGAAGCCGCCGTGAAGGGCGGCCGTCCGGCGAGCAGTTCATAAAGAATCGCGCCCAGTGCATACACATCGCTGGCCGCCGTGGCGGCTCCGGCACCTTTTTTTGCCGCCTCGGGCGACATGTAGCACGGTGTGCCCATCGTGCTCCCGTCCGTGGTGAGTGCCTGACGCCCGCTCTGCTCACCGCCGATCCATTTTGCCAGGCCGAAGTCGCTCACGTAAGGCGTGCCGCCGCCGTCGAACATCACGTTTCCCGGCTTCAAATCCCGGTGCAGCACCCCGCGCTGGTGCGCAAAGTGAACCGCCTCAGCGATCAGCGCCACCAAGCCCGCCGCCTCCCGTGGGTGCCCGGCATACTCGCCGACCCGCTCCGCCAGCGTGCCTCCTGAGGCCAGCTTCAGCGTGAACCACGGCAGCCCGTCGTGCTCGCCCGTGGCATACACCGGCAGAATGTGCGGGTGGTCCAGCGCCGCCACCGTGGCCGCCTCCATGCGGAAGCGCTCACGCATTTCCGGTGACAATCCCTGCGCCGGCAGCAGCATCTTCAGCGCCACCTCGCGCGGTGGATCGTGCTGCCGCGCCAGATACACGATGCCCATGCCGCCGCGCCCCAGCTCGCGCACCACCTCGTGCCCCTGGATGGAAAAAAGCGCCCCCGTTTGCGCGGGCTCGTCATCCCACAGCCCGCCCATCAGGCACGCCGGGCACACGGCCCCCAGCGCCGTGTCCGGGATCAGAGCGCCGCATTCCGCGCAGTGCGGGTGGCCGCCATCGCCTGTGCCGGAGGTCTCCATGTGTCACCCCGCTCCGGCAAGCACCTCGCGCAGCCACGACACCTCCTCGTCCACCTCGTGCGGAGTCGCCGTGGTCAGCGCCACCTCCGCCCGCAGGCAGTCACGGAAGCGCGAGCGCAGTCTGCTCACCTCGCTGCGCAGGGTGGACTCCTTCATTCCAGCCCGCTGCGCCGCCTCGGCCGTCGTCGGCTGGCGGGTGGAGCCGGGCAGGAACTCCCGCAGCAGCGCGAAGCGGTCCGGCTCGTCGGCAAATTCGGTCCGCAGTCTCTCGAAGGCCAGCTCCAGCATCCGCACCGCCCAGGCGCGGTCAAATTCCCGCTCGTCGTCCCTGCTGCAGGCCAGCTCCACCTCAGCGGCGTCCAGGCTCAGCTTTTCCAGACCGCCGCCGCGCTTCTGCGCATCCCGGTGGCCGCGGTGGTGGGACAAAAAATGAACCGCCGCCCCGCAGAGCCACGAACGGAACGTCCCCTTCTCCCGGTCCGCCCGGCGCAGCAGGGACTTCTCCATGGCGTGCAAAAAGAACGCCTGCACCAGATCATCCAGCTCCTCATTGTTCACCCCGCGCACGTGAAAGAAGGTCCTCACAGGCCCGCGGTAGCGGTCGTAGAATTCGCCCAAGGCGGCTGCCGCCCGGCTGTCGCCATGCAGCGTCGCCCCGGCGAGTACGGTCCAGCGTGTGGTGGGAAAAGCCATGCGGTGACTCCCATGCAATCACATGCCGGGGGGCTTGGCAACCCCGGCTCTCGGTGCCAGGGCGGGAATCACGCCTCCGCCGGGCCCACGCGCCAGACAGGGCGGGTGTAACCCCAGATCCGGGCCTCCCCGGACTGCACCGCCCCGTCTGGCGCTGGTACTCAGGCCCAACAACCCAGGAAACGACCTGACAACCAAAGGTCGGCGCCTCCCTTTCGCGTTTTCAGCGGTCCGGACGCGCCTGCAGGGGTGAAACGCGCCCGCCCCGCCAGTCCCTGGAAAAAACGCACGACAGTCCGCATTTTTTACGCGCAGCCCGCAGGCGCATTCACTTGCGCCCGGAGGCCAGGTCCGCCCGCGCGTGAAAAAGATGCCCGTAGCGGGCGGCGAGCTGTTCCGTCGTCAAAACAGTCCGGGGGCCGGCCGGGGTCATTTCCATGCGGTCGATCTCCGTGCCGGTACTTCTGGGCTGAATCCGCAGCTCCGTCACATCCTCCACCGTGCTGCGGACGGGCTGTGCCAAATTTCCCGGATGGATGAGGTGAACCAGGCGGCTGGTCCCGGCGCACCAGAGGTGGTCGTTCAGCCGCGCCTTCACCCGTGTGCGGACATCCCGATTTTCCGGAGGCAGGCACAGGCTCATGCGTTTTTCCAGTTCGCCCGTCAGCGCGGCGGTTTCCGCCGGCGTGGCCTTGTTGATCACGAGGAGGGTTTCCCGCTCTCCCGTTTCGGCCACCGTGGTCCAGGTCTGGCACCGTCTCGCCTCCAGCCTTTCCAGCACGTTGCCGAAGTCGCTCTCCATCGCCTCCCAGGAAACCTTGAGGTTCGGCGCGCGCCGCTCCGGCGCCTTGATGCGGGGCGGCTTCACCGGCAGGCCGCTCGTCCGGGGCAGGGTGGCGGCGGTGAAGGCGGGAGCCCGCTTCGTTGGTTGCGATGGGGAAGCAAGGCTGGAGGAGTCCGGCCCGGCTGTCTGCGCAATCCGGACCAGACCCGCGCCGGTGGCGGCGGCCATGGCGGACAGCATCAGGATGAAATGTTTGGTCCTCACTTCCGGGCGAAACCTACACCCCCGTCGCCCCGTGGCCAGCAGGGTTTCCGCATATGACTATGCGAGGCGTTGATTGGTGACAAGCGTCACGGCCAGGGACTTGTTGGCCGCGTAGTCCTCCAGCGCGGCGGTGAAGTCCTTCCGGCCCGAGGCCCGCACCGGCGCCAGCAGCGCCGTG
>JANOAS010000112.1:0-38398 GCA_031411255.1 bacterium
CAAAAATGTGGGTTTTTTTGTTACCAGTCAGGTTCGCGGCGGCTTGCTCCAGAAAAATTCAGATTTTTCCCATGGGAGTGGCGCGCCTCTGGCCGCCATTTGGAAATGATCGCGAAGCGCACTTCGGGAGGGGCAGGGCTCGCAGGCGGGGATGCGGTTTTGGGAATTGCGCTTCGCGATTGATTTGAATGGCGGAGGGACTCCGCCACTCCCAGTGGCGTGCTTCCGGCTGCCGCGCCCGGTGGGTTCGCCGCCGGGGTTGGGCTGGGGGACTCTTGTGCAGGGAGCCCCCAGCCCAGGGCGGGGCGCGGCTCCGCCCCTCACGGCACGGCGTGGGTGGCCTCGGGGCTGGGGGTGGCGTCGCCGGCTTCGTTGTTGGAGGCGATGCGGACCTTCACGGTGGCTCCGGCGGGGAGTGACTTCAGGGTGTGCTCCAGGGCGTCGACTGTCTCCACGGTGTGGAAATCTGGATCGACCCCCACAATTTGCACCTGCACCCGGTAGTGCTCGGCCCGGCGGGCGTGCGGCCACTCGACGAGCAGGAGATGACGGCTGACCCGTCCCGCCGCGACCGCACGCTGTAGTCATGTACGGGCAGCCGCGCCACCACCGGCGCACTCAGCGTGGCCGAGGCTGGCGTCGAGGGCGCCGTGATTCCGTCAAACAACGGAAAGGCCAGGCATTCACCCGTTCCGTAGAAGGTTTGTGGCAGATCCATCCACGGGCCGCACGGGGTGGCGGAGAGGCTGCGCTGCACGCGGTAGCCCATGCCCGCCTCACTCGTCCACGAGACGACGCCCTGACTTGCCTCGATGTCGCCGTAGACCTGCTGCGCCCCCGCCTGGGGCGCGGCGGCCAGCGCCAGCGCCAGCACCAGGGCAGCCACCCGCCCGGCGATCCGGCGCCGCCGCCAGACGCCGAGCAGGAGAGCCAATGCCAGGGAGGCGGCGGCACGCGGTTCGGGCACCGTGATGATGAAGGTGCGGAACACTTTCTGGTTGCCCCGCTCCTGAGGCCCCGCTCCTGAGGCCCCGCTCTTGGTGCCCACAGCCGCGCCCCACGCCTGAACCGCACTTGCCAATTTCACCCGCCCCACGCCAGATGGGCCCATGAGCCCGGCCCTCAGCTTTCCCCTGGTCTCCCCCTCCCCTCCCCCGCGCTCTGGGCGGATGTTTTCGGCGAGGATGACTACGGCCTCTTCGCGGGGTGCGAAAAGCACCGGGATCAGGGCGCGACATCCACCTGAAACGTGGTGAGCGGCAGGCGGGCGGAGTTGACGACATTTCCCAGGGAGAAGGGCTGCCAGGCGTGGCGGATTTTTTCCGGGGTCGGGACGGCGGGGCTGGTGAGGGTGATGGTGGGGCCGTGGAGGGTGGCGGTGGCGGGGTGGAACTGGCCGTCGGGGCCGGCGAGTTCGAAGGCGGCGGGGGGGAGGGCGTCGCTGGTGGTGAGGGCGGGGCCGGGGCAGGTGAGGGTAAGGGTGACGATGGGGCCGGAGCGGGTGGCGGTGGCGGGCTGGGGGCAGGTGAGGACGTCGGTCTGGCCGTAAACGGTGCGGCGGGCGGCGGCGGCGAGGCGGTGGGCGACGTCGTGTTTGTTCGTCGGGTGGACGTTGGTGGGGTGGCCGAGGTCGCTGGTGACGGCGAGGGCGGTGTGAGTGAGGCTGGCGGCGAGGCGGCGCTGCTGGTCGCGGAAGTCGGGCCAGAAGTGGCTGGCGTAGGCGGTCTCGCGGATGCTGCTGAGCTGGGTGATGAGGAAGGGGAGGTCGGGCCGGGCCCACTGGGCGCGCCAGTCGGCGATGAGGAGGGGGAGGAGGGCTTCGTGTTGCTTGACGCGCCAGGCGGGGTCGGGGGTGGCGGGTTCGCTGAGGTGGGAGAGGGCGTTGCTCTCGCCCTGGTACCAGAGGACGCCGCGAAGGGGGAAGGGAGCGAGGCGGGCGGGCCCGGCGCTCCAGAGGAAGGAAGGCTGGAAGGAATGGTGGGGCCCGAGGTCGCTGGAGGGGCCGGGGGTGGTGCCGAGCTGGGCGCGGGCGCGGGTCTGGCACCAGGGCTCGAAGGCGGGATTGGCGAGCCAGTTTCCTGTGACCATGGGGGCGAACTGGGGGGAGGCGGCGAGGGCCTCGCGCCGGATCCAGGCCTCGGCGGGGCTGCCGCCGACGCTGCAATGAATGAGGCCGACGGGGACGCCGAAGCTCTGGTGGATTTCCCGGCCAAAGAACCAGGCGACGGCGCTGAAAGGGGCGACGGTGACGGCGGTGCTGGCGGTCCAGGTGGCGGCGGGATCGAAGAAGGTGTCCGGGGTTTGCCGGGCGAGGATGGAGGCGGGGTAGGGACTGACGGGGTGGCCCTGGCCGGCGCAGGTCATGTTGAGCAGGCGGAGACCGGGGAGGGCGGCGCTGGATTTCTCTGCGGACCAGGTGGCCTCCTGGTTGCAGCGAAACTCCATGTTTGACTGTCCGCCGCAGAGCCAGACATCGCCGATGAGGACGTCGCTGAGGGTGACAGCGCCGCCGCCGGTGAGGGAGACGGTGGCGGATTGCGGCTCCGCACTGGCCGGGCGTGCCGGGAGGGTGAGGCTCCATTTTCCCGAGGCCTCCGCGAGCCCAGCCACACGGGACGCGCCGAGGCTGACGGTGACCTGGCCACCCGCCGGTGCGGTGCCCCAAAAGAGGAGCGGAAGATCGCGCTGGAGCACCATGTGGTCCGTGAAGACGGGTGCGAGCGCGGGGGCGGGGTGAATGCCGGAGGGAGGCGCCGGTGGGGCATCGAGAACGTGCTCGATGGGGGCGGCAGGGGTCGGTGGGAGGTCGGCGCTGGGTGGCACGGGGGAGGATTTACCAGCAGGCGGGCCGGTTGGAAGTTTTTTGTTTTCGGTCCAGGGTCCAAGCTGCATCTTGTGAAGATGAGCTGGCTCCTGTTTCTCGACGAAAGCGGTCATGATCACAAGCAAATGCCTTACGAGGTGCGCGGCGGGGGTGGCGCTCCAAGTTGGGAGGCTGTAGCCGTTCGTGCGGGCGATGCAGCAGCTTTGTCCCGGACTTTGATGCCGAGCGGAACTGAGCAAAAAAAAGAGGCAACGCGTTTGACCCACCTCACAGCTGAAGTCGATCATCGGCCGAGCCTCCGTGGACATGGTTCGCCAGTTTGCCGCCGCCGCAAGGCGAAAGTGCCTGCCGGAACGCGGCACCTGATTTTAACGCGCCGGCGTCACGGCACGATAGAATTTCCGCGAGGGTGGAGTGGCGTCGAAGACTTGCTCGATGCGGGTGACGGAGCTGGCGGGCACCTGCTGGAGGGTCTGCCAGGATTGGAGGTCGGGGCTGGTTTGCACAGTGTAGGCTTTACCCGCGAGGGCGGTGAATTCAAATCCTGTCTGGCCTGCGGGGGAGGGAATGGTTAGGAGGACGAGGCGGCTGGAGGGATCGTGGGGATCGGTCCCGGCGAGGTATTCTTCGAGGTTGGTGGCTCCGTCGTTGTCGGAGTCAGCAGCGCCGTCGGCGGTGCCGGTGGTGAAGCCGAAGAGGGGCTCGTAGAAATCGGGCAGGCCGTCTCCGTCTGTGTCGGTGAGGGGGAGATCGGCGCACGGGCCGGGTGAGGCGGCGGTCCAGGTGATGACGTCGTAGCCAGGGGCGGCGGGGTCGGGGCGCTGGAGGGAGGGGCCGGAGCCGTCGGCCTCGGTGCGCCAGGGGGCGGTGTCGTCATAGGTGATGGACCAGACGACGGCGCCGGCCTGGGAGAGGGTGATGGTCTCGCCGCCGTTGCTCAGCTTGTCCGTGTAGACGCCGGCCGGGGTGCAGCCGGGGAAGCGGGAGGAAAAGGCGGCGGTGTTTCTGACGAGGACGCGGATGGCACCGGCGGGGATGCTGGTGTTGGGCGGGAAGGTGTACGTGATGCCGGAGGTGAAGGCGAGGCCGCCGACGTCGAGGGCCTGGAGGCCGGTGTTTTTCAGCTCGATGAACTCGAACTCATCACCGTCGATGAACGGGGTGGCCTGGCCCGGCGGGTTGTAATAAATCTCCGTGAGGCGGAGGGTGGCGAGGTCCTGGGGCGGGAAGTAGGAGGCGGTGGTGAGGCCGCTCCAGGAGGTGCCGTTGAGGACGCGGACCTTGAAGGTGGTGGGCACGGTGACGGGCACTGCAGCGGAAAATGAGGCGGCGGTGGAGGAGACGCTGCCGCCGCGCAGGCGGGGATCACTGCCATCCGTGGTGAACCAGATGGCGCCGGATGGGGCTGTGATGCCGAGGGTGAATCCGGCGGGGACACTTCCCCCCGAGTGGCTGAGGACGGCGGGTGCGGTGAACTGGGCGTCCATGGCGGCGGCGCGGTCGGTCATCCATGTCTTCATGGTGGCGAGATTCGCCGTCCACGCGGAGGAGGTGAGGCCGCTGCGGGCGGCGACGGTGGTGGTGATGGCGGCGGACTGGGTGTCGACG
Source organism: bacterium (assembly GCA_031411255.1). GTDB lineage: Bacteria > Verrucomicrobiota > Verrucomicrobiia > Verrucomicrobiales > V1-33 > JANOAS01. The sequence goes on from JANOAS010000112.1 coordinate 4,433, forward strand.
AGAGCGGCGAGGTTCGTGCTTGCGAAGCTGCCGCGGCGGAGGTCGGTCCATTTGTCGATGTAGGCCTGCATGAACTCCGGGTCTGTGACGAGGCGGCGGTAGTAGAGGCGGTCGTGGGCCCAGGTGAGGCTCGCGGCGCCGCCGCTGCCGCCGGTGGCGTTCTTGTCGAAGGCGCGGTCAAAGTCCCACACGGTGGCCCATTTCAGGAGGGCTCCCGGCTTTTCGCGGTAGAGGAAACCGCTAAGGACAACGGCGTCCTGGTTTTTGACAAAGCACTGGAGGATGAGGTGGTGGACCCAGTTGTCCACATCGATGCGGGGCCAGTAGCCGGTAACGGGATCGGTATAGGCGGGGCCGTAGAGGGCGGAGTCGAAATCCCGGAACTGGGTCTGGATGACGGAGCGCTGGGCCGTGGTGATGGACCAGCCGGAGGGCGTGGCGAAGTTGAAGAATGAGTGGTAAAAATTGGGCATGTCGTCATTGGCCGGGAGGATGCCACTGCCGCTGCCGGTGCCGCCGGGGGTGAGGATGGCCTGGTAGCCGCGGGGGTTGTCATCTGCGGCCTGGAGGATGCCGTCCGGCCCGGCGGTGTGGAAGTGGCGCGGGACGAGGCTGCCCAAGGTGGAGCCGGCGGGCAGGGCGTCCATGCGGTCCACGCTGACCATCCAGCCGCCGGTGGTGCCGTCGGTGCCGGGGTAGTTGAAATCGACGCGGTCTTTTCCGCGGCTGGGTTTTTCCATGAGGATGGCGAGGCCGCGGTGGTCGGTCATGTCGAGGTCGCCGCCGCTGTCGAGGAAGAGTTCAACGAAGCGGTAGCGCGGCGCGTTGAAGCCGCTCTGGCGGGCCAGCTCATAGGTGACGGAATTATGGATGAGGGTGCTGTCGAACTGGGCGGGGTCCGGGCCGTAAATGACCCAGCCGGAGTCTGCGGGGAGGCCGAGGAGGGAAAGGTCGCGCGAGCGTCCATCGCGCTCGCCCCAGGTGTCGAGGCTGTAGCTTTTCTCTGCGAAGGTGAAGGAGCTGCTGCCGCGCACCTTGAGCCCGGCGCGGCTGGTGGTGACGACGGGGCTGGTGAGGGCGGTGGCACCGGCGGCGGCCTGGAGGAGGGTGAGGCTCTGCGGCTGCATGGCGACGGCAACGACGTCCGAGCCGTCGCCATTGGGCCCGCGGGCGCTGATGCCGGGGACGGCTCCGGCCCCGTGGTTGCTGACGATGAGCACGGGCAGGGGCGAGGTGAAAGCCTGCACGTCCGGGGCGAGCCTGAGGTAGGCGCCGCTGGCGGTGGCCCCGTAGCGCTCTCCGGGGAAGATGACGGCGGCGCGGAGGTTCGTGCCGGCGGTGAGGCTGACGGCGGCGCTGACTGCGGTGGAGTCGAACTCCGGGAGGCGGCCGCTGGTGGTGTAACGCAGGGTGCCGGCGGCGGGCGTGGCGGCGAGGGTGACGGAGGTGCTGCCGGTGAAGGTGCCGGGCTCCGGGGAAAAGGTGATGCCGTCCTTCACGCTGGTCTGGCCGTCGGAGTTGAGCGCGTCCGGCGCGGGCACGGTGAAGTATTTTTCGCGGGCGGGCTGGTGGACGGTGAGGCCGTAGCTGTTGTCGGCGAACTGCTCCGGGTAGGTGATGGCGGTGGCTGCGGTGAGGTCGGGGCGGACGAGGGCCGCGTATTTCCCGGCGGCGTTGCTGAGGGTGAAATTGGTGTGCAGCTCGGCTCCGGCGGTGGCGCGGTTTTTTCCGGATGCCCAGACGCGGAGGAACGCGCCCGGGGCGAGGCTCTGGGCGGGCAGGGCCCACTTGGCGGGGGCGGCGGGATCGTCGGTGAGGAACCACCCGGCGGTGCTTTGCGCGGTGGTGGCAGCGTTGTAAATTTCGATCCAGTCGTTCTGTTGGCCGTCACTGTCGCGAAGGCCGCCGTCGTTTTCTGCAAGGAACTCCGAGAGCACGAGGCCGCCGGAAGCGGTGAGGACGGAGAGTGCGGCGGTGGCGGTGCTCGTGCTGCCGGTGGCATTTGTCGCGCGGCACCAGTAGTCGCCGGCAGAGGAAGGGGAGGCGGGGTTGATGACGAGCGTCGCGGCGTTGGCGCCGCTGACGGGGACGGTGTCCTTGAACCACTGGTAGGCGGCGGGCGAGCCGGAGAAGGCGGCGGTGAAGGTGGTGCTGCCGCCCTCTGCCACGCTCCGAGAGGCGGGCTGGGTGGTCACCGCGGGCACGGGCGGGGCCGGGGGATCATTGATGACAAAGGTGACGCTGTTCCAGTAGGCGTCGCCCTTACCTCCGCTGGAGCCGGTGCCCCACTGGATGCCGTTGAACGCGCCGGTCGTTCCCGCGTAGCCGGTGGCCTTGCTGACGCCATCGACGAGGTATTGCGCCAGGCCGGTGGCGGAATCGAAGACGAGCTGGTGCTCGTGGGGCTGGGTGGCATCCACACCCGTGAGCGTGACGGTGGAGCCACCGGCCATTGTGGTGACGATCTGGCCGGCGGCATTGAGGTCGAAAAAGAGGATCCAGCGTTTGGCCGAGTTGTTGCCGTAGAGGAGGACGGTGGAGTTTGCTCCGCCGTTCGACGCGACGGGATCCGAGACGCGGACGCGGGTGGCGAGCCGCCAGCCGTAGGCCGCCGCGTTGCTGTGCTGGGTGGCGGTGAGGGTTTTATTCCAAGTGATGAACTGGGAGGTGGCGCTGCTGTTGTCGAGCATGCGCCAGGCATTGTAGCCGGTGGCGCCGTCCGGGGAAATGGGGGCGCTCTGGAAATTCGCCACATCCGTGGTGGGTACGCCCGCCGTCCAGCCCAGGGTAGAGGGGGACGGAGCGGCTGCCGGATTTCCCGCCAGGCCGGCTTGGTAGTCTGCGGCGATCTCGACGGCGGGGGCTGCCACGGTCATCAAGGCCAGGGTGAGGAGGGAGTGGAGGGAGGGGTTTTTCATGGGAACGAAGGGCAGTCAGGAACGACACGAAGCCGGGTGGTTCGCGCTGACGGTGACGGGTGGAAAAGGCGGGAGAAGCGTCCGCTAGCTGGAGCGGCGGCGGCGGCGCAGCATGAGTCCGGTGGCGGCGAGACCGAGCGCCGAAGCGGCAGGCTCTGGGACGGTGTTCACGGTGGCATTAAAATAGACGCCCCAGTCCTGGGCTGCTCCGGTGGTGGTGCGGGCCTGCACGGTGTCGGTCAGGTAGCCTGCACCTGCGGCTCCCGCTCCGGGCTCGACGATCATGCGGAAGTTCGCCACATCCACAGTGCTGTCCGAGGTTTCTGAAAAGACCATCCAGTAGGTGGTGTCCTTGTCCAGGGTGATGGGCGGAAAGGTGTAGGTGTAGCCCTCAAACGGGGCGGCGGTCGCGGTGCTGACGCCGGCTCCATTGATGTTGTCGACATCTGTCCAACGGATGCCGTTGGTGGAGGAGCCCATGTAGGTGCCGACATCCGCCGCCGTGGTGCCGCCGGTGAAGGAGGTGTAGACCTTGACGTAGACAGGCGTGGTGGCGTTCGTGGGCTGGCCTGCTCCGGTGCCGAAAACGGGGGTGGTGCCGTCGCTGAAGCCTGGCCGGAAGAGGGTGAGGGATGCGAGGGTGACCGACTGGGTGAGTGTGGAGGCAGGGCCGGTGCCTCCGGCCTGGGGGCGGAAGGCAAAGCCGCGAAGGTTGGCCCTGTCCCCCGAGGCGATGGAGGCGGAGGTGGTGTTGTTGACAATGACAGTGGCCGCAGACGCCGTGATGGCCGAGGCGAAGAGGAGGGTGAGTATGGATTTTTGCATGGTAGGACTGGAGGGTGGGCTGGGTGTGCGGGGCGCAGGGAAACGAATCCAACCTAACGGTGGCGGGGGAGCCTCCGCCAGCCCGCTGAACATGTCCTTTCATAGGACAGGTTTAACCGTTCAGAGGGTGGCTCCATCGCAGAACTCGGGCAGGAGCAGGTCCGGCGGGAGCGGGGCGGTGGAGCCGTCCAGAAACCTTCGGACGGCCCGGGCGACGTGGCTGGCGTAGGCCGCCGGGGAAAAGGTGTAGCGGGTGAGGGCCGGGGTGACGTGGGCGAGGAAGGGGTCGTCATCCCTGGAGATGAGGCGCACCTGGCGCGGCACCTGCCAGCCGTGGTGGAGCAGGTGGCTGAGGGTGGTGATGGCGTGGGTGCTGTGGCAGACGAGCAGGCCGCCGGGAGCCTGGGGAGTGCGCATGGCGGCGTCCAGGGTGCGGCAGAGACCGTCCGGCGTGCCGTCATGCTGGATGAGGGTGACGGGGCAGCCGCCGGCTCCGTCACGGAAACCGGCCTCGCTTTCCCGGTCTCCGGCCAGCATGTCGTGCGGGAGGACAAGGCCGAGCCGCTGGCAGCCCCGCGCGGTGAGGCGTCCGGCGGCGTGGCGGCAAGTGGCGAAATAGTCGATGTCCACCGAAGGCAGGTCCGCGCCAGGATGGAGCGAGCCTGCGACGACGACGGGAAGCCGCTGGGCGGCGAACCACCGCTGCACCTGGGCCGAGGAGCGCAGGAGCACCCAGACGGTGTCCGCGTGGCGGGCGGCCAGTTCGCGAAGGATGCGGCCGGGGCGCGCGCCCCCGACCGCGGCGCTGACCACGAAGTCCAGAGGCAGGGAAGAGGCGGCCAGCTGCTCGCGCAGTTCGTCGATCCAGAGCAGCTTTACTGAAGTGAGCTGGGCGTGGGCAACGGGGCTGAGCAGCGTGACGCGGGCTGGGGCGAAAGGGAGGGCTGCCGGTTTTGACGAGTCTGCGGTGATCTCGCGCCGACGGCCCTTGCTGACGCGGAGGAGTCCCTCGTCCTCCAGCTGTGCCAGGGCGGTGCGCAGGGTGATGCGGCTCACATGCAGGCGGCGGCAGAGTTCCTTTTCTCCGGGCAGGGTTTCCTGCCATTCCCCTGCGGCCAGACGCTCGCGCAGCAGACGGCAGGTCTGGGCGGAGAGGGAGGTGCGCTGGGGGATGGGTGACACGCTGCACCATTACCCGCAGCCTGATCGGGGGACAGAAAAATCCGTTCAGCGGCTGTGTCCTGCGCTGCCGCCGTCCGGCACACCGGTCACCATTTCCAGAAGCGGCGGGGCTTTTTATCGGCGGCCTCTTTGAGGGCGGCCCTGGTCTCGGCGAGGCGGACCTTGGTGCGGTCGAGTTCCTCACGGAGCCGGTCGGCGCGGGCGCGGAGGTGGGTGAGCTTGGGCAGGCCCTGGGCGGTGCTTGTCGACTCGATGAACTCTGGGTGGCCGGCGCCGCAGCGGACTTCGATTTCCCAGGCAAAGGTCTGGGCGGCGCGGTGGAGTGCGGTGCGGATGGCGGGGAGGACGGACGGGTCGCCCTGGAGCCAGTCCCAGAAGGCGGCCTGCTCCGGCCGCCCCTGGACGAGGGGGACGCGCAGGGCGGGCGGGAGCCGGCCGGGGGTGTGGTGGAGGTGCTTCCAAAGTGGCTCGTTGTCCGGCGCGGTCATGTCCTGGGTGCGCCATCCGGCGCGGAAATGAAAGGCGGTGACCTCGTCACTGAAGCGGATTGAGTTTTCCCCGAAGGCGCGGATGAGCCGGGACCAGAGGTCCATGTCGGCGGCGCGGGGGAGGGTCTCGCTCCAGAGGCCGACGCGGTCGATGGCGGACTGGCGGTAGGCGAAGGCGGTGGCGGGGACGCGGTTCCACCGGCCGGCGAGAAACTCGGCGAGCATGACGGAGTCCGTGAGGTGAAAGAGGGTGGGGACGATCTCCCCCCAGGTGCCGACCCAGGCGGAGCCGCTGTGCACGAGGTGGGCCGCGGGATCCTCGAGGGCGGCAGCCAGGCGGGCGAAGTGGTCTGCGGTGACGACGTCGTCGTGCGCCATGAAGCCGATGAGGCGGCCCCGGGCCTGGCGGAGGGCGACGTTGCGGTTGGCGTAGCCGAAGAAGGGAGCCTTTGCCAGCGGGAGCCAGCGGACGCGGGAGTCCGCGCGCAGGAAGGGCTGGACGACGGCGTCGGTGTCGTCGGTGCAGCCGTCGCCGATGATGAGCAGCTCGAAGTCCTCCAGCGACTGGGCGAGGACGGAGCGGATGGCGTACGGCAGCACGTCGGCCCGGTTGTGGGTCGGGAGCAGGATGCTGAAGTGCGGGGATGAGTCAGCCACGAACGGAGGGGTGAAACTGATAGGGAATGAGGTCCGTGTGAAGGGGCAGGCGGTATTTGTCCGGGGATGCGTGGTCGTACTGGATGGTGGGGAAGTTGACGACCAGGCAGTCGGTGGCGCCGATGTTTTCGTCGGCGTGCCAAATGCCGGCGGGGATGTTGACGAGGCGGCGGCGGTGCTCGCTGAGGTAAATGACGGAGACGAGGCCGCGGGTGGGGGAATCCTCCCGGGTGTCGCAGAGGACGAGCTTCATCTCCCCGGAGAGCAGGCAGTAGCGGTCGTCGTGCTTCAAGTGCATGCCCCAGCCCTTGGCCCAGCCGGGGCGGATGGTGAAAAAATAGGTGAAGACGAGCGGGTCCGGGTGCCAGCCCCAGCGCGGGTCGAACATTTCCATGACGCAACCCCGGTCATCCGTGTGGAGGACCAGATCGCGCAAGACGACGCCGTGGGGCAGCCGCCGCACCTCCGCTCCCGACGGGGTGACGGTCTCCTGGTCTTTCAGGCAGGCTTCGTAGAGGCGTGTGGCTTCACTTTTATCTGGCATTGGAGACGAAGTGCCGCAGCCTCCAAGTTTGTCAAAGGGAGTTGGCGGCAGACGCGTGGAGGCGGCAAGCCTGGTCAGGCCCTGGTGCGGGCGAGCCGGGTGCGGCGTTCGCTCCAGGCCTCCAGCCAGGCGACGAGGGAGGGCAGGATGAGAAAGATGAAGGCCGCCTCCATGTTGACGCGAAAGTTCAGCTTCATGAAAAGTGAAACCGTGGTGTGGAAGAAGATGATGAGGCAGCCGACGGCGAGGGCGCTGCGACGGCCGATGAGGAGGACAAAGGCGAAGACCTCAAGGATGAGCCCGCCGGAGAGGAGGAGCTGGCCGAGGGCGGTGTGATTGGCGAAGAAGGCCTCCGCCCCGCTGGCCCAGCCGGAGAGGCTGGAGCCGCCGTTGCCCGGGTCCTGCAGGGTGCTGTAGTAGCTGCTGAGGTTGGTCTTCCTCAGCTGGATCGGGTAGTTCACCGCCTTCTGGATCCAGCCGAAAAAGCCACTCTCCTTCACCTTGGTCAGGCCGCTGACGACATAGACGGCGGCGATGGCCTGCTGGGCGGCGTAGATGGCTCCGCGATCCCGCTCGGGGGAGACGAGCCCTTTTTCCCCGAGGCCGTGGCGGATGGCGCGCCAGATGAACCAGACGCTCTGGGCGACGAGGATGAGGGGGATAAGCTGGGTGTCGTGATTGATGTAGCCCTGGGAATTTTCCAGAGTGCCGGGCAGGATGGCGAGCAGGGTGATGACCGGGGTGACGAAGGGCAGCGCCCGGCCAAGGATGTAGGGAATGAGGAGGCCGCCGAGGAGCAGATTGTACCAGAAAAGCGTGCCCCCCCGGGTGATCCAGGTGAGATCGATGCCGAGGCCGGCAAGGCCCACGGGATTTGGCTGGCCGGTGTAGGGGATCTCCGCGCTCCAGGGAATGAGGTCCCATACGAGGAGGGCGAAAAGGAAGCGGACAAGGACGACCTCGTGGCGGGAATGAGGCTGCGGGGCGAGATAGGTGTGGCTCATGGCTTCTGGTCTGCGATCAGGCGGGGTTCGGATTCGACGGCGCGGCCGTCCTTCACTTCGATGCCGATGAAGTACAGCTTCAGCGGTGCATACGGGGCGAGGGCGGCCCCGTGGTCCTGCATGACCCAGCCGAGCGTCTGCTTGCCGAAGGGTTCCAGTTCCTTGTCGCTCAAATCGCGAATGCGCTTCTTCATTCCTGCGTTCAGCACGGGCTTCAGGAAGCCGTTGAACTTTTTCTTCAGCTCGTCGACCTCCAGGTTCCTCGTTACCTTCTGTATCGGCAGCGGCTTGCCATCCTTCCCTCCGATGAAGACAATGTAGTCAAAGTCGGCGAAGCCCGAATACATGGGGAAATGGCTGAAGGGATAGGCCTCGATGTAGCGCTGCTGCTTGATGCCGTCCACCTTGGTGGTCAGCTTGCGCTCCAGGGTGCCCTGGTAGCCGCAGACGAACCCCAGCCCGATGGCGATGGAAACCGGCGCGAGCTGCCGCGGCAGGTCTTTGAGTTTTAAAAGAAGTGGCTGTGACATGATGTTGGGCCGGCTTGAAGGACCCGGCTTAAATTAATATACCTAATTGATGCGGGAATTTTCGAATTGCAAGCGGAGGCAGCAGTCAGGTGAATTCTCTACACAGTGTGGTGGATTTTTCTACGGCCGGGCTTCCGATGGCAAAACGACGGCCCCGGGTGGCCAGTCACAGCGTCGCGAGGAAATGGCGATGTGCAATAGAAGAGGCGGGAAACGGAAAAGCCGCACGCTCCCTTCGGGGCCTTTTCCAATCGAGGCCTCGCGAGTGGAAAAAAATCGGCATTCCGCATTACGAAATCCGCATTTCTCCCCCATACTCCCGCCATGTCCCCCACCTCACTCCGCGATTTTGGCGACTGGATGGCCCCCATGCTGGTCAAGGAACTCCGTCAGGGGCTCCGCACCCGCCTGTTCACCAGCCTGCTCATCGGCTTCCAGGGGCTCCTGCTCCTTTTCCTTGCCTTTGAGAGCATGATCGGCCGCCGCGCCGGCTCCGGGCCGGGCCTCTTCTGGCTGGCCGTGGGCGGTGGTCTCCTCGTCCTCCAGCCGCTGCGCGCCTGCACCGCCCTCAGCAGCGAATTCCGCGACGGCACCAGCGACCTCCTCGTCCTCACCCCGCTTTCCAGTTTCCGCATCGTCTGGGCAAAGTACCTCTCCCTCATCAGCCAGACCCTCCTCCTGGCCATCACCGTTCTGCCCTACCTTGTCATGCGCTACTTCCTCGGCGGCATCTCCCTGCCGCGCGAGGCCTGCATCCTCGCCCTCCTCCTCTGGTTTTCACTCATCGCCACCGCCCTTCAGCTCATCAGCTCGGGTCTGCGCTCCGTCCTCCTCCGTTTCCTCATCTGCGGCGGCCTCGCCTTTCTCCTTTCCAGCGTCGCCGTCGGCATGGCCCAGCTGGCAGCCCCCACTTTTTTTGATCCCCTGGAGGAACTCCTCCGCGCCCCGCTCTCCGTCCGCATTCCCACCTTCAGCACCCTGCTCCTCCTGCCGCCCGCCCTCATCTACCTCCTGCTGGGGATCGCCTCCACCCGCATCGCCCCGCCTTCAGAAAACACCGCCACCCGCCCCCGACTCTTCGCCCTGGGCCTCCAGCTCCTCCTCGGCATCGGGGCCGCTGCCTGCATCTACCTGTCCTGGCGCGCGGTGAACACCGCCTATGCCACCTCCCCCCCCACCCCCAACTCCTACTGGATGGCCGGCCGGAATGCGTCGGAGGAATACATGATCCCCCTCGCCTTCATTTTCGCCATCAGCTCCACCATCGCCGTCTTCACAGTGCTTGGCTCCATCACCGAGAATCCGCTCACCTCCCCCCGCATCCTCAAGTCCTTCGTCCGTCGCGGCCGATCAGGCCTCCTGGCCGCCGCCTTCCTCGCCCCCGGCTGGCCATCCGGAGTCCTGCTCTATTTCATCCTCGCTGCCGTCCCCGTCGGCAGCATGATCGGCATTGTCGGGACTGATTTCTACTTCAAAGCATTGCAACCCAGACTCTACGGCAGCCGTTCGAATTTCGATGAAGAGGAGATATTCCTCCTCATTGTCCTCTCCACCGCCATCCTCTGCCCGCTAGTTTTTTCCCGGCTATGGTGCCGTCTTTTCCGCCGACCTCCCGGGGATCTGCTCTCGCTCTACCTCTACATTACCATCGGCTGCGTCGCCTTCGCCTTCTTCGTTGGCGCTCTGAGTGCGGCCGCCAGATCTCTCTCCCTCATCGGCATCATCACACCCATCTCCGCACCCGTCTGCCTCATTCATTTTACCTTCGGCAGCAGGTCGGCCAACACGCCCGTCGTCATCCTCGGCTCCTTCATCGCTCTCCTCTACGTCCTGGCCGCCCTCGTCTCCGCCGTCCGCCAGATCCGCTCCACCTGGCCCGCCCTCATCGCAGAAGCGCGCGAGTCAGAAAAAGCCGCACCGGGAAAACAATTGGGCACCCAGGCACCACAAGAAACCTGATCAAGGGCACGTCCCGCACCGCCCCACATGCCCCCTCCAACCCTCCAACCCTCCAACCCTCCAACCCTCCAACCCTCCAACCCTCTACCCCCCGCCGCCCACCAGCGTCGCCCGCAGCCGAAAATACAGCCTCCCCTCCTGCGGCATCGCGCACTGGATCGTCAGCCGCTCCGGCGACGTGGCCAGCGGCACCACATCCGCTTCCGGGACCGCGCTCCACTCCTGCAAGTCAGCAGACGACTCCACCACCAGCGTGGCCCCCGCCGTGGCCGAGCGCGCCACGCTCAGCTGCAGCCTCGGTTCCGCGCCTTCCTCGACCAGCGCCGTCTCCACCACCGGACGGCTCCCGGCAGCGCACGGGTCCGTCCCCAGCGCATACTCCAGCAGATTCGTCACCCCGTCACCATCACTGTCCAGCGCCCACGTGCGCACCGGGTCCTCGCACTCGCTGGCAGAGAAATGCCCCGCCAGCCACAGTGCCGCCGCCGCCGGCGTGTTCACCGTCACCAGCGCCCGGTTCGACACCTGCCGCGCCGCGTCGCTCACCGTGTAGACAAACGTCGTCGTCCCGCCCGCCGCAGGTGCCGTGAACTGGATTTTCCCCGCCGCCGCATCCACCACCGCCGTGCCAGAGCCCGCCGCCGGAGCCGCATCGATGGCCAGCGTCACCGGAGCTAGGTTCCCCTCGTAGTCAAAGTCATTCGCCAGTACATCCAGGCTCGCCGTTTGCCCCGCCGTGCCGGTGAAGACATCATTCACCGCCACCGGCCCCCCATTTTGCGGAGTCGGCAGGAGAAATGCGATGGCCGGAATGGCCGCCTTCGCCTGCCCCGGCGGCGTCCAGCTCAAGCGGTACTTCGCAGAGCCCGTCGTCTCCACCAGATCCACCTGCAGCGCCACCGGCTGCCCCGCCACCAGGTCCACCGTGGCCGCCACCTCCTGCGGGGTGCCCGCCCAATTGTCCAGCAGCTTCTGCCCCTTCACCCAGACGCGCGCCCCAGTGTCCGCCAGCGAGTACAGCACATGCCGCCCCGTCACCTGCGGCAGCAGGCGCCCGCGCCACGTCGTGGTGAAGTTGTCCCCCGGCAGCCTCACATCCGGCGCTCCCGTCCCCCAGTCGAAATCCAGCACGCTGTCCGTGCGCTTGAAGGTGAAAGTCTGGAACGCATTCCCCGTGTAGTAGTAGCCCTCCACCCCGCGCGCCGGATTCGCCGCCGGGTCGATGCTGTTGATCCACTCCCGCACCACGCGCAGCCCCTCGTCATCCACCCGGTTCTTCGCCAGCGGCGGCATCCGGTTCACCGTGTCCAGGCTCGCCGCCCGCTGCCACGCGATGGACCTCGGCACGTCATGCGCGCGGATCACCGCCTGCCCCGCCACGTCAAAGTTCTTCACCAGCGGCCCGTTCACCAGATTCTGCGAGGCCAGCGCCGTCGTGAACCTCGCGTCAAAGTTCGCATTCACTCCGCCCGGCCGGTGGCAGTAGGAGCAGTTCGAGTCCAGATACGACCGCCCCCGTGTCTCCAGCGAGGCCGTCAAGTCATCCCACCGCGCCGCCTTTGCCAGCCCCGCCAGACTCGCGGGGGACGGAGCCGGCGTCAGAAACCCCAGCGCCGCCAGTGTCTCGATCTGGTTCCCCTTTCGCCCCGTGGCCGGGTAGGTCACCTCCCAGTTCAGCTGGTGCGTCCGCAGGCCCAGCACGCTGCCCGCGTTTGCATTGTGGCACGTCAGGCACTCCTGCCGGGCGGGAAAGTCCCACCGCTGCGTCGCCGTCGTCCCGTCCAGCTTCGTCAGCGTGAAGTCCCGCGTCTCCGCATCAAAGACCAGGTCCGCCTCCGTCCCGTCCTCACGCCACCGGTAGGTGAAGCCATACCAGCCGGTCGTCCCGCGCACAAAAAATCGTGTCTCCACCCGCTTCGTCACCGTGGCATTTCTCGCGTCCACCGGCAGGTCAAAGTGCTTCACCAGCACGGTGCCTTCCGGAAACGTCCACTCACTCGCCGTGGAAAAAGAGATCTGCTCCCCTGCCGAGTTTGGCGTCCCGTCATTCGGTATCGTGATCCACCGCTTCTTCGCCGCCCCGTCGGACCAGAACGGCGCCGCCGGCTCGTACGGGATCAGCTTCGGGTCCGGCGTCAGCGTTGCCAGACTCGTGAACGCCCCGGTCTGCGACAGCCGCAGCGGCGGCTCCGGAATGTTCGTCCCAGTCCTCGCCAGCTTCAGGATTTTCCCGTTCGGGCTCACATAGCCGCTCAGTTTCACCATCAGCACCTCGCTGTCCTGGTCCACGCCCCAGGAGGCGATGCCGTTGTGGAATCCACTATTAGGGATCGTCGTCAGGTACGTCGCCGTCGGTGCCCCGCCGCCAGGGGGGAAGGTCAGCGTCCAGATGTAGCCAAACTCATGGTCCGCCACCAGCAGCTTTCCCCCCAGCGCCGCCCCGTGCTCCCGCCCCCGATACACCGGCCCGCAGATCACACACACACCCGTCCCCCGCCCGTACGCCCACACCGGCGGCTGGTCCGTGCCCCGCAGCGGATTCGGCTTCGCCCGAGGCCCGGGGAACGTCGCCTCCAGGTAGTCCCACTGGTAGTTCCCCGCCTTCACGATCTGGTTCACCTCCTCAAACGTGTCCTGCCCCACATCCCCCACAAAGATCCGCCCCGTCTGCGCGTCATACGTCATCGTGTGCGGGCTCCGCAGCCCCAGGCACCACATTTCCTCCAGGATCGTCCCCGCCGGGTCCAGCCACGGGTTGTCATTCGGGATGCCATACCCTTGGGAAAAACTCGCCGGCCACCCCGCCCTCGGCACCCCGCCTGGCGCGATGTGCCGCCGGATCGGGTGACTCTTCGCCGGGTTGTTGTCCACATCGATCCGCACCATCCCGCCATACAGCCCCGCGTCCAGCCGCTGGCTGGTGAAATACGGATCATCATCCCCACCCTCATCCCCCGTGGAGATGTACAGAAACCCGTCCGCGCCGAAAAACATCGCCGCCCCGTTGTGCCACGGGTGCCGGTCATAGTTCTGGATGTAGATCAGCTCGGAAGCCGCCGTCGCCGCCGGACTTCCCGGCACCAGAGTGAAACGAGAAATCCGGTCATACACATCCACCTCCCCGTTGTGGTCCGGGTTCGGGTCCAGCGTCGGCCGGTAGGTGTAGAAGACGTAGAAGTAGTCCTTGTTCGGAGAGCCCGCCAGGCCGAACTCCGGGTGAAACGCCAGACTCACCAGCCCCTCATTGTCCGTGATCTGCACCCGCGCCGAGATGTCCAGCATCAGCGTCTTCACCGCCGTCGTGCTCACATTGTCAAAGGACCAGATGTACCCCTCCTTCCCCACCACATGCAGCCGCCGGCTGCGCGGCTCCGGCACTACCACGATCGGGTCCCGGAAGGACAGATTCGGAAACGCATCCACCACCTGCCAGCTCCCCGACCCACCCGGAGTCGCCGAGGGGAACACCCCGTTCAACCATTTCCCCACCGGCACCGCCGCATCCAGCCCCGACCCCGCCCGCACCCGCCCCGCCCCGCCCCAGCACAGGAGCAGCGCGATCAGGAGGAAAAACCGGGGGGAAAAGAGGGCACGAAATGGCATGAGCAAAAACAGGGGGGAGGAGGAAGCCAGAACATGCCTCCTTTCCCCCCACTGGCAAGCCCCGGCCCGCTGCCGGCATCCCGCGCACTCCGCCACGCCCCCCAACCCGCAAATAATCAGCCCACCACGTCACCGCACCCACCACGCTTCGCCGCTCCAAATCCTCCAACTTTCCTGCACCCAGCTCTGCCTCCCCAAGTCCTCAATCCCGGAAGGACGGGACCTGCCGCCGTCCACGGCACACACGTCCGCGCGTCCCCCCCTTTTTTCGCCGAAAACCACCTCCGGCCCACCCCCAACAGCCCATCCTCCACACCGGGAAGGCCGCACCGGCCTCACACCGGCGGGGAACGCGCTTGAACGCCTCGAACGTCCCCCACCCCGCCAACACAAAGGCCCGCTAAAACCACTTGCCCCGCCCTTGATTTACTTCTACATAGCGCCGGTTTTTACTCGCAGACCGCAGCGGCAATTCCGCCGTTCTCTTCCCCATTCCCATGAGTCTTCCTCTTAAAAAATCACTCCTCTTTCTGAGCTGTGTGGTGGCTGGCTTTGCCCAGACCACCAGCGCACCGCTCGTGCCCGGAACCGCACAACCCGCTGAATACCGGACGGCCACTCCACAAACCGGCACCGCTCCCGCCCCGGCCCCCGCGCCAGCCGCAGAATCGCCCGCCGCCCCCCAGCCCTCGGCCCCCGCTCAGCCACCGGCCGCCCAAAACTCCGCCGCCTCCAGCATTTCAGCGGCCCCGGCAGCCGCCTCGGCCTCCGCCCCGTCCAATGCCGAACTTTCCCGGCTCAAGACCGCCCTGGCCGAGTCCCAGGCCAGCCTCGCCGAGGCCCGGAAATCCCTCGAAACCACACGCGCGGTCAGGGCCACCCAGGCACGCGAAATTTTGGCGCTCAAGGAAGCCCAGGTGACCGCCTTGCAGTCCACGGCTGCCGCCGAGCGAAAGAAAGTCACCGCAGATTGCGAAAACGCCCTCGCCGCACTGCGCCGCGGGGCCGAGTCCGACGTCGCCCGGCTGCGTGAGGAGCACGCCGCCACCCTGGCCAGAATGCAGGCCGACCACACCCGCGAACTCGCCGAGGCCAAACGCCAGGTGGCCGCCGCCAACCTGGCCGCCAATGCCGCCAGCGATACCGCCAGCAAGACCGCCCGCGCCCAGCTCGACACGGAGCGCCAGGCCTGGCAGCAGAAAATCGACGACGCCACCACCCGGCACGAGGCCGCCCTGGCCGCAGCCTCCCGCGCCGCCGCCGAGGAGCTGGAGAAAGTTCGCGCCGCCACGGCCGCCGAACTCGCCGCCGCTCAATCCGCCGCCGCAGAGGAGAAATCCCGGATCGAAGCCTCAGCTGCTGCCTCCTTGCAGGAGGCGCAGGCCGCCATCGCCGCCGCCCAGACCGCCGCCGCCGCAGAGACCGCCCTGCTTCGCAAGGATCTGGCCGACGGAAAGGAACTCGCCGCCAGAACCGCCACCGCCGCCCAGGCGAAGGCCGCCGATGAAATCGCCGCCCTGCGCAAGGAACTCGCCGCCGAGAAGGAACTGGCCGCCCGCGCCGCCGCCGACGCCCAGACCAGGGCCGCAGCGGAAACCACCCTCCTCCGCCAGGATCTGGCCGCCGCAAAGGACCTGGCCGCCAAAGCCGCCGCCACCACTGCCGCCGCAGCGGAGGCAAAATTAAAACTCGCCACCACCACCGCGCAGAAGGAGCTGACCGCCGCCATGGTCGCCGCAGGGCAGAAGGCCACCGCCGAGCGCCAGGCACAGATCGACGCCGCCCAGGCCCGCGCCAGGCAGATTGCCTCCGCCTTTGCCGAAAATTCCGATCCCACCCGCCTCGCCACCGCCCTCGCCAGGATCATGGTCCCGTGGCTCAACGAAAAAGAGGCAGCCCCCATCAAAAACCGTTGCCGCGACCTCGCCGCCGCCATGACCCGTTCGGAATCCCAGGGCAAGGCCACCTCGGACATGACCACCACCGCCCTCGCCGAGCTGGCCACCCTGAAGGCCCAGATCAAGGGCATGATGCCACCAGACGAAGTCAAAAAGCTGAAAAACGACATCAACCGCCGCGAGGACATGATCAAGGGCTCCTGGGCCGAGTTCTCCTTCGTGCTCCGCACCTCACCCAGCGCCGCCAACGTCCTCGAGGCCCTCCGCCCCATCGTCCGCCAGGCCCTGCCCAAGGACGAAGTCGCCCGGGCGGAAATGCGCCTCGACGCCTTCGCCAAAGGCCTCGCCTACTCCCCGTCCAATGGCCAGGTCCCCGACAACAGCAAGGCCGCCCCCGGCCCCCGGATCGTCACCATCCCCCAAGGCACCAGGATCCATACCATCGACTTCGGCGGCAAATCTCCCACCGACTCCGTCCTCAACCAGGCCCTCAGCGTCGTGCGCTCCGCCCTCGCCGACATGCCCGACGCCCAGTTCGAGATCATCGGCCACTCAGAGACCGGAGACACCGCCGCAGGTGGCGACCGCAGCCAGCTCCGGGCCAACATTGTCTCCCGCCACCTCATCGGCAAAGGCGTAGCCTCCAAACTCCTCCACGCCACCGGCGCCGGCTCCCAAAAGCCCCTCGATACCATCCCCCCCTCCGACAAACACCAGCGCCGCGTCGAAATCCTCCTCCGCCCCGCAACCGACATGGCCAAAGCCGCCTCCTCTCAGTAGCCCGCCCCACCCGGAAACCAGCCAATCCCCCCACGGAGTCCGAGTGATCCCCAGGGAATCTCCAGAGATGTCAAGTTTCCTGTAGTGCGTTGAGCGCGGCATAGGAGCGGCTCTTTAGTAGCTACAGGGCGGGTTGGGGGCCGAAAGGGCAAAGGAATGACTGGGCAAGGGAATGGAGGGGGCCGCGAGGGTGATCCCGAGGCTCGATCACATGTGGTCGAGAGCATCCCGCAAGGTCAGTGGACAGAAGCCTCCTCCGCCATTCCTTTGCCCAATCATTCCTTTGCCCTTTTCCGTTCCCTCTGCTCCTTGGTGCTAAAAAAGCAGCCCCGGCCTACCCCTTTTTCTCCATGGTGTAGCCCTCGAGGGACTCACTGAAGAGGGAGGCGGCGACGTCGGGGTTGGTTTCGATTTTGGTGAAGGTGATGTCGATGGCGGAGCCGTCGCGGAATTCGACTTCGAGTTTTTTCAGGAGGTGGGTGGTCTGGTCGACGCAGAAGACGATGCGGAGGAGGACGAGGCTGAGGTTGCTGTCCTTCAGGTTGGCGGAGATGCGGTCCTGACCGTCGCGCACGCTCATGCCGCCGATGCTGAAGTTTTTCTGGAACTGCTCCATGGAGGTGGGGAAGCCGGCCTCCAGGGCGGTGGAAATGCTGCCGGCTTTTTCCTTCAGGTCGGCCTGGGTGAGGACCTGGGCCTCCTTCTCCACGGGCTTCAGGATGACGAGGTCTTTTCCTTTTTCCTTCTGGATGGCGATCATCTTTGGCGGGTCGCCGGACTGCCAGCGGAACGAGCCCGGGGCCTTGAACCAGAAGCGGCCGGTGCTGACGAGGGGCTTGTTCAGGGTCTTCAGGCGGCGCTCCTGGAGGAAGTCGACGGAAATGGACTTGAGCCCGGCGGAAGTCTCGATCCATCGGCGGACGGGGGTGAGGTCCGTCTCCGCCCGGAGGGGGAGGGCGAGGCTGGCGAGAAAGAGGAGGAGGAGGCAGAGGGCGGGGTTTTTCATGGCAGCTGAAGATAGGGCGGGGCGGGGCGGTTGGCGAGTCCGAACCTGAAAACGGAGGAAATCAAACAGGGGGGAACGGAGAAAGCGGAGAAGGAACTTGTTGCGCCCATACCATCAGTCATCTGCCTGATGAGGTGGCTGCGCTCTGGTGTCCGCGGCTCTGGTGCCGGCACTCCGTTTTCTCCGTCTCCTCCTGTGCCAATCCATTCCGGCATTTGGGATTGAATGCTGACTCTGCGTTTCCTCCCTCCGCTCCTGTCGATATGCCCAGCGGCGTCCGGGCTGAAAAGTGCTTTCCCCGCCGCCGGGGCTGGGTACGGTGGCGGGCATGAAACTCGGAGTCATCGGATGCGGAAAAATGGGCGGAGCGCTGCTGCGCGGAATCCTGGCAAAAAACCTCTGCCGGGCGGAGGACGTGGCGGTGCATGACGCCGTGCCGGCCGCCGTGGCCGCCCTGCGCCAGGACCTGCCGGGTCTGCGGGCGGCGGGGAGCAATCGCGCCGCAGCGGACAGCGCAGATGCGGTGCTGGTCTGTGTGAAGCCGGCGGACATCGCCGGAGTGATGGCCGAGGCCGCCCAAGGGACGGGGGCTCCCCTGCTGATTTCAATCGCCGCCGGGGTGCGGCTGGAGGCGCTGGAGGCAGCCGCTGGGCCGGGCTCCCGGGTCATCCGCGTCATGCCCAACACGCCGGCGCTCATCGGGCGTGGAGCCTCCGCGTATTCCCCCGGCAGCCGGGCCACGGCGGCGGATGCAGCGCTGGCGGACGCGCTCCTGGGCGCGGTGGGCACGGTCTCCCGCGTGGCGGAAAAACTGCTCGACGCCGTGACCGGCCTGAGCGGCAGCGGACCGGCGTATGTTTATGAAATCATTGACGCCCTGGCCTCCGGTGGCGTCCTCATGGGCCTGCCCCGTGACGCCGCCCTGACCCTGGCCGCCCAAACAGTGGCGGGAGCCGCCGACATGGTCCTGCAAACAGGGACCCACCCGGCCATCCTGCGCGACCAGGTGACCAGCCCCGGCGGAACGACCATCGCCGCCCTCGCCACCCTTGAGGCCAAAGGCATGCGCTCAGCCCTCATCGAAGCCGTGCGCACCGCGACCCTGCGGGCGGGTGAGATGGGGAAATGACGGAGGGCGGGGCGAGCAGCGACTCAAACAGGAGAGGATGGAGGGTTTCAAACAGGAGAGGACGGAGAGAACTGAGGTGGTGGGCCGGGCTCGAGCCCATTTCGACAATCCCAAATGTCGCAGGGCCGCCACATCCCACGCGTCGGGCACCTACGCCAACGGCGTTGCATCTCCATAGCCAGGGGTTGGCCGGAGGAACGAAGGCCTACCCCTGGTTTCCAGACAATCCACGCTACCCGGAACGGGTTGCATCATCCCGCACCACACAAATCCGCACCGGTGGTCCCGCGACCTGCGGCCTCAACCCCAAACATATTCCTCATCCCAGTCGATCTCGTTCAATTTCAGTACTCGCCGGTATTCTCCCTGAAACGTCTCCTGTTTGTGGTGTTCCTCCTGGTTGGCCACGTATTCGATGACTCTCTTTTTCACCGAATGGCTGACAGAGAACGCTCCATATCCACCCTGCCAAGCAAAACCTTGAAGGGATTCGCTTCGCGATTTGGCCCAGATGCTGGACTGCCTCTTGAGTTCCTTCACCCAGTCCGCCAAAGCGACAGTTCGGGATAAATGACCGAGCACATGGACGTGATCCTCCGTGCCGCCTACAATGACGGACTGGCAGCCCAGCTCATTGCCCACCCCGCCCAGCATGCGATGCATTTCCTCGCGCAACACCGGATCACGGAGGAGCGGGGCGCGATCCCTTGTAGAAAAGATGGCGTGGATGATGATGTTTGTCAGGGATTGCGGCATGGTCGGCGACGAGTGGTGTTGCGGGGAGGTATTGCGGCAGGGCGGGTGTGTGAAGGCCATGAATCACGCCTGGCAGGCGGGATGATGCAACCCGTTCCGGGTAGACCCGCGTCGGAAAGCATCCAGGGGTAGGACGTCGTGCCTCCGTCCAACCCCTGGCTAATGAGATACAACGCCTTTGGCGTAGCAGGGGCCCGCCAGTCCATTGGCCGGGTGGCGGAATGAATTGAACAGGAGGGGACGGAGAAAGAAGGTGCTGCGGGTCTGCGGTCAATCATCCTCCAGATGCGGTGGCCGGTTCCGATTTCCTCGTCTTGGATGCTGATACTCCGTTTTCTCCGTCTCCTCCTGTTCCAATCCATTCCGGAGTTCAGGGTTAGCCGGAGGAACGGAGGCCTGCGCCTGGTTTCCCGAAACAAACCGGGCTACTCTGAACGCGTTGCTTCATCCTGCGCGGCGTGTGCATCGCAACCCGACTCCCTCCACCTCAACTCACCACCAATTTCAACGCCGTGATCACGGTGAGGACCATGACGACGCGCTCGAATGGTTTTTGCGGGATGCTGGCGACGGCCCAGCGGCCGAGGAAAAATCCGGCGGCAATGCCGGGGACGAGCAGGGCATTAAACCCGAGGGATGTGGCCTGGATGAGCCCCTGCTGGGCGCTGAAGGGAAGCTTCAGGATGTTCAGGATGAGAAAGAGCCACGCCATGGTGGCGACGAACTCTTTTTTCGTAAAACCGAGGATGAGAAAGTAGATGACGCTGAGCGGCCCGGCGGCGTTGGCGATCATGGTGGCGAGGCCGCCGAGCAGGCCGACAGCCCAGGCGAAGAGGCGGGAGCGGGGCAGGAGTTCATCGAAGCGCGGGGCCAGCTGGCGGCCGAGGTGCAGGGCGACCATGCCGAGGACCATCCAGCCGACGAGGCGGGAGAACATTTCCTTCCGGATGAACGGCATGAGCCACCACCCGGCGATGATGCCCAGGAGCATGGGCAGGCCGACGCGGGCGATTTCCCGCCAGTCCACGTCCCGCCGCCCGATGACGCACACCGCCAGCACGTCCGCAGCGACGAGCATGGGCAGGACCACGCCGCTGGAGGCGGGACCGGGAAAGAGGTGCGCCATGATGAGAACGTTGAGCAGCCCGAGCCCGGCCAGCCCGGACTTCCCCACCCCGCAGAAGAGCGAGGCGAGTACGGCGAGCATCCAGTCTGTCGTAGAAAAATCAGGCATCACCCGGCGCTGCGGGATGCGCCGGGGCAAGCCCTAGCCTGGAACGGGGCTGTAGGCAAATCGCCGAAGGCTGCTGCGGGGGAGAAAATTCTTCCCGCCGCGCGCGAAGTGGGTACAGTGTTGTCCTGTCATACACCCAGATGCCCATGTCACGCTCCACCAGATTTCTCGCCGCCGCCGCCCTGCTGTCCCTGCCTGTGGCGCCGCTTTTCGCCGACCATCCGGAGACGGACAAGGCGGGCCACTCTGTTCAAGGCGAGGGATTTTCCGAAGGCCCGCGCCAGAAGGCCGTGCTCCTCCACGGGCTGGGTGATGTGCATTTCCCGGTGACGACGGGCAAACCGGAGGCGCAGCAGTTCTTCGACCAGGGGGTGGCGCAGCTGCACGGTTTCTGGTTTCTGGAAGCGGAGAGGTCCTTCCGCCAGGTGCTGGCGCTGGATGCCGGCTGCACGATGGCCTACTGGGGCATGTGCATGGCCAATGTGGAGAACTCCGAGCGTGCGAAGGAATTCATCGCCAAAGGAGTGGCTGCCAAGCAGGACCACCTGACCGAGAAGGAAAAAATCTGGCTCAAGAGCCTGTCTGATTTCTACGAAAAGAAAAAGGCGGCGACGACAAGAAGGCGCGCCTGAGGAATCTGGTGCGCGACTGGGAGGACATCTGCGAGCGGTGGCCGGAGGACATCGAGGCGAAGGCGTTTCTCGTCATGCGCATCTGGAGGAATGATTCCTACGAGGACATCAAGGTCTCCAGCCACCTCATGCTCGACGCCCTGGCCCGCGAGGTGCTGGCGAAGAGCCCGCTGCACCCCGGCATCCACCACTACCGCATCCACCTCTGGAACGGGGAAAAGGACCAGCAGGCGGTGAACTCCGCCGCCACGCTCGGGCAGACGGCTCCAGGCATCGCCCACATGTGGCACATGCCGGGCCATACCTTTACCAAACTGCGCCGCTACCCCGACGCCGCCTGGCAGCAGGAGGCCAGCGCGCGGGTGGACCATGCGCACATGATCAAGTTCCGCGTGATGCCCGACGAGATCCACAACTACGCCCACAACAACGGCTGGTGCACCGAGGACTGGCTCTTCACCGGCCGGGCGCACGACGCGGTGGAGATGAGCAAAAACCTCATCGAAGCCCCGCGCATCCCGCGCTCCAAGGCGGGCGGCAACACGAAGGAGCAAACCTGGGACCGGGGTGGCAGCTGCTACGCGGAAGGCCGCCGGCGCCTGCTCACGGCGCTCTTCAAATTTGAACTCTGGGATGACGTCCTGCGCCTGGAGAACACACCCTACCTGGCCCCGGGCGCTGAAAAAGAGGACCGCGACGAGCACGACCGACTGCTCCAGCTCGCCTGCCTGGCCCACTACGAGACGGGGGACATCGAGGGCGGCTCCGCCCGCCAGGCCACCCTGCAGCAGCGCCTGGCCGATCTGGAAAAGGAGCGCGACGAGGCCGCCACCGCCGCAGAAAAGAAAACCAGCGAGGAGGGGGAGGCCGAAGCGAAGAAAGAGAAAGAGGAAGCCGCAAAGACCGACAAGCCCGAGAAGATCGACAAACCAGACAAGTCCAAAAAGCCGAAAAAGGACACAAAGAAAGCCGCCGAGGACGCGAAAAAGGGATTCGAGGGGCGCATTAACGAACTGAAGCGCAAACTAAACGAGCTGAACGTCGTCAGCAAACTCACCATGGGCGACCGCGACGGAGCAAAGACCCTGCTCGCCGAACTGAAGGACGTGCCGGACGACGTGACCGCCCGCTACTGGCAGCGTGCCGGCGACAATGTGAAGGCTGTGGAACTGGCAAAAAAAGCCAGCGACGCGGACAAGGACCAGGTGCAGCCCCTGGCGAACTACGCCGGCGTGCTGCTGGCCTCCGGGCGCGAGGTCGAGGCAAAAGCCGAGGTGGAAAAACTCAAACCGCTCTGCTCATTTGCCGACGAGGATCTGCCCGTGCTCAAGCGCCTGGCCCCCCTGCTCACGGGCGAGTGGCGCCCAGCCTTCCAGTGGCCTGCGGACAGCGGAGTGCGGCCGCCTCTGGATTCCCTGGGGCCCCGGCACTGGGAGCCCTCCCCCGCCCCGGCTTGGGAACTCACCGACGCCTACGGCAAGCCCCACGCCCTGAAAGACTACGCCGGCAAGCCCGTGCTGATGATCTTTTTCCTCGGCAAGATCTGCAAGCACTGCATGGAGCAGCTCAACGCCTTCGCCCCGCTTTCCGGCGACTTCGCCAAGGCCGGCATCCCCATCGTGGCCGTCAGCACGGACTCCGTGGAGGGCCTGCACAAGACCCTGGGCAAGGATGACATCCCTTTCCCGTTTCCCCTCGTCTCGAATGAGAAGCTCGATGCTTTTAAAGACTACCGCGCCTACGACGACTTCGAAAACGGCCCGCTCCACGCCACCGTGCTCATCGACGGGCAGGGCCTCATCCGCTGGCAGCACATCAGCTTCGAGCCATTCATGAAACCGGATTTCGTCTTGAAAGAAGCCCAGCGTCTCCTGAAGATGCCCGCCCGGCGCGAAGCCGTCCTGGCCAGCAAGCCCGACGCAGAGGGACATCAAAAGTCCTGAGTGGCTGGTGGCCAAATAGGCTCACCTGTGTGGCAAAATCGTCACACCGCCACCACCAGGAAAAATGAACTTTCAGACGCTTTATGAGTCGTACCACAAGCAACACTCATGAAAGCGAAATCCAAATCCACCGAGGCCAGCCGCCGGCTCCTCCGCGAATACTTCCTCAACGCCCTCTCCCTCGCCGTGCTGAAGGAGGGCACCAGCCAGAGCCTGCGGCCCTCGACAGGGACGCATCCTGCTCTAGTGCGCCGCCGATTGTCCGCCTGAGCCCGCAGGAGCGCGTCGGGAGCCCATGGATCACAAGGCCCTCTCAAGGGCCCGTCATGGGTTCCCGACGCCCGCCGTCACGCCTCAGGCATCAGTTTCCCCCCCGTCCACGCGACCCGGCGCACCTCTGAGATGGCCTCGTAGCCGGCCACCCCGGCTTCAAAGATCCCGCGCACCCGCGTTTCATCCACTCCGGGCGGAGCCTCCAGCACCAGCCGGTGCTCCGCACGCTCGTCCGGCACGGCACGCAGCGCCCAATGGCGCGGGTCCAGCCCCAGCCCCTCAGCCACCTCCTCCAGCCGATCCTGAAGTGTGGCCACATTCACCAGTTCACCGAGGATTTTCACCGCCTGCCCCGTCCGCCCGAGAAACCGCAGCACCCCGCCCTGCACCGTGCCCCGGTCCTGCGTGGCAAACCACACGCCCGGCTCCTCGCGCACCCAGCCCGCGCCGTCCTCGTCGCGCAGGTAGCACGTCATCAGCCCGTCCCCGCGCAGCCGCAGCCGCCCGTCCGCCGCCGCCTCCATCTGCCAGAGCGGCAGGATTTCCAGCGCCTCCGGGTCCGTCCCGCCGAGCGGCATGGTGGCCACTTGCGAACCCGCCTCCGTCATTCCGTAGCTCGTCAGCAGCGGCCAGCCCAGCCCCCGGGCCCGTTCCCACAGCCCGCTCCGCAGCGCCCCGCCGCCCACCACCACCGCCCGCAGGGAATCCGGAGCCGGCAGCCCCGCCTTCACCAGGTCAAACACCTGCGCCGGCACCAGCGAGGAAAGCGTGATCCTTTCAGCCCCGCACCGCTCCGCGAAGCGCCCCGCATCCCACCGGGCCTCATCCGCCACCACGGCAGCTCCACTTTCCGCAGCCCGCGTGTGGATCTGAAACCCGCCCACGTGCCACACCGGCAGCACCCGCAGCCAGCGGTCCGCCGCCGTGCCATGCAGGTGGGCATTCACCGCCAGCGCCGAGGCCCGCAGCGCCCGCCAGGACAAGGCCACCCACTTTGCCCCGCCCTCCGTGCCCGACGTGCGGAAGCACACGTGCCCCTCCATCAGCGGCGGGCACGCCCCCGCGAAACCCGGAGCCGTCATCACCAGCGCCTGGTCACCCCGCCACAGACCATCCTCGCAGTTTCCGCTCAAAGATTTCCCGCCCGGCCTACACGCCCACCGGATGCCACGCCGTCTTCGTCTCCACCGTATCCATGATCCAGTAGCCGTCTGCCGCGCGGTCCGTCGCCCAGTCCGTCGCCGACAGGTCGCGCACCACCACCCGCTTCAGATTCGTCGCCGCGCCGCCCTGCAGCACCGCCCGCACCGCAGGGTCGCCCGAGGCGTCCACGATGGCATTCACATCCATGTGGCTCGCCAGCGTGGAGGCCAGCTCCGCGCGTTTTCCTGCCAGCACATTCACCACCCCGCCGGGGAAATCCGAAGTCGCCAGCGCCTCCGCCAGACTCAGCGCCGCCAGCGGAAATTTCTCGGAGGCCAGCACGATGGCCGCATTTCCCGAAACCAGCACCGGGGCCAGCGCACCCACCAGGCCCAGCAGCGACGGCTCGTCCGGCGCCAGCACCGCCACCACGCCGGTAGGCTCGGGCGTGGAGAAATTAAAGTGCGATGAAGCCACAGCATTCACACTGCCGAAGACCTGCGAATACTTGTCCGCCCAGCCTGCGAAATAAACCAGCCGGTCCACCGCCGCCTCCACCTCCGCCCGTGCCGCCGCCGGCGTCGCACCCGTTCCCTCAACCAGCTCAGCCTCGAACGCCGCAGCGCGTGACTCCAGCATTTCCGCCGCCCGGTACAAAATCTGCCCCCTCAGGTAGGCCGTCGCCCCCGCCCAGCCGGACACCGCCCCCCGCGCCGCCACCACGGCGTCCCGCACGTCCTTCTTCGATCCGTGAGAATAATTGGCCACCAGCCCTCCTGTTTTCGGGTTTACCGCCGCCAGCACGCGCCCGCTCTCACTGCGCGGAAATTTTCCGCCAATGAACAGCTTGTAAGTCTTCCATACCGAGAGTCGCGTGCCGGGCATGGCCGCAGTGTAACGAGGGAGCGCCATTGATCAACGGGCAATCACGCTGGAGTAGCGCCGGAAAGCTGGAAGGGAGGAAACACAAAAATCCGCATTTCCTCTAATTTTTCCGACCCCGCGCCCGTTTCCGCCCGCCGCAGGGATTCCGGGCTCCGGGCATTTCCGCATTTGCTCAACTGCCCGTTCCCCGTATCCTGTGCGCCCCCGCCCGCCCAAACCACTTTTATGAAACTGGAACATCTCTTCCTCGGCCTCTGCTTTCTGCTCATCATTTTTACCGGAGGCCTCGCCTTCCACTACCGCACGGAGTGGCTGCTCGAAAAGCAGCGCACAGAGCTGAGCCATGGGCCGTCAGCAGCCCCGCAGATGCAGCCCCCGGCCTATGCCCAGCAGCCTGCCGCTCCTGCACCCCGCACCACCACGCCCCCCAGCCTCACGCCCGCACCCGCCCCTGCCACGGCAGACATCGACCAGCGCTCCGTTGCCGTTGATTCCGAGCTGGAGAAGCTGCGCGAACAGGTGAAGGCCCAGGAGGCCAAAGCCAAAGCTGCCGAGGCCGAAGCCCGCCTCATCACGAACAAGGCCGCCACCAATCCCGCAGCGATCACCCCCGCTCCCGCTGGCGAGCCGCTCAACGAAATCCAGAGCCGCATCGCCGCCGCCCCGGCCATCGCCAAGGTGAAATCCTCCCACCTCACAGACGGCTTTGTCGTGCTCGACCAGGGCTCAGGCCGCAACCTCACCACCGGCCAGGACTTTGCCATCCGCCGGGGCCACGTTATCATCGCCAAAAGAATCACCGTCGGTGAAACAGTCAGCCCGGATGAATGCATCGCCGATGTGAACCCGAAGTCGCTCGAACTCGGCGTGGACATCAAGCCCGGCGACGAGATCATCAAGCTCGACGGGCTGTAAGGCCCCCGGTGGCACGCCGCGCGACCCAGTCCGGACGCATGGCTGTTTCGTGAACGGCCCCACGATTTTCCCCCAGCGTAGTGCGGGAATTCCCCGGGGGCGTGACCCGCTTGCACACGCAGCCGCGCGGGCTGATGGTGGGGCGTGGCCGGTTTCCCTGTGCCCCGTTCCTTCATCACTTTATGAGCAAAGTCACCTTCACTCCGCTCCGCGCCGCCTGTCTGGTCGCGGGCCTGACTCTGTCCGCCTCCAGCGCCCTGGCCGCCGCGCCAGAGGCAGACGTACCGCAGTTTAACCGGGACATCCGCCCCATCTTGACGGAGAACTGCCTGGCCTGCCACGGTGCGGACAAAAACAAGATCAAGGGCGAGCTGCGCCTCGACCAGCGCGCGGTGGCGGTGAAAAAGGAGGCCATCGTCCCCGGCCAGTCCGCGAAGAGCAAGTTGATCGAGCGGCTGCTGACCACAGACCCAGAGGAGGTCATGCCCCCGCCGGAGACGCACAAGTCCCTGAAGCCCGAACAGATCGCCCTCTTGAAAAAATGGATCGACGCCGGCGCGCCCTACGAGCGGCACTGGTCCTTCGAGCCGCCGAAGCGCGCCCCGATGCCCGCCGTCACGAATGCCGCCTGGGTGAAAAACCCCGTCGACTCTTTCATTCTCGCCCGGCTGGAAAAAGAGGGCCTCTCCCCCGCCCCGGAGGCGGACCGCCGCACGCTCGCCCGCCGGCTCAGCCTGGACCTGACCGGCTTGACGCCCGAGCCCGCCACCGTGGAGGCCTTTGTGAATGACACCGCCCCCGGTGCTTACGAGCGGCTCGTGGACAGCCTGCTGGCCACCCCACAGTGGGGCGAGCACCGCGGCCGAGCCTGGCTGGACGCCGCCCGCTACGCCGACACGCACGGCCTCCACTTTGACAACTACCGCGAGATGTGGCCCTACCGGGACTGGGTGATCAACGCCTTCAACCGCAACGAGCCCTTCGACCGCTTCACCATCGAGCAGCTCGCCGGCGACCTCCTCCCGGGCGCAAGCGAGGAGCAGAAAATCGCCACCGGATTTCACCGGTGCAACGTCACCACCAACGAGGGCGGCACCATCGTCGAGGAGAACCTCGCCAACTACGCCCGCGACCGTGTCGAGACGACCTCCTGGGTCTGGATGGGCCTCACCTCGAACTGTGCCGTCTGCCACGACCACAAGTTCGACCCGATCACGCAGAAGGACGTCTACTCCCTCTCCGCCTTTTTCCGGAACACCACCCAGCCAGGCCTCGACGGAAATGTGAAGGACTCCACCCCCAGCCTGATCGTTCCCCAGGGCGCGGACGTGCCACGCTGGACCTCACTGCCTGGCGAGATCGCCTCGGCGAAGCAGTCCCTGGAGGAGCGGAAGAAAGCCGCCACTCCCGAGTTTGAAAAATGGGCCGCCGCCGCCCGCCCGGCCGACCTCGACAAGGACGTCTCCGAGGACCAGCTCATCGCCCGCGTGCCGCTCAATGACGGCGCCGGCATGGAAGTCGCCGCCACCTGCGGCGGACCGATGAAGTTCCGCGCCACGGGCAACGTCGTCTGGAAACCCACGGGCAAAACAGGGCCTGCTCCTGTGCTCAATCCCGGCTCCACCTTTGACCTCGGCAACGTCGCCGACTTCGAAAAAAACCAGCCCTTCAGCTACGGAGCCTGGGTGAATGCCGCCGGCGCGAATGCCTACTCCGGCATCATCGCCCGCATGGATGACAAGAATGACTACCGCGGCTGGGATCTCTTCCAGCACGAGCGGAACTTCGCCGTCCACATCGTCAACAAATGGCCCACCGATGCGTGGAAGGTCCTGACCACGAAAAACCCCGTCAAACCGGGAACCTGGCAGCACGTCTTCGTCACCTATGACGGCTCGGGCAAGGCGGGCGGGGTGAAAATCTATCTCGACGGCCAGCCTGCGGAGACAAAAATCGAAAACAACTCACTCACCGGCACCATCCGCAGCGCCGCCACGCTTAAACTCGGCCAGCGGCAGAACGGCCAGTTTTTTGAGAACGGCTCACTTCAGGACGCCCGCGTCTACGGACGCCGCCTGTCCGGTGACGAGGTGAAGGCCATTTACCAGACCGGCCCGCTGCGCGAAATGCTGGCCGCCGCTGCCGAGAAGCGCACGCCCGAGCAGCGCCAGGCCCTGCTCACCCATTACCTGGCCACCATGGATGCTCCATGGCAGCAGTTGAGTGCCACCGCGCAGCGGCTGGAGGCCGAGCGCACCGCCATCCAGGCCCGCAGCCCCGTCACCCACATTCAGCAGGAAAAGACGGACACGAAGCCCATGGCGAACATCCTCTTCCGCGGCGAGTACGATCAGCCGCGGGAGGCCGTGGAGCCCGCCACCTACGGCTTCCTGCCCCCCATGCCCCCCGGCGCGCCGAAAAACCGCCTCGGCCTGGCCCAGTGGATCGTCTCCGCCGAAAACCCGCTCCCCGCCCGCGTGACGGTCAACCGCTTCTGGCAGGAAATCTTCGGCACCGGCATCGTCCGCACCAGCGAGGACCTCGGCATGAGCGGCGACCAGCCGGTGAATCCCGAACTGCTCGACTGGCTCGCCGTGGAGTTCCGCGAGGGCGGCTGGGATGTGAAGAAATTCTTCAAGCTCCTCGTCACCTCCGCCACCTACCGCCAGCAGGCCCTCGCCACGCCGGACAAGCTTTTCAAAGACCCGCAGAACCGGCTGCTCAGCCGCGGCCCGCGCTACCGCATGGATGCCGAGATGGTGCGCGACTCCGCCCTCGCCGGCAGCGGACTGCTCGTGAAAAAACTCGGCGGCCCCAGCGTGAAACCGCTCCAGCCAGACGGCGTCTGGGAGGCCGTGGCCATGCCCGAGAGCAACACCCGCAACTACAAGGCCGACACCGGAGAGGCCCTGCACCGCCGCAGCCTCTACACCTTCTGGAAGCGCTCCGCCCCGCCCGCCAGCTTGGAAATCTTCAACGCCCCCAGCCGCGAGGCCTCCTGCCTGCGCCGGGAGCGGACAAACACGCCGCTCCAGGCCCTCGCCACGCTCAATGACCCCCAGTTCATCGAGGCCGCCCGCGTCCTCGCCGCCAGCGCCATGCAGGCCGCCGCAGACCCCGCAGGCCGCCTGGACTTCATCGCCCGCCGCATTCTCTCCCGCCCGCTGCAACCCGAGGAGACCGCCGTGGCCACCGCCTCGCACGCGGAAATGGCCGCCTACTACCAGGGCCATGCGCCGGACGCCGCCGCCCTGCTCAAAGTGGGTGAAACCCCGCCCCCGCCCGGCCTCGCCCCCGCCGACCTCGCTGCCTGGACGCTCACCGCCAGCCAGTTCATGAACCTCGACGAAGCCCTCAACAAGTAACCACTTCCCACCGCCATGAACCCGCTTCAGGAAAACCACCTTCTCGAGTCCCGCCGCCAGTTTCTCGGCCGCGGGGTGAACGCCGTCGGCTGGGCCGCCCTCACCTCCCTGCTGGGACGCGATCCCGCCCGCGCCATGGAGGCCACGCCCGGCCGCCCGCTTGGCGCGCTCAACCACTTTGCCCCGAAGGCCCGGCAGGTCATCTATCTCCACATGGTCGGCGGCCCGTCCCAGATGGACCTCTACGACTGCAAGCCGGAGATGGAAAAATGGTACGACAAGGACCTGCCCCCCTCCATCCGCAACGGCCAGCGCCTCACCACCATGACCTCCGGCCAGAGCCGGTTCCCCATCGCCCCGTCGAAATACAAGTTCGCCCGGCATGGCAAGGCCGGCATGTGGGTGAGCGAGGTCCTGCCCTGGACGGCCAAATGCGTGGACGACATGGCCTTCATCCGCTCCATGCACACGGAGGCCATCAATCACGAGCCCGCCATCACCGCCATGCAGACGGGAAACATGGTTTCCGGCCGCCCCTGCCTCGGCTCATGGGCCAGCTACGGTCTCGGCACGCTCAATGAAAACCTGCCCACCTTCGTCGTCCTCGTCGCCCAGCCGAGCAACAAGGAGCAGCTCCAGGCCATCTCCGGACGCCTCTGGTCCAGCGGCTTCCTCTCCGGCGAGCACGCCGGCGTCGCCTTCCGCTCCAGCGGGGACCCCATCCTCTACATCACAAATCCCCCCGGCGTCCCCGCCGCCCTCCGCCGCACCCAGCTCGACGGCCTCCAGAAGCTGAACGAAATGAATGCCAGGCTCCTGGGTGATCCCGAGACCCGCACCCGCATCGCCCAGTACGAGATGGCCTTCCGCATGCAGTCCAGCGTGCCCGAGCTGACCGACCTCTCCACCGAGCCCGAGTCCACCACCGCCCTCTACGGCGACGAGGTGAAAAAACCCGGCACCTTCGCCAACTCCGCCCTGCTCGCCCGCCGCCTCGTCGAGCGCGGCACCCGCTTCGTCCAGATCTACCACAACAACTGGGACCACCACTCCAACGTCGGCGGACGCATGCCCAGCCAGTGCCGGGACATCGACCAGCCCACCTACGGCCTCATTAACGACCTCAAGCAGCGCGGCCTCTTTGACTCCACCCTCATCATCTGGGGCGGCGAGTTTGGCCGCACCATCTACAGCCAGGGCGGGCTGAGCCATGAAAACTACGGCCGCGACCACCACCCCCGCTGCTTCACCATGTGGATGGCCGGCGGCGGCTCCAAGGGCGGCGCCATCTACGGCGAGACAGACGATTTTTCCTACAACATCGTCAAGGACCCCGTCCACATTCGCGACTTCCACGCCACCATCCTCCACCTTCTGGGGTTCGACCACGAGCGCTTCACCTTCCGCAATCAGGGCCTCGACTTCCGCCTGTCCGGCGTCGAACCCGCACGCGTCATCCGCGAACTCCTCGGCTGATGGCCATCGCAGCACCGGCGCTTTCCACTTGAAAATCAGAAACTTGTCAGAAAATGGCAGGAAACCGGAAAAATCACGCGCCCGCTGCAACGAAACCACCCCCGACGGGCAATAGACTGGCGCCGGTGCTGTTTCTCCCTGGTGCCGGCAGACTGGGGAACGTCTTCACCGCCCGTGCGTACGCGCGTGCGGTGGATGGACCCTGTGCCTCGTGAGGCACAATCGCCCCGGTCCATTTCCCGCCTGACAGGCGCCCGCTACGCGGTAGCTTCAGCCCGCATGGATCCTTCAGGCCCGCCCCCACCAATTTCCACCCGCCGCCGCTTCCTGCGCCGCGCAGGGGCCGCCCTCGTCAGCCTCGCAGCCGGCACTGCGGGCTATGGAATGATCGAGCGCCACTGGATCTGCGTCGAGCGCACCACCCTGCCCTGGCCTGATCCCGGGTTGCGCGGACCGTGCCGTGTTGTCCAGCTCACAGACCTCCACCTGGATCCCGGCTACGACTTTGACTACCTCGACTCCGTCATCGCCGAGGCGAATGCCCTCGCACCCGACCTCGTCCTGCTCACGGGTGACCTCATCACTCGAACTTCGTCCGCCATGGCGGACATCGCGCCGCACCTCGGCCGGCTGAAGGCACCCGGCGGCGTCATTGCGTGCCTCGGCAACCACGACCAGTGGAACGGCCCCCTGCGCCAGCACCGGCGGACGCTGGGTGACCATGGCGTCCGTGTTCTGGACAACGAAACCGTGCCCGTCACACTTCCCTGCGGCGAACTCCTCATCGCCGGCCTCCAGAGCGTCTGGGGCGGCATCGCACGGCCGGATCGGGCCCTCAAATCCGTGCCCCGTGACCGGCGCGCCCTGCTCCTCGCCCACGAGCCCGACGTCGCCCTCAGCATCGCCCGGGAAATCCCGGACGCCCGCATCGCCCTCCAGCTCTCCGGCCACACCCACGGCGGCCAGATTTGTTTCCCCGGCGGCATCGCCCCCCGCACCCCGCGCTACGGCCACGAGTTCATCCGCGGCCTCTACCTCGGCAAAACCCCGTGGCCCGTCTACGTCAGCCGCGGCACCGGCACCCTCTCCCCCGCCTTCCGCGTCGCCGCCCGGCCGGAGATCACCTGCCTGACGCTCGTGCCGGGCTGACCACGTCACTCCCAAAGAACCACAGCCCGAACAGCCCATGCAAACCTGACAACCTAAAGACGGCGATGATTGAACAGGAGAGAGCTTATAAAACTGCTAAAAAACTTGTCGCGGCTATATGATCAGTCACCTGCCCGTTGAGGTGGCTGGACTCCAACGTCCGCGCCTTAAGTGCTGGCACTCCGTTTTCTCCGTCTCCTCCTGTTCCAAACCATTCAGGCTTCCAAGAGAACAGACTCGCGGCACGACCGTTGCTTCACACGCGCAAAGGCCCCTCCCCCATTCCCTTGCCCAAACATTCCTTTGCCACCCGCCCCATCACTTCCCGCCCACCCCAGCCAGCTCCCGCAGCTTGCGCAAGGAGTGCAGCCCATCCCCCCTCGGCAGCCCGGCCAGACGCCGAGCCCCGTCCTTCCGCCTCTCCGGGAAATGTCCCCGGTTCTTCTGAAACACACTCTCCACAAACGTCCGGCTCCCAATCGCCGCGCCGTCAGTAAAATACCTCACCCGGCACCGCAGATACTCCGCCCGCGTCATCTTCCCGCGCTGTTCCACCACCTCGGCCACCTTTTCGTTGGAAATTCCCTTTTTCGTCCTCCCTGGCTTCCGTTCATCAGGCCGCTCGGGCTCCACGGCTTTCCCGAAGAGCGCCACACGGTACTCCGCCATCACCTCGCCCAGAAAGCGTTCCGGTCCGTCCGGGTGCATCGCCCGCCCGATGACCTCCATTCCCTTCAGCGCCGGCTTGATGCCCGCCACCGCCTCCCCGTAGCCACTCCAGCGATAGTCTTTCGGGTCACCCACCAACCCGGCCCGCACCGGATTCAGGTCGATGTACGCCGCCATCGTCGAGAGCGTCTCCCCCGTGCCCTCCACCAGCACACTGTGAAACCGTGCCTCCCAGAGCGTCCCCGTCCGGCGGTGCCGCGTGTTGAACCACTGCGTGAAACGCTGCTTCAGCGCCTTCATGAACGCACTGATGCTCCACATCCGCTTGAAATACCCCTCCCGCAGATCCTCCGCTGCAATGTCCTGCCCCTGCTTCCGCCAGTGCTCCAGCCAGTTGGCCAGGTTCGCCCCCTCCGCCTCCCCCAGCGATTCCGTCACCAGCCCCACCAGCGCCTCATCGTCAGGCATCACCTCCGGCCGCTTCGGCACGCCCACGAGCAGGTGAAAATGGTTGCTCATCACGCAGAACGTCACCACCTGCACCCCGCAGAACCGCTCGTACATCCGCATAAACCGGATGAACTCCTCCTTTTCCTCCTCCCCCAGCAGGAACAGCCGCCCACACACACGGCTGATGCAGTGGTAGTAGGCAACATCAAGATGCTCGGGAGCGGTCATGCGGGCGCTTCTCATGGCAGGACCATCGGCGGGGCGCGGAAAAGTGCAAACTTTTTCCTGCCTGGGGTCTGTCCCCTTGCGCACATTGAGCATGGCAGTCCCCTTGCGGATTGCAAACTTTTTCCCTCATGGGGTCTGTCCCCTTGCGCACTGTCCCCTTGCGCACTGTCCCCTTGCGCACTGTCCCCTTGCGCACTGTCCCCTTGCGCACTGTCCCCTTGCGCACACCCTGTCCCCTTGCGCACCCTGTCCCCTTGCGCACCCTGTCCCCTTGCGCACCCTGGCCCCTTGCGCACCCTTGCGGTCCCCTTGCGCACCCTTGCGC
>JANOAS010000113.1:0-13500 GCA_031411255.1 bacterium
CCCTCAACGGCCGCTCCTTGGAGGACCAGGCCCGCCTCCACAGTTACGGGGACAAACTCGGTGCCGCCTACCAGATTTACGACGACTGCCTCGACCTCGTCGGCGACGAAGCCGTCGTCGGCAAGACCCTCGGCACCGACCTCGTCAAGGGCAAGCTCACCCTGCCCATCCTCAACCTCATCGAGGCTGCCAGCGAAAGCCAGCGCACCAAGCTCGGCCGCATCCTCCTCGAGCAGGAGCCGCTCGACATCAACATCCTCGCCGGCATCGCCGACTACCAGGGAGCCATTGAGGGCGCCGTCAATACCGCCCGCGGCCTGCTCGCCGAGGCCCGCAGCGACCTCTCGGTTTGCGAGGACAATGATTCCTGCCTCGCCCTGGAGCAGCTCACCCACTACCTTGAAGCCCAGCTCGTGAAGTGTCTACGGTAAACGAAGCTCCGTTTCCCTTCACCACACTGTCAGAGCTGCCGCCCGCCGCTCCGCCCGAGGCGGTGCGTGGCCGCATCGCAGATCTTCCCGCCGACCAGCGCCCGCGGGAAAAATTCGCCGCCCAAGGTCCGGAATCCATCAGCGATGCCGAGCTTCTCGCCCTCTTTTTCGGCACCGGCACCGTCGGCCACAGCGCCATCGACCTCGGTCGCAATCTCCTGCGCGACTACGGCTCCCTCGCCCAGCTGGCGCGCCACTCCTTTCACGAGTTTCAGGCCATCAAGGGCATCGGCCCCGCCAAGGCACTTCACCTCGCCGCCGCCTTCGAACTCGGCAAACGCGTCGCCCGGCAGGAATACAGCGACTGCGAACTCGACGACCCGGGCGTCATCTACAACCTCCTCGGCCCCGAAATGAACGCACTGGACCGCGAATCCATCCGCGTCATCCTGCTGAATTCCAAATGCCGCCTCATCAAAATCGAGGAAATCGCCAGCGGCACCGTCAGCGAGTGCCTCGCCCGGCCTGTTGAAATCATCCGCCCCGCCATCATCCACCAAGCCTACGGCTTCATCCTCGTGCACAACCACCCCAGCGGCGACAGCCAGCCCAGCGAGCAGGACCGCCGCCTCACCCGCCTCCTCATCGACACCTGCCGCGCCCTCCAGCTCAAAATACTGGACCACATCGTCATCGGACGCCCCGGCCCCGCCGGCCAGCCCGCTTGGTTTAGTTTCCGGGAGGCCGGCATGGTCTGAGCTGGCACCCGCCGTTGCCAGTCGGTTAATCCCTTGCCACGCCCGCCGCTTTCTGGTAAACCCGTGTTCGCATGAAACGGCACCCCTTCCCCATCATCGCCGTCCTGGCACTCACCACCTCCGCCGCCCCCGCCGCGAAGGTCTACTACATGAACCAGCCCGAAGGCACCCCCGGCGTCGGCCAGGCCGGTGTCATTCAGGCCGTCAACCCGGACGGCACCAGCCACACCGCCCACTACACCGCCGCCACGCCCACGGACATGCGCGGCATCGCCGTCGATCCGGAAAACAACCGCCTCTTTTTTGCCTACTGCGCCCTCTCCGGCGGCGTGAATCCCGTCCAGGTCTCCCTGCGCACCCTGCCCCTCACCCCGGTTGGCGGCGGCACCCCGGTCACCATCCTCTCCCTTCCAGATGGCACTCCCGGCAGCGCGGCAAATTCCCTCGCCGATGTCGAGTACGACCGCACCTTCCAGCACGTCTATTTTTCCCAGCCCTCCGCCAAGCTGCTCCGGCGCTGCAACCCTGACGGCACCGGCCTCGCCACCGTCCTCACCCACCCCGGCACCGGCACCCAGCCCCGGGATCTCGGCCCCTATTTCTTCGGACTCGATCTCGTCCGGAGGGACGCCTACTGGGCCGTCCTCACCGTTTCCGGCGATGTGAATACCGCTTACACCAAAGGCTCACTCAACGGGGTGGTGGACACCTCCTTTTCCCTGACCACCCCGTCCCGCACCCGGGACATCGCCGTCGACCCGGACGCTCCTGGCGGCCCGCGCCTCTACTGGAATGACCGCCAAAACGGAGCCACCTACACCCGCCTCGCCTCCGGGGGCGCTACCCAGACTGTTGCCTCCGGCATGAACGCCCCCCACGGCCTGGCCATCGATACCCTGGCCCGCAAGGGCTACGTCTCAGACACCGGCAAGCGTGGCTCCGGCACCCAGGCCAGCTCCCACCGCGTCGTCCGCTTCAGCCTGGACGGCACCGGTCCCCTCGAGTTCCTCTCACCCGTCAGCACCACCGCAGAGCCCTGGGACGTCGCCCTTGACGTCAGCTCCACCACCTTCACAGACTGGAGCCGCCGCTTCTTCGCCTTGGGCGCCACCGGCAACCAGCCCGCAGACGACCCCGACGGCGACGGCCTCGCCAACATCGCCGAATACGCCTTCTTTTGCAGCCCCATCCACGCCGACGCGACCCGGGCCGCCCAGGTCTTCGACCTCACCCCCGGCGCCCTCCGCGTCGCCATGCACCGGACCTCGGACATCACCGTCCGCGTCGAAGTTTCGTCAAACCTCACCGACTGGCACTGGAACGGCGACAGCTCCGGCCTCACCTGGCTCAACTTTTCCGCCCCCCAGCCGCGCGATGAGGACAGTCACTGGGTCACCATCACCCCCGCCGTTCCGGGCCAGAACCGCCTCATGTTCCGCCTGCGGGCCATCCTGCCCTGAGCCCCGCTTTTCAGCGGAAAATTGCCAGCCCGGCCGCCCGCCTGCGATCTCCCCGGTGAAGTCGTGCACCTGCGTGCACGCGACCCGAAAAAAAGTAAAAAATTTCCCCGATTTCGCTAAGAATTTCCCCGGCCCGCGCGTTCCCTTATCACAACCCCCAACCCCTGCCCCCCATGCAAACCACCCCCCTCCTGCGTGAACTCCTCCACTCCACCCTCCGGGTCATCCATTCCCACCCGGTCGGCGGACTTCACCGCACCGCCTCCCGCAGAACCACGGACCTCCTCTGGGTCGGCCCCGCCGTCTGCACCCCGGATGGCCGCCACGTCGTCATGATCCTCCCGAGATGGAGCAACCTCGGCGGCATCATCCGGCTCGACCCCTTCGTCCACTGGACCTTCTCGGACCCCGATGCCGAGACCATCGTCACCCTCGCCGGCACCGCCCGCCTGGCCGAGGCCCACACCCTGGCCGGCCTTCTCCCCACTCCGGCCCATCTTCCCCAGTCCACCATGGTCCTCATCACAGACGTGCAGACCATCCACCTCCGCGTCCCCACCCACGGCATCGACCTCCAGACCAGGCTCACTCCGGACTGGCGCACCACCTCCCCGCGCTTCCACCGTCGCGCGGCCTGATTCTCCTCTGTCCCCCGAACCCCCGAGAAAAACGCCGGGCAGTGCTGCCTTCCCCACTCAGTGCTGCCCGGCGTAGTGCAGGACCTTCATCAGGTGGTCCACGTCGAACGGCTTTGGCAGCACGTCCACGTAGCCCAGGCGGCGGCAGGTTTCCAGGGCGTCCGGCCCCAGCGCACCGCTGCAGGCCACCACGCGGGCTCTGGCGTCCATCTGGCGCATGGACTTCATGGCATCATCGCCATTCAGCCCGCCGGGCAGGGTCAAATCCATCAGCACCACGTAAAAGGGCCGGCCCTCGTCCAGCCGCTGGCGGAATAGCCCGAGCGCCTGCTCCGCCGTTCCAGCCTCCTCGCAGACGTAGTCCAGCGCCTTCAGGCTCTCCCGCACCGCTGCACGCACCGGCACCTGGTCCTCCACCACCAGCACCATCCGCCCGCCACCGCGCATCGTCCGGGCAGCAGGGCGCACATCCGGCACGGGTTCAGTCACCACGGGCAGCGGGACCGTCGCCTCGCAGGCTGGCAGGAAAACTCGAAATTCCGTCCCCACGCCCACGCGGGACTCAAAGTTGATCAACCCCTGGTGGCTGCGCACGATGTGGTAGCTGGAGGCCAGCCCGAGGCCGTTTCCGGTTTTCTTGGTGGTAAAGTTGCGCTTGAAAATGTTCGGCTGCACATGGTCCGGGATGCCCTCCCCCCGGTCGTGCACGCGCACCAGAACATAGCGGCCTGGCTTGAGTTCCAGCCCCAGACCGCCGGGATCCGGCAGGCTGATGTTCGACACGGAGGCAAAAATCATCCCGCCTCCCGCCATCGCCTGGTTGGCATTGATCAGCAAATTATTGACCACCTGCTTGATTTGCGTCGGGTCCACCTTCACCGGCCAGAGATCATCCGCCACCAGCACCTGCTTCTCACACTGGCTGCCGGACAGGGCCAGCTGCGCGCACTCCCGCAGGATGCCGCCCAGGTCGGAAACCCGGCGCTTCGGCGTGCCCCCGCGCGCGTGCTCCATCAGCTGGTCGGCCAGTTCCTTGGCATGCTGGGCGGCTGCGGCTGCATTCTGGAGAAGCTCCAGCTGGTGGTCCCCTCCCGGCCCTGCCGTCACGGCATTGTTCAGGTTCAGCATCACCGCCGTCAGGTCGTTGCGGAAATCATGGGCAATCCCGCTCGCGATCACCTCCAGATCCTCCAGCCGGGCCAGTTTCACCATCCGGTCGTCTTCCATCTTTTCCTCCTCCAGCGTCAGCGCCCGCTCCGCGACCGGCTGGGCCGGTGGCACCACCGGCGGCTGCATTCCGTTCGGCATGCCCCGGTCCACCGGCTCGGCTGGCACCACCTGCGTCGGTGTTCCGTTGTCCTCGGCCATCGTGATCGTATAGTTCAATGGCTGCCCGCGAGAGTCCCGCACACAGCTCACCGTCCACCGGCAGAACTTCCGCCCGCCATCCCGCGTGTGCAGAAAGCTCCGCGTCTGAAACGTCCTCCCGGCCTCCGCCACCTTCGGCAGCGTCGCCAGAAACGCCTCCACCCGCTCCGCATCGAACAGCATCGAGATCGGCTGCCCCAGCAGGTCCTCCGGCCGGCAGCCCGCCATCCGGCACAGCCCGCGGTTCACATAAACCATCCGCGGGCCAGGCATCGCCAGAGGCTCAGCCTCCAGGATCACCACCCCTTCGGAAATCTGGTCCACGGCCATGCGCAGGTGCAGATTCACCGTACGGACATGATCCAGTTGCTGTGCGGTCTGTTGCAGATCGGTCAAAATAGTAGTCCCCCCGGATTAATTTACTGGCGAAGTGCCTTTTTTAATCGGTGCCGGTACTTAAGCAATCTTAAATTTCGGCAAATCTTCAGTTTTTCGCAAAAATGCGCCCCAACTCGGGCAGCGAGCCTGGCCGCTTCCTGCCTTCTGTCTGGTTGACACACCCCCGTCCCCCGCTCAACCTGCGCGCCATGATCCGCCTGAATCCCTTTCTCCTGCTGTCCCTGACCGCGCTGTCCCTCGGCCTCGCCTCGCCCCTGCCCGCCGCAGACGAGCCGAAGCCGGACAAAAAAGACGCGCCCAAGTCCGACGAGAAAAAAGACGACGCCAAAGAGCACAAGGAAACCAAAGTCGAAAGCGACGGCGAGGTGACCATCGAGGGAAAGAAAATCGCCTACCACGTCACCGCCGGAACCATCACGCTGACAAAGGCCTACGGCGAACCCAAAGCCTCCGTATTTTACACCGCCTACACGCGCAAGGACGCGGGTGACGCCTCGAAGCGTCCGGTTTGTTTCGCCTTCAATGGCGGCCCCGGCAGCTCCGCCGTCTGGCTCCACCTCGGCTGTCTCGGGCCGAAGCGCGTCCTCCTGCCCCCCGGCGGCGCCACCCCGCCCAAGCCTCCCTACGAACTCGTCCCGAACGAATTTTCCATTCTCGATGACACGGACCTCGTTTTCATCGACCCCGTCAGCACCGGATTCAGCCGCCCGGAAAAAGGCGAGGACCCCAAGCAGTTTCATGGCTACAAGGAGGACCTTGAATCCATCGGCGATTTCATCCGCCGCTACATTTCAAAAAACAGCCGCTGGGCCTCCCCCAAATTTCTCTGCGGCGAGAGCTACGGCGCCCTGCGCGCCGCCGGGCTTGCCGGCTACCTTGAGGAGCGTTACGGCCTTTACCTGAACGGCATCATGCTCATCTCCGGCCTCATC
This sequence comes from bacterium, assembly GCA_031411255.1. GTDB lineage: Bacteria > Verrucomicrobiota > Verrucomicrobiia > Verrucomicrobiales > V1-33 > JANOAS01. Next base: position 5,987 of record JANOAS010000113.1, read on the forward strand.
GACTTCAAGACCCTCTCCCCCTCCGCAGACAACGACCTGCCCTACATCATCTACCTTCCCGCCTACACCGGAGCCGCCCATTTTCACAAGAAACTGCCCGCCGACCTCCAGTCTGACCTGCCTGCGGCCGTGAAGCAGGCTGAGGCCTTTGCCCTCGGACCCTACGCCACCGCCCTCCTCGCTGGAAACAGCCTGCCAGCGGACCGCCAGAAGGAGATCGCCGCCCAGCTCGCCCGCTTCACCGGACTGCCGGCCGACGCCATCCTCCGCTCCCGCCTGCGCATCAGCCCCGGGGACTTCCGGCAAAAACTCCTCGAAGCGGAAAACCGCGAGATCGGCCGTTTCGACGCCCGCTCCATCGCCACCAGTGCCGGCCCTGCGGCTGATCCCTCCTACTCCTCCGTCTACGGCGCCTTCTCCACCCTGCTCAACAGCTACCTGCGCGAAGAACTCAAGTTTGCCAGCGACCTGCCCTACGAGATCCTCACCAGCGACGTTCAGCCGTGGAGCTACTCCGGCTTCAACAACCGCTACGTCAACAACGCCTCCGACCTCGCAGAGGCCCTCAACAACAACCCGAACCTCCGCATCTTCGTCGCCTGCGGCTACCACGACCTCGCCACCCCGCCCCTCGGCCTGCTCAACAGCATCGACCACCTCCCCCTCGACCCGGACCGTCTCGGAAACATCTCCCACGCCTACTACATGGGCGGCCACATGATGTACACGAACCTCGATTCCCTCAAGCAGCTCTCCTTCGACCTCAGCGCCTTCGTGACGAAGCCGTAGTTTTTTCCGCTCCACCACCCAGCCTTCGCCCCGTCCCATTTCATCCTGATGTCTTCTCCCACTCCGGCCCTCCTTTCTGCCAATGAACTGACCCTCTCCTACGGAAACCAGCGCCTGCTCGAAGGCGTCACCCTGGCCGTGGCGCCGGGGGAAAAGGTGGGGCTGGTCGGGCGCAACGGCTGCGGAAAGACCAGCCTGCTGAAAATCCTCACCGGCCAGGAAATGGCCGACAGCGGAGACATCTCCCGGCGGCGCGGGCTGCGCATCGGCTACCTGCCTCAGGAGTTCGAGCTGGACGGGGAAAAAACCGTCCGCGAAAACATCGAGTCCGGCGCGGCGGACCTCGTCGGCTGGCTGCGGGCGTTTGAGGACACCACCCTCAGCGCTGCGGAGCACACGAGCCTTCTCCATCTCATCGAGGCCGCCGACGGCTGGAACCTCGAGGCCCGCATCAAGAGCACCATCACCGCCCTTTCCGCCCCGCCGCTGGACGCCCTCGTCGGCCCCCTCTCCGGCGGGGAAAAACGCCGCGTCGCCCTCTGCCGTGCCCTCGCCTCCCAGCCCGACCTCCTCCTGCTCGACGAGCCGACCAACCACCTCGACGCCGACTCCATCGGCTGGCTGGAGGACTTCCTCCGCGGCTTCCCCGGTGCCGTCATCTTCGTCACCCACGACCGCTACTTCCTCGACGTCATCGCCACCCGCATCATCGAGGTCTCCTTCGGCCGCGCCTACTCCCACCCTGGGAACTACACCGCCTATCTGGAGTCAAAGGCCCTCCGCGAGCAGATCAACAACCAGGCCGAGCGCCGCCGCCAGCGCTTCCTGCGCAGCGAACTCGAGTGGGTCCGCGCCGGCGTCCGAGCCCAGCGCTCCAAGTCCAAATACCGCATCGCCAGTTTCTACAACGTCGAAGGCCAGGAGGCCCCGCCCGAGGAGCGCGAGATGGACCTCCTCCTCCCGCCCCCGCCGCCGATGGGAAACATCGCGGTCGATCTCAAAAACGCCGGCGCCTGCGTTGGCGAGGGCGACTCAAAACGCTGGCTCTTTCGGAACCTCACCCTCTCCCTCCAGCCCGGCCAGTGCACCGGCATCGTCGGCCGCAACGGCGCGGGCAAGACCACCCTGCTCAAGCTCTGCCTCGGCGAGCGCGATCCCGACGAGGGCTCCGTCGCCATCGGGAAAAAAGTTGTCATCAACTACATCGACCAGGTCCGCATGCAGCTCGACGGCACCGGCTCCGTCCTGGCCGAGGTCTCGGACCACGACGAGACCACCTTCTTCGGCACGCAGAAAATGAGTTCCCGCTCCTACCTGAAGCGCTTCCTGTTTACCGACGACCGCGTCAACGAGCGCGTCGACCTCCTCTCCGGTGGCGAGCGCGCCCGCCTCATGCTGGCCAAGGTCCTCCGCAAGGGCGGCAACCTCCTCGTCCTCGACGAACCCACCAACGACCTCGACCTGCCCAGCCTCCGCATGCTCGAGGAGGCCATCGCCGCCTTCGACGGCACCGTCCTCGTTGTCTCCCACGACCGCTACTTCCTCGACCGCGTCTGCGACCAGATCGTCGCCTTCGAGCCCGAGGGCGGCCTCTTTGTCCAGCCGGGGAACTTCTCCTACTACCTGGAAAAGAAAAAAGAGCGCCAGACCCGTCCCGCTCCCCCGCCCGCAGCAGCCGCCCCCGCCACCAGCGCCGACACCGCGGCCAAATCCTCCGCCCGCGTCCGCAAGCTCACCTACAAGGAGCAGAAGGAACTCGAAACCATCGAGGAAACCATCCACGCCGCCGAGGCCGCCGCCGAACTCCTCGATAAAACCCTCCACGACCCCGGCTTCTACGCCACCCGCTCCGCCGAACTCCCCCGCGTCGCCGCCGAACTCGACGCCGCCAAGGCCGAGATCACCCGCCTCTACGAACGCTGGGAGGAACTCGAAGCCATCGCCAGCAAACCCACGGCAGGCTGACTCCATATCATAAAAAACGGGAAAATTCCAGGGCGGTGGCCGAAAAGCAAGCCTCCGCGCCTTCCGCCCCCCCTCGCTCTCACCATCGGCACCCCTCGTCAACCGCCCCCAATTAGCATTTAGCAATTAACAATCCTCAATTAGCAATTCCCCCTCACCGCGCCCCCCCCAGAAAAATCCGCATTCCGAATTCCGCATTCCGCATTCCCCCCAAATGCCTCTCCTCATCATAGGCCAGGGTCTCGCCGGCACCACCCTCGCGTGGGAGTTGCTCTGGCGCGGGTGTGATTTCCGGATCATCGACGAGGCCGCGCCCGTCACCTCCTCCCGCATCGCCGGCGGACTCATCACCCCCATCACCGGGCAGCGGCTGGCTCTGGGCTGGCGCGTTCAGGAAATGTGGGATGCCGCCACAGCCTTCTACTCACGCGCGGCCGCCACCCTTGGCCACCAGCCATTTTCAGAGATCCCCGTCGTGCGGCTTTTCCGGGAGGAGCGCGAGGCCGAACTCTGGTCCCGGAAGGGCCTCCAGCCCGAGTTCCAGCCCTGGCTCCACCCCTCCCCGCCCGGGCCCCTCGTTTCCCCAGCCATCCACGCCCCGCACGGCGGCTTCCAGATGCGCGGCGCCCGGCTGGACACCCGCCTCTTCCTGGATTCCTCACGCGACCATTTTCTCTCCCTCGGCCTCTTCCAGCAGGCCCGTTTCGACCCCGCCGCCCCCGTCCCGCCGGACACCCGCGTCATCTTTTGCGAGGGCCACGCCGGCTCCACGAACCCCCACTTCCCCTGGTTCAAATTCAAATCCGCCAAGGGCGAGATCCTCACCCTCCACATTCCGGATCTCGACGAAGACCGAATCCTCAGTTCCGGCCTCTGGCTCCTCCCCCTGGGCGGCGGCCACTTCCGCGCCGGATCCACCTACGACTGGGACCACCTCGACACCGTCCCCACCGCCGCCGCCCGCGCCACCCTGGAGGAAAAACTCCGCCACCTCCTCCGCGTTCCCTTCACCGTCATCGACCACCACGCCGCCGTCCGCCCCATCATCCGGGAGTCACGCGCCGTTACCGGCCTCCACCCCGCCCGGGAAAATCTCGGCTTCTTCAACGGCCTCGGCTCCAAGGGTTCCCTCCACGCCCCCTGGTTCGCCCGCGACTTCGCCTCCCACCTCATCGACCACACCCCGCTCGATCCGGGCTCCGACCTCAGAAAAAACTGAGCCCTCGTTATTCTCGCGGACAGCTGTAAACCGGGCGCCAACCCAACCCGGTCTGAACACAAGACCGGCGAGAATACGCGCCTGAAACGACCAGTTCGAGCGCGACTCCGTGGAGCTGTTGTCGGGTCCCTGCGGCCTTTCGCCACCTCTCGTTTTCGGACGCTCATGCGGAACCGGCACATGCGCCACACCTGCTTTACGGATTGTTTACCCTGAATCGCATGTACATCCTTGGCGTGGTGCCTGCGGGGACCTGGAAAGTGTGCTGGCCGCCACTGCCGGTTTCGGGAATCGCCGTCCAGCTTCCAGCCGCCATCGTCGTGCTCCACTCCGCGCCGTAGGTGATGCCGGACACGCCGGCGGGCTGGGTGAAGGTGAAGCGTAAATAGCCGCCGCTCATTTGCATTTGCGGGAGAAGGTTCATTCTGGCAAGGGCGGGGTTCTGACCCGGCCCGAAGAATGCGTAAACCGCAAGGTTCGGAATTCCGGTACGGTAGGGATCGGCATTGTCAGCCGCATTGCCGGTATTGCTTGTGGTGCCATACCAGGTCTGCCGCCAGAGTGCGATGCCGGTGGCGCTGCCGTTGACTGTGATGCTGAGCGCCACGCTGCTGGACCCGGCGGCATTGGTTGCCGTCACCGTGTAGCTGGCCGTCGCGGCAAGGACCGCCGGCGTGCCGGAGATGACGCCGGTGCCGGGGTTCAGGCTCAGTCCCGCCGGCAACGCCGGGGAGACGGAATAGGAAACCACCGCACCGCCGCCGTTGTTCGGCGTGTTGTTGGCAATCGCCGTGCCCGCCGTGTAGGTCGCCGGGTTCGCCGCATAGGTCAGCGACGAGGGGGGGGGCGCGGCCGCCAGCGCCAGACTGTGGCGGGTGGTTGAACCCAGGAAGAGACCGCTGATGCGCTCTCCCGCGCCCAGCGGGGTGCTGGTCACCAACACCGGCACCGTCCTTTGCGTCGTGCTGTTGTTGCCCAGCTGCCCGCTGGTATTCAGACCCCAGGCAGCCAAAGTGCCATCCGAGCAGAGCGCCACGCTGTGGGAACTGCCCGCAGCCACGGCCACCACGGTCTTGCCCGCGAGCACGCCCGTTTGCACGACTGCCACCGGCACGGTGCTTTGCGCCGTGCTGTTGTTGCCCAGTTGGCCGTTGGTATTCAGACCCCAGGTGGCCACGGTGCCGTCCGAGCACAGCGCCACGCTGTGGTTACCGCCCGCAGCCACGGCCACCACGGTCTTGCCCGCGAGCACGCCGGTGGTGGTCACCGCCACCGGCACATTGCTTTGGGTCGCGCTGTTGTTGCCCAGCTGGCCGTTGGTATTCAGGCCCCAGGCGGCCACGGTGCCGTCCGAACACAGCGCCACGCTGTGGGAACTGCCCGCAGCCACGGCCACCACAGCCTTGCCCGCGAGCACACCGGTCTGGTCCGCCGCCACCGGCACGGGGCTTTGCGCCGTGCTGTTGTTGCCCAGTTGGCCGCTGCCACCGCTCCCCCACGAGGCCACGGTGCCGTCCGAGCACAGCGCCACGCTGTGGAAATTGCCCGCAGTCACGGACACGACGGTCTTGCCCGCGAGCACGCCCGTGCTGGTCACCGCCACCGGCACCGGGCTGTTGGTCGTGCTGTTGTTGCCCAGTTGGCCCTCCAAACCGCGGCCCCAGGCCGCCACAGTGCCGTCCGAGCACAGCGCCACGCTGTGGTTACCGCCCGCAGCCACGGCCACCACGGTCTTGCCCGCGAGCACACCGGTCTGGTCCACCGCCACCGGCACAGATCTGTTGGTCGTGCTGTTGTTGCCCAATTGGCCGTAGGGATTGAAGCCCCAGGCAGCCACGGTGCCGTCCGAGCACAGCGCCATGCTGTGGGAACCGCCCGCAGCCAAAGCCACCACGGTCTTGCCCGCGAGCACGCCAGTCTGGTCCACCGCCACCGGCACATTGCTTTGGGTCGTGCTGTTGTAGCCCAGTTGGCCGCTACCATTGAATCCCCAGGCAAAGGTGCGGGCGCCCTTCCACACCAGCACCAGGTCGTTGCCCGTGCCCCCGTAATAGTTGGCCACGAAATTGTAGGTCACCCCGTTGTAGCTCAGCACCACCGCCTGCCCCTGTGCCAGGTTGCTGAAGGTCCCGCTGATGAAGCCAGTGCCCGTGTTCTTCACCACCATCAACTGTGTGCCCGGCGCGGGCGCGTAGTTGAGCGTGAAGTTCACGCTGGTGCCTGCGGCGTTGTAGCCATTGGCCGTCCGCGGCACTTCGTTGCCACTCGTGTAGATCGCGGCCAGGGGGACATCATTGACCGTGATGCTTACCGCCCTGGTGGTGGATCCGCCACTGTTGGTCCCGGTGACCGTGTAACTGGCCGTGGCGGCGACCGCAGTGGGCGTGCCGGAGATGACGCCCGTGCTGGAGTTCAGGCTCAGTCCCGCAGGCAGCGCGGGCGAGACCGAGTAGGAAACCACCGCACCGCCGCTGTTGCTCGGCGCGTTGCTGGCAATCGCCGAGCCCACCGTGTAGGTCGCCGGGTTGGCCCAATAGACCAGCGAGGACGGCGCTTCTGCATTATCAACCGTAATGCTCACTGCGGTGGTGGTTGATCCGCCCGCGTTTGTCGCAGTGACCGTGTAATTGGCCGTCGAGGTAATGGCCGTCGGGGTGCCGGAGATGACACCCGTGCCGGGGTTCAGGCTTAGTCCCGCCGGCAGCGCCGGCGAGACCGAGTAGGAAACCACCGCCCCGCCGCTGTTGATTGGCGTGTTGCTGGCAATCGCCGTGCCCCTGATGTAGGTCGCCGGGTTGGCCGGGTAGGTCAGCGAGGAAGGGGGTGCCGCGGCCACCAGCGCCAGACTGTGGAGGCTCACCGAACCTTGGAAGAGACCGCTGAAGCGCTCTCCGGCAGCCAGCGCGGTGCTGGTCACCAACACCGGCACGGGGCTGTTGGTGTAGCTGTTGTTGCCCAGTTGACCGCTGGAATTGCTGCCCCAGGCGGCCACGGTGCCGTCCGAGCTGAGCGCCATGCTGTGGGCATACCCGGCAGCCACGGCCACCACCGTCTTGCCCGCGAGCACGCCGCTGCGGTCCACCGCCACCGGCACGTTGCTTTGCGTCGTGCTGTTATTGCCCAGTTGGCCGTTGGAATTGCTGCCCCAGGCGGCCACGGTGCCATCCGAGCACAGCGCCACGTTTTGGTAACTGCCCGTGACGACAGCCAGCACGGACTTGCCCGCGAGCACTCCGCTGCGGTCCACCGCCACCGGCACCGGGCTTCGCGTCGTGCTGTTGTTGCCCAGCTCGCCGAAGTCATTGGAGCCCCACGTCGCCACGGTGCCATCGGAGCAGAGTGCCGTGCTGTGGTAATAACCCGCAGCCACGGCCACCACGGTCTTGCCCGCCAGCACGCCCGTCTGGTTCACCGCCACCGGCACCGGGCTAAGCGGCCAGCTCGCATTATTGTCTCCAAGCTGGCGGGCGCCACCCCCCCCCAGGCCGCCACGGTGCCGTCCGAGCACAGTGCCACGCTGTGGAGATAACCCGCAGCGATG
>JANOAS010000114.1:0-10046 GCA_031411255.1 bacterium
GGGCCGCCCGGCAAAAAGCCGCCACCGCCCCCGCAACCAAGGCAGCATAGGCCAGAGCTGTGGCGCATCCCACACAGGCTCCACCCCAGTCCAGAGTCCGAGGTCAACGCGATTCGCATGGGGCTGGGGGTGACGCTTACCAAACAACAACACGTCCCTCGATTTTCATATCGCCCAGCCTCCGGATGCCCAAGGTCACATTTTCACGGGAGATTTCATCGGCCTGCTCAATTCAGGGTTTTGCGATCAGCAGAGCGGCTTTCTTCCGGCCGGACAATACCTGCTCGTTTCCAGTCCTGGAAATTCGGATTGGGGAAACGGCTCGCCGCTCGCCCCTTTCGACTATGCTGATTCCGACTTCACGTCATTCAGTTACGACCTGGCATTCACAGGGGAGGTGCGGCTGGATGCTGTCCGGAAGGGAAACTTGGACGGCAGCTGGTCCATCATAACCATCCCGGAACCCTCGGCAGGGCTGTGCATCCTGCTCGCGGCAACTGCCGCCCTCGCCCGGCTGCGGCGGCGGGCATGTTGGGCTGTTTTCAGCATGGCACCATGCGCCGTTCACCCGCCGGCTTTTGAAAAAGTGTGCACATAAAGTACCGCCACCACGCCTGCACGACCGCGCAATTGGCTGGTGGAGTATGCGCGGCACGAGGAAGGAGATTTCCATGCCGGCTTTTCGTGGGAAATCAGGGAGCGTCAAGGACCCGGCCGTTCTGCGAGGCCGGGGCACGGGCACTTACTCCACACAACACGGACACCGCTGCACCCAGTGCCCCGGTGCCACCTCCGCCAGGCGCAGATCTGCGCCCACGCTTTCCTTCCAGCGCGGTTGGCCCATGCGGTGGCCAAAGGCGCAGCCGGGCGGCGGATTGATGGGCGAGGGAACGTCGCCCTCCAGGATCACTTTTTTCCGCGCGGCTCCGGGGTCGGGCACCGGGCTGGCGGCCAGGAGCGCCTTCGTATACGCGTGGCGGGGCTGGCGGTAGATCGTCTCCGCATCCGCCAGCTCCACGATCCGGCCCAGATACATCACGGCCACGCGGTCGCTCATGTGTTTCACCACCGGCAGATTGTGCGCGATGAAAAGCAGGGCCAGCCCGAGCTGCTGCTGGAGGTCGAGCAGGAGGTTCAGCACCTGGCTCTGCACGCTGACGTCGAGGGCGGAGACCGGCTCATCACAAACGAGGAGCTTCGGCTTGAGCGCGATCGCCCGGGCAATGCCCAGCCGCTGGCGCTGGCCGCCGGAAAATTCAAACGGGTACTTGTCCGCCGCGCCCGCCGGCAGGCCCACCTGGGTCAGCAGCTCCTCCACCCACTGGCGGCGCTCCTCCGGCGTGCCCATCTGGTGAATGAGGAAGGGCTCCTCCAGGATGGTGCGCACCGTGTGGCGCGGGTTCAGCGACTCCGCCGGGTCCTGAAACACCAGCTGCAGGTGGCGGCGGTGCTTTTTCAGCCCGCTGCGCCCGGCGGTGGTGATGTCCTCCCCGTCGAAATGAATGCGCCCCGCCGTCGGGTCCAGCAGCCGCACCACCGCCTTGCCCAGCGTGGATTTCCCGCAGCCGGACTCCCCCACCAGCCCGAGCGTTTCGCCCGCGTTCAGCGTGATCGACACATCATCCACCGCCCGGCACGCCCCGCGCACCCGACCAAAAATCCCACCGCGCACCGGGACGTGCACTTTGAGATTTTCTACGGTGAGCAGGGGCGGCATGCGTTATCGGTTGGCGGACGGTTCGTCCCAAAAAGCCTGACAACTGTCAGCCATTAACTGACAACCGCCTTCTCCTTCGGGTCCTTCCACGTGCTGGCCACGTAGATTTCGCGCAGGGACTTCGGATCGACCAGCGTGGGCGAGTCGGTCATGATGTCGCAGCCCTTGTTGTTTTTCGGGAAGGCGATCACCTCGCGGATGCTTGTTTCTCCGCAGATGAGCATGGCCACGCGGTCCAGGCCGAGCGCCAGACCACCGTGGGGCGGCGCGCCGAAACGGAAGGCGTCCAGGAGGTGGCTGAACTTGAGTTCCTGCTCCTCCGCCGTGACGCCCAGCACGTCGAACATGCGGGCCTGCAGGTCTTTTTCGTGAATCCGGATGCTGCCGCCGCCCAGTTCGTAGCCATTAAGCACCACGTCGTAGGCCACGGCCCGCACCTTGCCAAACTCGCCCGCAGCCAGCTTGTCCAGATCATCCGCATGAGGGCGCGTGAAGGGATGGTGCACGGCGTGCCACTGGTTTTCCTCCGCGCTGAAGCCGAGCAGGGGGAAATCCACCACCCAGAGGAAATTGAACGCCTTCGAGTCCTTCACCAGGCCCTGCATGTCGGCGATCTCCGTGCGGACGCGGCCGAGGATGTTGCACGCCTCCTCCCACGCTCCGGCGTAGAAGAAAATGATGTCCCCCTCCTCCACCTGGAGCTTGGAGACGAGGTGGCTCTTCTCTTCATCGCCAAAGAATTTCCACAGCGGCGACTTGTACTCGCCGCCCTCCACTTTGATGAAGGCCAGCTGCTTCACCTTCATCCCGGCCTGGAGCGCCAGCTCGTTCAGCCGGTTCATCTGGCCGGTGGTGATGCCGGCAAAGCCCTTCGCATTGATGGCGCGGACCACTCCGCCACCGGCGAGCACTTTTTGGAAAATCTGGAATCCGCTGTTCGCGAAGACGTCCGCCATGTCCACGATTTCCAGGCCGTAGCGGGTGTCCGGCTTGTCCGAGCCAAAGCGGTCGACCGCCTCCTGGTAGGTCATGCGGGGGAACGGCGTCGGGATGTCCGTCCCGAGCCCCGCCTTGAACATGGAGGCCAGCAGGCCCTCCACCAGTTTGTAAATGTCCTCCGCCCCGATGAACGACGCCTCGATGTCGATCTGCGTGAACTCCGGCTGGCGGTCGGCACGCAGGTCCTCGTCCCGGAAGCAGCGGGCGATCTGAAAGTATTTCTCCAGTCCGGCCACCTGGAGCAGCTGCTTGTACTGCTGCGGCGCCTGCGGCAACGCGTAGAAATGGCCCGGGTTCAGGCGGGCGGGCACGAGGAAGTCGCGTGCGCCTTCCGGCGTGGGGTTGGAAAGAATGGGCGTCTCCACCTCGATGAAACCGGCTCCGTCCAGATAGTTCCGCGCCGCCGTGGTGATCTTGTGCCGGGTGCGGATGTTCCGGCCCATGCGCTCGCGGCGCAGGTCCAGGTAGCGGTATTTCATCCGCAGGTCCTCGTTGGACAGCTCCTTGTCCAGCTGGAAGGGCAGCACATCCGCCTTGTTCAGGATGACCATCGTGCCTGCCACGATCTCCACATCGCCCGTGGGCAGGCGGTCATTTTCCGTGCCCGTCAGGCGTGCCGCCACCCGTCCGGTGATCTGCACCACATATTCATCCCGCAGCTCATGACTCGCCGCCGCCAGCGCAGCGTCCTCCTCCGGGCGGAAAACAACCTGCGTCAGGCCTTCGCGGTCGCGCAAGTCAATAAAGATGACCCCGCCGTGGTCACGGGCGGAATTCACCCAGCCGGCGAGGGTGACGGTTTGGCCGATGTGCTCCTTGCGGACCTGGTTGCAGTGATGAGTACGATACATGGATGGTGAGGAAAAACGCGCAACTTGCACGCCCACGCGGGGAATTCAACCGGAACGAGCCGTTTCAAACCGATGCCGTTTCCCCCGGCCTCAAACCAGTCTGCCGTTTCAGCTTGAGCCCGGTCCCGGTTTCGGCATGGGTGGAGGCTTTTCCCCACCTTCAAACCTGCCTCCCGCCCTCCGGGCCACGATGGACCTTTCCTCACTCGACACCGCCGGGCTCAAGCTCGTCAACCACGGGCTGGCCAATCCAGTCTTCGATGTCCTGATGCCCTTCATCAGCGGCAACGCCGTTTTTTTCCCGCTCGTCGGGCTCGTCGGCGCGTGGCTGTGCTGGAAGGGCGGCACGCGCGGCAGGCTCGCCGTTTTCATGCTCGCCCTGGCCGCCATTTGCGTGAGCCAGTTTGTCTGCAGCCCGCTCAAGGCCCTTTTCGAGCGGCCCCGCCCCAGCGTGGTGCTGGAGGGGCTGCACCTCTTCGGCCCGCCGGGGGGAAATGGCTCCTTCCCCTCGAACCACTCCGCCACCTGGGCGGCGCTGGCCGTGGCTGCCTCGATGTACTACCGCGGCGCGTGGCGCTGGCTGGCTCCGTTCGCCTGCCTGGTCGCCTTCTCCCGCCTGTACCTTGGCGTCCACTACCCGAGTGATGTGCTGGGCGGCCTCGCGGTCGGGGCCCTGTTTGGCTGGGCATTCCCGCACCTGCTGGAGTGGCTGTGGACGCGCCTTGGCCGCCGGTTTCTCCCCCACGCGTGGCAGCGGCTGCCCTCACTTTTTAATCCCGAGGCCGTGCCGCCTCCGGATTTCACCCCGCCGGAGGTGAACCCCGCGCGGACCTGGACACGCGCCACGTGGCTGCTCATCGGCGCCGTCACCGCGCTGCGCCTGGCGTGGATCGCCAGCGGCACCACCGACCTGTGCGAGGACGAGGCCTACCAGTGGCTTTGGTCGAAACACCTCGACCTCAGCTACTACAGCAAGCCGCTCATGATCGCCCTCGCCCACTGGACGGGCACCCACCTGTGGGGCGACACGGCCTTTGGCTGCCGGTTTCCCGCCACCGTGCTGGCGGGCGTGCTCGCCCTCGTCCTCTCACGCTTCGTCGCCCGGCACACCTCCGCCCGCACCGGCTTCTGGTTTGTCCTCGCCCTCGTCGCCTCCCCGCTGCTGGAGGGCGGGGCCACGCTCATGACGGTCGACGGCCTCACCGTTTTCTTTTACACCCTGTCCCTGCTCACCCTCTGGCGCGCCTTCCGGGAAGACAGCCTGCGCCACTGGGCGCTCGCTGGGGTCTTCATGGCCCTGCTGCTCCTCAGCAAATACTTCACCCCGTTCCTGCTCGGTTCCCTCCTGCTTTTTGGCGTCCTCCACGCATGGCAGCATCCTGAAAAAAAGCGCCTCTGGTCGCATCGCGGCCTGTGGCTGGCACTGGGGATCAATCTCCTCGGCACCATCCCCATCATCATGTGGAATGCGCAGCGGCACTGGGTCACCTTCACCCACCTCTCCGAGCGCGGCGGGCTCAAGGAGGCGTGGACCTTTCGCCCGATGAGCACGCTGGAGTACCTCGGCATCACCGTCGGGGCGATGAATCCTGTTTTCTTCGTCGGCATCGTCTGGGCCGCCATCTCGTTTTGGCGCAACCGCACGGAGCGGCGCGATCCCCTGCTGCTTTTCCTCTTTTCCCTGGGCGCGCCCATCTACCTCTTTTACCTCTTCTACACCATCCGGGCCAAGGTCCAGCCGAACTGGATGGCCGCCAGCATCCTCCCACTCTTCCTTTTCGCCGCCCTCCACTGGCACCGCCGCGCCCGGGCCGGCTCCCTTGCGCCGAAGCGTCTGCTCACCACCGGACTCATCCTCGGCCTGCTCGTCAGCTACGCCGCGCACGACCCCTCCGCCCTGGGCAAGGTCATCCGCCTGCCTGTCACCCGCAAGTGGGACCCGCTCGGCCGCCTACGCGGCTTCGAGGAAATGGCCCGCATCGTCGCCACCGTGCGCGAGAAGCAGGAGAAAAAATCAGGCAGGCCCACCTTCGTCATCGCCGACCACTACGGCCGCGCCAGCCTCATTAATTTCTACGCTCCCGGAGCACAGGAACTCGTCTCACGAGGCGGCCTCTACGCCTACGCCGAGACCACCGCCGTGCCGAAAAACCAGTACTGGTTCTGGCCCGGCTACACCACCCGCAAGGGCGAGAACGCCATCTACGTCCTCGACGAGGACAAGCTCCGCCGCCAGGCCCCGCCGTGGATCCGGGCGGAATTCGAATCCACCGAGAGCCTCGGCCTCTTCCCCGTGAAGTTCAGAGGCAAGGTCTACCACAGCGTCCAGCTTTTCCTCTGCCGGGGGAAAAAGTGAGGCGGCTGCCGCGTCGATTATTCTCGACGCGGGCAGCTCTGCGCATCAAAACTTGAGCACCACTCCGGCGTGCAGGGTGAAATCCGGCGTGGCCTCCGTGAGGCCGAACCCGGCTCCGAGTTTCAGGGTGAACCCGTGCACCGGCTCGAGATAGCCGCCGGCCAGGATCTCCTGCTCCCCGTGGTCCGCGAAGTCGCCACGGGCTTCGATGCCGGCGGAAAAGGTCTCGCTGAACTTCTGCCTCAGACCGGCAGTGTAGCCCCAGTGGACATCGCCGTCGCTGTCCACGGCGTTGAGCAGGTTCACAACAAACTTGGTGTCTTCCGCGAGGTTTCCATCCAGGACCAGCTTGGAGGCAAAACGGTCCGCGTGGTGATTGTGGATGAGCGACGGGAGCGGCGATTCCTCGTGGTGGTCATCGTCATGATGTTCGCCACCTTCCGCCTCCTCTTCCTCCCCGTGGTCGTGGGCGGCATCCTCGGCAAACTGGTAGCCCGCCATGATGCCAACGCGCACCGGGAACGTGCTCTCCGGAGGCGTGAGCTGGAAATGCACCGACGGGGTGACCGACGACCACGCCCAGTCCTCATCCGGCTCCGCGCCGAAGCGGGTTTCCACCCCCAGCGCCAGCCGCGGCAGCACCCCGACGAGCAGCCCGGGCTCCAGGCTGAATTCATTTCCCTCATCGCCCCGCTCCCACGCAAACCCGGAAAGCAGCAGCCCCTGCCCTGGATTTGGCAGGCTGTAGTCCTCCACAAGGAGGAAATCCTGACCATGATGGGCATGGAGGACAGGTGTGATGAAAACGCTACCGACAGCAGCGAGCAGAAGACGGACTTTGTTCATTCGTAGATTTGGCAAGGCGGACAAAAAGGTGCCCCACAAAAGCGTGGCCCCGCAGTTTGCGCAAGTGCACTCCTCCCTGAGGCACGCCTCAAGGCGCCAGCGGTCGCATCCCTACGTGGAGGCGAAGGATGGCACCTGATAAAATTTACCTGCGAGCCTGCCTGTGCCCGCGCGCAGCCAGGCGGTGATCTAAATCGACGGCGGTGTATTTTGTGCAGACAATCAACTTGCCGCTTGCGGGTATCCCCCGCAGGCAACAGCGTCGGGGCCGATTCGCTCCGCACCCCACAACTCTTCCACCCATGAACTCCCTGAAAACCGGTCTCGTCCTCCTTGGATTGACCCTCAGCAGCCAAGCCGCATCCATCCTCTGGGTCAGTGACAACGGACCCAAATCGACGGGGACAGACGGCATTTTTTATCCGGCCAGAGCCGAGGATTTCACTCCGCCGCTTCCACGCTTCACCGACCAGGACTTTGTCGACCTGCTCATCGCCGCAGGGCACACCGTGGCGAGGTTCAACCCGATAAGCAACCTGTCGGCCGGCACCGCCGGGGCGCCGCGCGATGTCGAAAAAATCAACGGCTACGATCTCATCATCCTCGGCACAGCACTCAACAGCGGCCCCTTCAACCTTCAGTCCCGGGGCGCCGGGTGGAACCGGGCCATCACGAAGCCGGTGATCTTCACGAAGTCGACACTCCTGCACAAACAGCGCATGGGCCTGCTGACGGGCAACTCGGAATACGACTCTGCCGCCAACGACAGCACCCCGCCCAATGGAAAGCTGGAGTTGATGGAGCCTGAGAACCCGATCTTCAAGGGCATCGACCACGCACCCGCCGGGGAGGACCTGATCGAGACGATGACAAACTACTGCGGCGTCCGGATCCCCACCCCGGTCAACAACCGCGGGACAGATTTTCAATTCTCCGATTTACATGTCAACGGAGTGTCGCAAAACATCGTCAACAACGTGGAGGGCGGCGGCACCGTCCTCGCGAGGATCAAGTTCAACCCCATGAACCCCACGCCTCTCACCGCCATCGCCCCTCCGGGTGCGGTGCCTTCGGTTGAGCCCGCGTACGTCGCCAACGGCTACGCCATTGTCGAATGGCCAAAAGGGGCCGAGGTTCGCCACGACAGCACCCAGACCAACGGACCAGACACTCTGGGCGGCTACCGGCTCTTCTTTGGCTGCGGAACGCGGGATGCCGCCGTCACCCCTTCCGTCACCGGTGCGCCAAATCCCCAGGTGGGGGCCATGGATCTGACCCCGGACGGCCAGCGGCTATTCCTCAATGCCGTCAACCGCACGCTGGGCCTGCCCTTTGAAATCACCAACATCTACGCCTCCGCCGCCGACGGCGAGGTGAACGTGACCTGGAATGCCGCGCCAGGGTCCAGCTACTCGGTGTATGCCTCACCCGATCTTTCGGAAGATTCCTGGACTGTGGTGGCCGGGCCCATCACCGCGACCCTGCCCAGCGTTACCGCTCGGATCACAGACCAGTACGACCGGCATCTTTTCTACCGGGTGGGAAAGAATTGACGCTCGTCCCTTTTGTACCCGCCGAACCCGCCCCACTGTGCCCAGCGGGCCGGGAAGCCGGCTCGATGTATTTTGTGCAGACACTTCACTTCCCCATTGCCCGCATCCCCCGAACGGAGGATGCTCCTGACCGCTTAACTCCACATCCCAACCCCTCTAAACATGAAATCCCTCAAAACCGGACTCCTTCTTCTCGGACTGACCCTCAGCTCACACGCCTCCTCCATCCTCTGGGTCAGTGACAACGGCCCTGAATCGACAAACACCGCCGTTGGTGGTGTTGTCTACCCCGCACGTGCTTCGGACATGGTTCCAGCGCTTCCGACATTCAGCGATCAGGACTTTGTCGAGCTGCTCATCAGCGCCGGCCACACGGTGACCCGGTTCAACCCGACGGGAAATTCTCTGACGGCCAATGACATCACCGTCCTGAACAGCTACGACCTCGTCATTCTCGGCACCGCCTTGAACAGCGGCCCCTTCAACCTCCAGTCAAGAGCCCCCGCGTGGAACCGTGACATCACGAAGCCCATGATCATCACGAAATCCACGCTCATCCACAAGCAGCGCTTCGGCCTGCTCACCGGCAACACGGAGTTCGACTCCGGAGCGGACTCCAGCACCCCTCCCCTCGGCAAACTCGCGATCCCCGATCCCGAAAACCCCGTTTTTCAGGGAGTTGCCCACGCACCAGTCGGGCTGGACGAGATCGAGACAATGACGAACTACAGCGGCATTCGTATCGCCACCCCTCCGAGAAACCGGGGGACTGACTTCCAGGTCTCCAAATACTCAATCAACGGCGTAAACCAAGTGCTGGCCAACGGCGTCAACAACGTGGAGGGCGGAGGCACCGTGCTCGCCACTGTCGATTTCAACCCCATGAATCCCGGAGTAAACATCCCATCCGGCGCATCCCCGACGGTGGATCCGACATTTGTTTGCACCGGCTACGCCATAGTCGAGTGGCCCAAGGGCGCCAGCGTCCGCCACGACAGCAGCCAGACCAGTGGCCCGGACACGCTGGGCGGCTACCGCATGTTCTTTGGCTGCGGCACACGTGATGCAAGCGGGACGGCAACCGGCGCGCCAAATCCCCTCGTAGGCGCCATGGACCTCTCACCTGACGGCCAGCGGCTTTTCCTGAATGCCGTGAACCGCGCCCTCGGCCTGCCACTGGAAATCACGAACGTCTACGCCTCATTCGTGGACAATGAACTGAACGTGACGTGGAACACCGCTCCGGGAGAGTCCTACTCGGTCTATGCCACTTCGGATCTCGCCGGGGGTTCATGGAGCGTGATCGCAGGCCCCCTGACCGCCACCCTGCCCAGCATCACGGCGCGGCTCACCGGCCAGACCAGCACCCGCCGCTTCTACCAGGCGCGGAAAAATTAAGCCCGCATTCTCTCAGCTTGGAACATTCGATGCAGTCCGCCCCTTGCCCGGGGGCGGATTTGCTTTTTAGGTGGAGGATGCGCCTGCCCACCACCGCCCTCGTCCTTTTCCTGACCGCCGCCGGACTCCTCCGCGCCGAGCTGCCTGAGTTCAATGCCCGCGCAGGCTGGCCGAATTTTCTGGCAAAGCTGAAGACGCCCGGAGCAGAAGTGAAGATCGCCTACCTCGGCGGGAGCATCACGGCCCAGGAGGGCTGGCGGCCAAAAACGTTGAAGTGGTTCCAGGAGCAGAACCCCGGGGTGAAAATTTCCCAGATCCCCGCAGCC
>JANOAS010000115.1:0-97838 GCA_031411255.1 bacterium
GATCAGGAGTGGGAGTGGGAGTGGGGCCGGGAGCGGAAGAGCTCGGATCGGACTTGGCGTGTGTCGTGGTCATGCCCATCCCCTACGCGGCGGGGCGGCGGCAGGCACGGGTTTCAAGACGGTGCTGGCGGTGACGCTTACACCCGGTCGTGGGGCTCGTCATTCGCGAAGGCGCGCACGGGCGGTCTATCCGGCGGCGGGTTATTTCCCTCCCGGCGCCACAGCGGGGGCTGATCCTTCCCCGACGGGCACCAACTGCAGGGCGTCGAGGATGACGAATCCGGCAGTGTCCGTGTTCTGGATTCTGATGATGGTTTCGCCGTCTGCCGTGAGCACTGCGTGGCCGATGGGCTGGAAGAGTTGGCCCGCCGGCAGGGGCCGGGTCTGATCTACAGTGAGCTTCGTTTCGCGTTCTCCGCTGGTGATGGTCACGGGCACGTTCCTGGCGCGGGTTTCGTGCGCGGAGTAGGCCATGTGGAGTTGGTATTCGCCGGACTTGGGGACCTTCACTCGGAAGGTGGCGGAGGCTTTGCCGTCGCCGCGCGCGTCTTTGGCTCCGGCGACGACATAGCCGCTGCCGACGTGGGGCTTGAAGTTCGTGGAGCGGGTCCACTCGCCCTCAAGGTTCGCGTCGGCGTCGTCGAGGATGATGCCGGGGAGCGATTTTGCAGGGAGAGCGCCGGCATCTTTCCCGGCCGCTTTTTTCTGCGTCGTCGGCAGGGCGAGCACCTGGCCCTGGGCGAGGAGCCGCTGGCGCAGATGAGCATACGACAGGTCTTGCACGGCGGCATTTTGTTTTGCCGCGAGGGCTGCCGCGACGCCCGCTCCCTGGCCGATGACCATCCAGGCGCCTTCGATCCGCAGCGAGCACATGGCGACGTGCGAGCAGGAGAGCGCGACGGGCACAAGCAGGTTCGTGCACTGTTCGGGCTTCGGCAGCACAGAGCGATACGGCACGTGGTAGGCGTAACCGACTTTTTCGCCGGGCACCCGGACGGGAAAAATGGTGCCTTCATTGATGACGCCGCCGTCCTTCAAGGCCACGCGCTGGCAGTCGTGCGAATCGATGGGGAAGGACGAGATGGCGATGGGGTCGTCCTTCTCCGGCGTCGCGAGGATGTCCTTTTGCGTGAGGATATGCAGTCCCTTCAAGCGCCGTGATTCACGCACATAGAGCGCGGGTGGAAAGTGAGCCGTGCCGGGGAACTCGTCTTTGCACAGGCCGAGGTTGGCATACTCGGCGCGAATCTTCTCCGGCACGGCCGGATCGGTGCTGAGAAATTGGATGAACTCGAGGGTGTATTGCTTGTGCGCCTCCCAAATTCTGGCACGGCCCACTTCATCGGCGCTGTGCCAGTCGTTGCAGGCACCGACCTGCCCGAGCGAAAGCTGGCCGTAGATCGAGTTGTTGCCGTCGAACTTGCTGCCTGGCAGTGGGTAGAGATCGAAGCCCACTTTGATCCCCGCCTTGATCATGCGGCGTGCGATTTCAAAGCGGGCGGGATCATATTTCTCAGGTTCGGGCATGGGAAACTTGACGGCGGGATCTTTTGCCAAGCACAGGCGAAAGCTGCAGGTCATCACGTTCGAGTCGCCCGCATCGTCAGGCCCGGCGTCGGCAGTCGTGACCAGGGGCAGGAGCCTGCCCGCATCGTCGAAGCCGCCGATTTTCATCACCGGCTTGGGCTTCGGGTATTGTTTGCCCGCGTAGGATTCGCCGAACTCTGCTCGTCCCTCGCGGCCGATGGTCCAGTCCACACCCGCCGCAGCCATGAGGTCGCCCTCATAGGTGCCATCGACGAACACCTTTGCCGTGAACGTGCCGTTCCTGGTGGCCAGCGACGCGATGCGAGCGCCGCCTTTTTTCGCCTCCGTGAGATGGCACCCGGTCAGCACGGTGACGCCAGCTTCCTTGAGCATCGCTTTAGTCACGCGCATCGCCACGTGCGGCTCAAATGTCCATTTCGCCGTGTCCTTTACCGCCGGATCGTAGGGCGCTTTCAGCCCGCGATCCGTGTAATCCTTGACCACTCGCCGGTGCCATTCATCGAAAAGTCCCATGAGTGTGGAGCGCACCATCTGGTTCGAATCGCAATGGCTAAGCCCGCCCGTGCTCAGCCCGCCAACATGCTCCGACGGCTCAAGCAAAATGACCGACGCCCCCTCGCGAGCTGCCGCAATCGCTGCGCAGAACCCGCCGGGCGTGGAGCCATACACGATGACATCGGCAGACTGCTGCGCGAAGACCGGGCTGGCTGAAAGAATGAGGGTGAATAGAAGCGGGCGAATGTTCATCGGTGCGGCGTCATTTTTTGCCGGGCAGGTCCCACCGTGCTTCAGAGGCCCGTCTCGCGCTGGACGCGGTAGAATGCGCGGCCAGTGCCGGGGTTCGGGTCGGACAGGATGAGTTTTCCGCCAGACTCGGTGAAGACGGCTTCGGTCACCTTTTGCCAGGAACCGGCAGCGAGGGGCGTCGATTTCCAGAGGATGAAGTCATTGCCGGGCTGGGATGGAATGGAGATTGAAACCTTGCTTCCATCATACTGGATGCCCTCCACACGCAGCAGCGCCGGGTCATAGGGATTGAGGGTTTCCGTCAGCTCGAAGACGTAGGTGGTGATCGAGTTTTTTGAAACTGGCAGATTGCTGGCGAGGTCCACGGCGCGTTGTTGAAAAGGCACGCTGCCGATGTCGAACTGTCTGGTGCGATACGAGGTGACGGAGGCAACCGGCAGTCCGCGAAGGCGGAGCGCGATCTCATCGTCTGTGCTGCCGGTATTGAGGACGATGAGGGTCACCTGGGTGCCTGCGGGATTGAGGTAGCCGGAGGCGCGAATGTTCGCATTGGTTCCGGCGGCCCTCGTTACCTCAAATCGCCAGGAGCCGCGTGAGATATACTTTGAGTAGTGTTTGATGGCGTAGTAGGTGTTTCCCTTGATGTAATTGCCAGCCCCGTCAATGTTGAAAATGATCTCATCAAGGTCGGTGGAGTCGCCCCAGACGAGTTTCCAAAAGATGTAGGCTGAGGAGTTCGCCTCGACGAGCGTGTTGTGAATCACCCTGGCGGTGTCCAGCCAGTCGAAAGCCCCCAGCGAGAACTCCGACATCCAGTTCGGGCGTCCCGTTAGATCGGTCTCGGCGCGGATCTGGTTGAGCCTGGGGATTTCGCCGTCGATGGCAGATTCGCTGCCGATGTTGTAGTTGTGAAATGCATTGATGCCAAGATATGTGCGTGTGCGCAGCGGTGCGGCCTGACCGGGAAAGGCGCTCATGCTTTCCGATTCCGGACCGACGAGGACCGGGACGTCAGGCCGGGTTTTTATGCGGTTATAAATGGCGTCCAACGCTTCGGCATAGCCTGCGAGTGTCGATGTCTGGGTGGGAGCGAATTCGCAGGTCTCGTGTGCCGCCACCCAGCCGGGCTCGTTCTGGAAGCTGAGGTAGTCGGGCGTCCAATTCATGTTGTCCAGCAGATCGACCCAGTATTGCGCAAGGTCGGCATATACATATTGCCCGTTGACCTTTTTCAAGGTGCCGCCGTTTTGGAGGTCGTTGTTCGTTTTTAGATTCGCCGGAGGACTCCACGAAGAAAAGAGGACGCTGATGTCGCGGCCATTTTTCTTCGCCATGTCGTAGAATGTCTTGTTGTTATTGTAGTTTCCTCGAAAACCATTGTTCGGTATGTTGACCGGAGATTTGTTGGCCGGGTAATCCGCAGGGAAATACCAGTTCTTGAGACGGATAATATCGAGGCCGAGATCATCAAAAATCATCTCCTCAAGCTGAGTCTTGTGCGGACTGGAGATCATCCGTGCAGCATACCAAGTGAGCGCGCCACCGATGCCGTCCATCGTTTGATGGCGGACCGATGGATCGAGGGTAACGAGGATGCCGGTGTCCGGAACGGCATGGGCCTCGACCGAAATCTCATCCAGCCAGACGGTTCCAGCAGAGCGAAACTGGAGCCGCAGTCGCGGGTTGGGTTCCGTGGTGGTGTGGTTCCATGAATACCGCTCCCATGAGGTCGAGAGCGAGAACTCCTTGTTGTTGTAAACCGCGTCCTGCATCACAAAGCGCACCTTGGTGCCGGCCGTCGCGGCGCGGGCGCGGAAGGTGATCGTGGTCGGGGTGCCCGTGGGGAGGGTGAAAGTGGGGCCGAGGGTCTGCACATTGTGAAGCTGACTGCCGGGGTTGTTGACGACCACCTTCATGGCTTTCGCGCCGGCATACGGCTGGGCGGCTTCCAGCGAATACGAGGCACTGGCACCACCGCTCGTGTTGTTGCTCCATCCAGAAAATCCGTTTTCGAAGCCGCTGTTTGGCACCAAGTTCTGGGCGTGGAGCATGGCCGCTCCCAATGGGAGGAGCGAGGCGGTCATCCGATGGATCAAGGCGCATGCGCTTGATTTGATGCGGAGAATGGGCATGGCTGCTGATTCAAGCATGGACGATTGTAGATGGCTGCGGCCCGGTTTGCGAGGATTTACCGGCGTTTGGGTAAAACAAAGAGAGCGTCTTTCCTCGAATCTCCGCCATTGTCGATGCGGTCGATTCCCGTGCCCCAGATGCGGAAGAAACAGTCGGGCGTCTTCTCGTATTGGTAGGACTGCCCAGTGGCCACATCGTGGGGCAGCCCGCCAGGAAAGGAGGGGGGGCCACGGCGTCGAGGGAATCCGGGTAGGAACCGGTGGCACGCTTCTGCGTTTCCAGCGCAAGGGCGATGCGGGTGAGATCGAGGCTTGTTTGTTCGCGAACGGGGGCGGTGGACTGGTCGGGCAGGGTCATGCGGTCGGAAAACACGAAGTGCCACTGGCTGAAAGGGTCGCCGTTTAGCGAGTCCTGGCCGGGCTTGTAAACGGCGGCTTCTTCTGCCGAGGGCGGGGTGTAGACGCGGTCAGGGTAGTTGAACGAATCCTCCATGAGCTGGTAGCGGCGGTCCACGATGGCGGCGTTGGCGGCGACCTGGGTGTCGCTGACAAAGGCGAAGCTCAGGCTGCGAAGCACCTCCTGAAATTGAGCCCCGGCTGGCACTGTACTGTCTGGCTGGCCGGGCCAGAGTACGGACGGGTTTTTGCTGATTTCCGCCAGCCGGTTCAGGACGCCTTCGTGTTCGGTGCTAATGCCTCTCCGGTAAGCCTCCTGCGGGTCCAGCACCTCGAGTTCCCGGCTGATCACGGCCAGATCGGCATCGCGCCAGCCACCGTCCGTCAGTCCCAGGGCAGCGGCGCGCTGAGCGAATCCCCGTAGCTCCATGCCTTGATAAAGTGTGAGCAGGCCGGTGGGGTCTGAGGTCTGGCGGGCCACTCCAGCCATGTCCTTCCACAGGGCGAGCGAGAGATCCGGCTTCCCGGACAGGCGGCTGGCGTGTAGCATGGTATTGAGCAGCAAGTCAGCGCGATTCAGCAGATCAAAATGCCTGCTGCTTTTTCACCCAACGCGCACTTTCGTCATGGTGGACCTTTCCTCCGAAATCCCATTGCCCTGCCGCCATGGCTTCGCGCAGGCTTGCCAGGAAAGGGCCGAATTTTTCCGCATAGCTCAGGAACTCCGCCGCCGCTTGAGCCGGGGTCATTCCCGAGGGGACAGGGATCTTCAGGAGCTTGAGCAGGGTGAGGAAATTCGGGGGATCGCCGGCCATGCGGAGGTCCTGGCGCAGCTGTTCAAGCTCCTTCTGCAAGGCCTCGTTCGCGGTCCGGGTGGACGGATCATCACCATAGATCCCGGCGAAGACGGGAAGACCGGACATTGCGATGCCCGCCGGAGCCTGGTGCGTCGGCATCTCAGGTTTTGCGGGGGCGCGGCGCGGAGGGAGCTGGGCGAGCACGGCGCGGCCTTTGGCGTCCAGCCACAACCGGACTCCACTGAACAGCGCCGCGAGAAGAAGGAGCCCGAGCGCCAGCTTGAGCATGCGGCTGACGGGTTTTGAGAGTCGCGGGGTGGGGGGCATGAGTGGAAAATGGGAGGCAAGGCGGCCGGAAAACATTTTGGTTTTCACAGGCGCTGGTCTGCGGCATGTGGGGCGTACCATGCTCGAAAATGTGAGACGCGCCGGTTTTGACACCTCAAACTCAACCGCCGGGTCGAAAGGCGGCATCGGCACATTAATGATGCGCAAATTGCCGACGGCGCGATGAACGCAGCCGGGGCGAATCATCACAGTTGTCATCGGCTTGAGCGGAATGATTTCGCCATCGGCCTCGAGATGACTTTCGCCTTCGAGCACGATGTAAATCTCCGTCATCTTCTTGTGATAATGGGCGCAGCTGTCCGCGTGGATGTCCGTGAGATGCACGGTGGCGAGCTGATTTCAATCTTCCTTAAACGCGCGGCGGGCCTGTCCGCACGGACAGGGAGTCGGCGGAATTTCATCGAGCTGGGCGACAGCGAAGCGTGGGTTCGTCATAGCTTTCGGGGCTAAGGCTTGGATGCTTTGGTTCCTGGCTGCGGATAGCCTTTCGAGGCGTCGTCGAGGACAAGCACCCAGTCGAGAAGCTCGCCGGGCGTCGGTGGGGTGAATGCCTTCTCTCCTTTGTTCTCGAAAGTGCCGATGGCGGTGGCTGTGCCATCGCGAGGGTTAAACCACCATGCCTTCGCCTGCGGACCGGTGAGCTTGTCCATGCGGACCGTGAACGTGCGGCCCACCGGCACATAGACCATCGCGTAGCTGCCGTTCTCATCGCGGGTGGCCGCGAAGCGCCGTGTGCCAGCGCCGGGCACGAGCGTCGGATACTCGGAAGGGACGAGCAGCGAGTCATCCGGCACGCGCGTGAAAAATGGACGCGACTCGATGAGTCGCCCGCCGACGCCGACCTGTGCCGCGCCGGGCTCGTTGATGGCGTCCGTCCACGGCATCAACGGTGAATTGACGGGTGCCTGCTTTGAATTGTGCATGGCCCAAACGGAATGATGTCCATAGGTGTGCCCGCAAGCGCCAGTGAACACATCCCAATAGAATGCGCGGCGGATGTCCGCCGCTACGGAGTGCCCAAACTTCTTCGCATCGAATGAAACCGGATGCCCCTCGTAAATCGGCTCGCCATCCAGCACCGGCTTCACGGGCTGGCGGTCGTAATCCGCGCGGGTCTGCTCAAAGCGTCCGGTGAACTCTGCCACATGCCCGCTCTGCCGCATGTTAAAGTCGAGCCAGTCTTCTTTGTGGAACGGCTCGCTGGAGCCGCTGCCGCCGGTCGGGTGGAACGTGGTGAGATGCGTGCCGCCGTCACCTTTGCGCAGCCCTCGAGCCATCGCCCGAATGATCTCCTTGTGCGTGTCATTCTCCACCGGACGGTCACCACCGAGAATCCACACGATGCCCGCGTTCTTGAAGCGCCTGCCCAACCACTCACCATAAGCCTCGGCATTTTGCGGCGTGAAAATCTCCGGCCCAGCACCCCACTTCTTGTTCCACTTGTCACCCCACGTCGGCAGGAAGCCGACATAGATCCCGAGCGAGTTCGCCTTCGCCACGATCCAGTCCGCGTCTTTGAAATAGTCCTCGTTCGGTTGCAGCGGGTCGTTGTTTTTCAAAGGAAAATGGCCATAGGCGTTCGGTGCGGCAAGCCCGTTAAACTCCGCCAGCGCCACTGCCTGCACCACGTTGAAGCCAAGCTTGGCCCGGTTCATCAGATAGCGCTGCGCGTCTTCCCGATTCAGGCGATGAAACAGCTCCCACGCCGTGTCAGCCAACCAAAAGAAGGGCTGACCGGATTCGTTGACGAGAAAGTGGTGGTTCTCGCTCACCTTGAGTTTCGGCAGTGGTGCGGTCTCCGTGATCGCCGCTGGCAGAGTCCCCTCGTAGACGCGAACGTAATCTACGATGAACGCATCCTCCTTCGTCGGGTCCTTCTCCCACTGATTGGTGGCTCCCGCCCAGCCGGCCGCTTCGCAGCTTAATTTCAGATAGCCGGGTTTCTGGCAGGGGCCCTGAGACGGTGTTTTGCCGTTGTCCTTGCTGCCGAGTCCGATCAGATCCGTGCGACCCACTTCCCGACCGTCAAAGAAGGCCACGTAGTAGTGCTCGTCCCAATACATGCCAAACCGGTGGAACTCGCCATCTGCCAACTCTGGTGTCGAGGCAAGTTTGATGCCCGTGGCATTGTGTTTATCTCCATACCCATCCCAATGGAAATTCATGCCGTATCGCGGCTCGTTCGACTGTTGAAAACTTTCCAGAATGTCCGCCTCGACGCCCTCGCGGGTGTCTGAGCTGTTCACGTTGCCGCACATCATCCAGAACGCGGCCCAGTAGTCCGACTTCATGTTTTTCGGCAATTTGGCACGCGCTTCAAAGTAGCCATAGCGCTGCGCAAACATCGTCTGCTTTGGGTCATAGTCCTTGCGAGTCCGCACGGCGGCGCAGTCGTAGCGCAGAACCGGGTCCTGGCTCAGCCGGATGCCAAGATGGAGTGCGCCATCCTTCAGCGTGGCCAGCGAGGGCACCCAGCGGCAGCTCCCCTGGCGGGGCATTTCCGGCGCCTGCCACTTGGTGGTGTCCAGTTTTTCGCCGTCGAATTCATCGCTGAAGGTGAGTTTGAAGTTGCTGAGGTCGATGGACGAACCACGTGCAACCGATGCAGCATACGTGAGTGAGGTGAGGAGGGCGAGCAGGGCGAGCGGATTTTTCATAGCTCCATTTGTGATGCAGGGTCCAACGTTCGCAAGGAATGAGCGAGATAGGGTGTTTGCTGAGTTCAGGGCGGGGGACTGGACTGTCGGGGGAGGGGTAGTTTAAGGAGGGTGTTCTTCCTCGGATCGCCGCCATTGTCGATGCGGTCGATCCCCGTGCCCCAGATGCGGAAGAAACCGTCGGGCGTCTTCTCGAAATGGTAGGACTGACCGGTGGCGATGTCGTGCGGCAGGCCGCCGGGAAAGGAGGCGGCCACGGCGTCCAGCGAATCCGGGTAGGAGCCGGTGGCGCGCTTCCGGATTTCCACGGCCAGTGCGAGGCGGCTCATGTCGAAGAAATTTTGAGTACTGATGGCGCTGCCGGCGGAGTCGTGAACACCCACGCGGTCCGAGAAGGAGAAATACCAGTCGGTGAAATCGTCTTCGGCTTCGTCCCCGGTCGGAGTTCGTACCTTGAAAATGGCGGTGTCTTCTTCAGGAGGCGGTGTGTAAACCCGGTCGCGGAAGTTGAATGAGTCCTCCATGACCTGGTAGCGGCGGTCGACTATGGCCGCATTGGTTGAAATCTGGGTGTCCGTGACACAAAGGGAACGGAGTCCATGGAGGATGGTCTGAAGCGGATCCATGGTGTCCAGAGGATTGCGTGGCATGGCGTTGGCGATCAGATTTGGCATTTTCACGGATCTGGCAATTTCGGCGAGCGCTGCTTCACGCGCCTTGCCCAGGTTTCGTTCATAGATGGTCAATGGGTCGTCCGCCCCTTCCAGCTCCCGCGCAAGCACGGGCAGGTCGGCGTCACGCCAGCTGCCTCCTGCTCTGCGGGATCGGTGCTGAAAATTCCAGCGAAGACTGGCAATGAGGAAACGGGGACGCCGGGAGATTCGTCCTGCGGTGGCGGCTGGGGCCGGGCGGGCGCTACGCGTGCGGGCAGGTTCGGCATGAGGGCGCGGCCCCGTGAGTCCACCCAAACCCGACCGCCGCAGAAGGCGGCTGCGAGGACGAGGAGACCCAGCGCCAGCTTGAGCAGGCGGCGGAAGATCTTAGAGAGGTGCGGGGGTGGGGGCATGGGTGGAAAATAGGAGGCAAGGCGGCGGGAAAACTTTTTGGTTTTCACAGCCGCTGGTCTGCGGCATGTGGGGTGTACCATGCTCGAAAATGTGAGACGCGCCACTCCGGAGAAGGTGCTGCTGGGCTTTGCGGCTCTGGCGGCACTGGCGGCTGTGGCGGCGGTGCGTGACGGCCGGCTGAGGGCGGACCTGGAGTGGAGCGTGCTGCCGACGGCGCTGGGGGATGGCTCCTACTGCGGGGACCCGCCCGCGCCGGTGCCGCTGAAGGTGCCGGGGGTGGAGGGGGAGTGGATTTCCGCCGGGCGACCGCCGGAGGCACGTGTGAATGAAAAGATGCAGCGGCTGGGGCACGACGAGGCGCTGGGGCTCACCTTCTACCGCGCGGCGGGCGAGACGGGGCCGGTGAAATCCGTCTGGATTAAGGCGGCGGAGGGGCGCTTTGTGGAGCTGGCACCGGCTCCGGCAAAGCCCTGAGCGGCGGCTGCGGTCACGGAGGCCACGGAGATAGGCGGGATTTTTCGCTTCCCACAGACAGACGGCCAGGCAAGAATGGCGCGATGTCCGGTTCCCCCCACCACCGCAGGAATGCAGCCCTGTTCACCCCGCCAGGGGCGGCGGAGGGCGGGCGTTTTCTGACGACGCGCTGGACGATGGTGCTGGAGGCGGGGGGCGACGGACCGCAGCGGGACGAGGCGATGGAGCAGTTTGCGCGGGCCTACTGGCACCCGATCTACGCCCACATCCGCAAACGGGGGCGGGACCCGGAGGCGGCGCGGGACCTGACGCAGGACTTTTTTGCCCAACTGCTGGAGAAGGGCTGGCTGGCCTGTGTGGAGCGGCGGGAGACGAGGTTCAGCACGCTGCTGTTGACGATTTTGAACCGTTTTTTGGCCAGTGACTACCGGCGGCAGAGCAGTGAAAAGCGGGGCGGGGGACTGGTGCCGCTCTCTCTGGAACTGGCTGCGGCGGAGCACTGGCTGGAGGCGGAGCCCCGGACGGAGGAGACGCCGGAGACGAGCTTTGAGCGGCGGTTCGCCCTGGCGGTGCTGGCCAGCGCGCTGGCCCGGCTGGAGGCGGACATGCGCAGCGCCGGCAGGGCACGATTGTTTGAGGCGCTCTCGCCGTTTCTCTCCAGGGAACCGGAACCGGGTGAATACGAGGTTGCGGGGCAGTCGCTGGGGATTTCCCGCCCAGCGGTGGCCTCTGCTGTGCTCCGGCTGAGGCGGGAATACCGGAGCGTGGTCCGTGCGGAGGTGGCGGCCGGATTGACAGATCCAAAGCAGGTGGACGAGGAAATGAAACACTTGGCTGAGGCGCTCGGCGGCGCGTAGACATGGAAGGCCGCTGTGGACGGGACGCTCCAGGAAAATCTGGGAAATCTGCCGGACGTCGCGTCATCCCCGGCAGAAAAGCGCGTAAAAGTGGGGAGAACCGATGACTGAGATGAGCCCGCCCACCGAGCCAAATCCCCCATGCAAGCAGTGCGGCAAGCCTGTGCCGGCGGAAAGCCCGCTCGGGCATTGTCCCGCCTGTCTGTGTCGTGTGGCGTTGCTGGGCGGGGTGGAGGAGGAAGTTTTTGGGGAAGGGATTGCGGGTCCGTGGGCGGTGCTGGGAGACTGCGAGCTGTATGAGGAAATAGGCCGGGGCGGGATGGGGACGGTCTACCGTGCGCGGCACACGCTGCTGGGGCGGGACTTGGCGGTGAAGGTGCTGAGGGGCGGTTCTTTCGCGGGCGGCGAAGCCAGGGAGAGATTCCAGGAGGAGGCGCGGAATGCGGCGCGCCTTGGGCACCCGGGGATCGTGACGGTGCATGACTTTGGCGAAGACCACGGGGTGTGCTGGATCAGCATGGAGCTGGTGGCCGGGCGGAACCTGGATGACGCGACGCGCCAGCACCCGATGGAGGGGAGGGCGGCGGCGGAATGCGTGCGCCTGATCGCCGGGGCGGTGGAGCATGCGCACGGGGCGGGGGTGCTGCACCGTGACCTGAAGCCGTCGAACATCCTTCTCGACGCGAACGGCCAGCCGCACGTGGCGGATTTTGGCATTGCCCGGCGGGTGGAGGGCGGCCTGCACCTCACGAGGACTGGCCAGATGCTTGGGTCGCCCGGATTTACTGCGCCGGAGCAGGCGCTGCACGGGCTGGCAGACGCACGCACGGATGTGTATGGCCTGGGCGCGGTGCTCTACAGCATCCTGACGGGCCGCCCGCCCTTCCAGGGGCCAACGGCGGAGAGTGTGCTCGTCCAGCTGCGGGATGCGGATCCACTGCCTCCGCGCCAGCTGAATCCGGCGGTGCCGAAGGATCTGGAGACGATCACGCTCAAGTGCCTGGCCAGGGAGCCCGCGCGGCGCTACGAGTCGGCCGGGGAGGTGGCGGAGGAGTTGTCGAGGTATCTCGAGGGGAGGGGGATCAGGGCGCGGCCGGTTTCCACGGCGGAGCGCGTCTGGCGCTGGGGCCGCCGGCATCCTGCTGTGGCTGCGCTGCTGCTGCTGCTGGGGCTGAGCATTGCGGCAGCGCTGGTCATTTCCGACCGGGCACGGCGGCGCGAATCCGATGCGGCTGTTCTGGCCCGGGCCTCGGCATACCGGTCGGATGTCAGGCTGGCGAGTGTGGAGCTGCCCCTGGGGCACTCTCCAGCTTATGACAGGCTGTGCGCCCAGTCCGTTACGGGCAGGGAAGGATGGGAACTGCGCCATCTGGCGCAAATGCTGGCCCGGCCGCTGTGGCAGTTTGATGCCGTGCCGCGCGAGACGATTTATTCCGGGGTGTTCTCGCCTGACGGCCGGCATTTTTCAGCAGGCGGGTCGCATGGCGAGGTCTGGGTCTGGGAAACGGCGAGCCGGAAACTGGAGCGAACCATTCCCGCCCATGCGGCGGCTGTGGGCGGAGTGGCGTGGAGTCCGGATGGAACGAGGCTGGCCTCTGCGGGGGCTGACAGCGCAGCCAGGGTATGGAACGTGGCGACGGGTGAGCTGGTGCGTGAATTCAAGGCGGAGCGAGATCTTTGGGTGGTGGCGTGGAGCCCTGAGGGAGCCATGCTTGCCGTCGGTGGATTTGCGGATGAGCTTGCCCTCTGGGATGTGGTTTCGGGAACGAAAGTGGCAACCTTTCCCGCCCTGGGAGGTGTGGGCGGAGCGTGCTGGAGCCAGCGTGGGCGCATCGCCGCATTCAGGAATGCAGAACCGGAGGGGCTGCAGCTGCTGGATGCCTCCCTCAACCCTGTGGGACCGACGAGGACGGAAATTCGGGCCTTTGCCTGGCGTGCCGGTGACCGCCTGGCAGCCCACAGCCTCAGGGATGGGGGGCTGCGTGTGGTCGATGCGGAGGATGATTTTGCCGTCGTCTGGGAAGGCCGCTCCGGACGGGGCGAACCGGCGGTGATGTGCCTGAGTGAAAATCGCCTGCTGACGGCTGACCGGGATGGGGTGATCCAGGTTTGGGACTGGAAGGCGGGCAGGCTCCTGCGCTCCATGTCTGCGCACGAAGGCCGTGTGGAGAATCTGGACAGCAGAGCCGGCTTGATTTTGTCCTCCGGCCTCGATGGAAGTCTCAAGCTTTGGGCCATGCCGGAGGGGCCCGCCGCCAGCCGAGAACTTGACGCGGCCGGGCCTGTTTTGTCCCTTCAGTGGGCCGGTGCGGGGCTGCGTGCCATGGTAATGCCCGAAGCTGCTGTGGCAGGGGCTCGCGCGAGATTTCTCACCTGGACGGACCTGGCGAACAAGAAGCCGGCCATTTCTGTCCCGCTTACCGGCTATGGGGCATGGAGTCCGGACGGGGAAGTCATCGCGGTGGTGCACCCGGAGGGCCAAGTGGCCTGGCACTGCCGGGACGGGGTGAAGACGGGGGAAAATGAGACTGGGGGCAAGGACATCCTGCACGCGCTGTGGAGTCCTCAGGGCGACCGGCTCTGGATCAGCAATCCCGAACACCCAGAGGGGCCGTCGTTGATCTGGGATGTGAAGAACGGACGGCGGGTTTGCGGCATCCCAGCCTCGCCGGTGCAGCATCCCCGGACCGAAAAGCTGCCTCCCTGTGCCTGGAGCCCGGACGGAAAGTCGCTGGTCATGTCCGCCGGGGGCATCCACTACGATGCGGTCTCCGGCGCACTGCTGCCCGGCTGGCCGCAGGAGGACCATGGGTTGAATGCACCGGGGCGCATCACCGCATGGGCCTGGCATCCGTCCGGGCGGATCGTGGCGGCGGGGCGGGAGAGTGGAAAGGTGGAACTGCGTGATGCCGGAACCGGCAGGCTTCTGCTGGCAAGGCGCGTCCACAGTGGGGCAGTCACCGCTCTGCACTGGCATCCATACGAGGAACGCCTGGCCTCGTGTGGACGGGACGGTTCGGTACGCGTGCTGGATTCTGACACGCTGGATGACCTTATCGTCTTCACCGATCACAATGCAGAAGTCACCGCCGTGGCCTGGAGTGTGGACGGTGAAACTCTCGCGACGGGAGGCATGGACGGCCACGTTTTCCTCCGGGAGAGCCGCCCTGCCCCTGCTCACGGATCCGACCGCACCCGGTAAAACCGGAAGGGCTCTTGCGGCACGAACAGTGGGTCGAAGACACCCGAGACATCGAGCGGAATAATACGATCGAGATCCTCCCACGAGTCGGGGAGGCCGCCCAAGGAAGTGGAGCTCTGGAGCGTGTAGCGGGCGTGGGGCTTGGCTAGAAACCTCAGCCGGAGTCTGCCGTCTGGCTCAAAGGCGAGCGAGTGCGACTCCGGGGCAAAGGCTCGCGAGGGGGTGGTCAACTCAAGCGGAAGTTCAAGAGCATTCCCCGCCAGGTCCCGCCCGTGGAGTGTGATGCGGTAGTCGCGGAGCACTTCCCAGGAAAAGGGCAGCCGCAGCGTGGTGAGGCTGCCGGATTTTGAGCCGGAGGCCGGAATCGTGAGCGGGCCCGTGCCGGAATGGTAGCGCCAGCCGCTGCCCCGCGGGTCCGCCGCCACCGCTGTGAAGCCGCCACTTCCTGCCGAAAAATCTGCCGCGAGGAGGGGCGCTGCGCCTGCGGTCACTGTCAGGGAGCCCAGCTCCCAGTTGGGCCAGCGCGACCGGCCACCTTCGTCCCAGGATCCCAGCAACTGCACGGAAAAAGTGTCGCCGGGATCGAACTCCGGCAGAATGACGGTGCTGGTGATGAGCTGGCCCAGCCCGTAGCCGTCCGAGGGGCCGTTGAATCCGTCCAGCATCTCGAGCGGACCGGTTCCACGGATGCTCCGGACGTAGCCATTGGCGGTGAACTGGCTGCTGGAAAGCAGATCTGGCGGGCCTCCATTGATGGACAACCTGACGGCCCCGGCATCCCAGGCGGAGCCGTCGTACTCAAAATCGTAGCGGTGCTGGAAGATGAGCGTCACCGTGCCGCCAGAGGGGGGAACGGTGAGGCTGGGGCTGGTCAGGGTGCTGGTCGCGGGGCCTTCGATGAGGGCGCCGTCCGCATACCAGCCCGCCCGCATTCCCTCCACCGTGGCGGTGAAGGAGCCTGGGTCTGCCACACTTCCGGGCGCGTATTCCTCGACCGTGATTTGCAGGTGCCCTGCATCCGCGACCGCCCGGTCGACCGCTCGCGCGGTGGGAAAGAGGGTGGCCCGGCTGTTCTGGTGGCTGGCGGCCACCTCCGCCGCCGTCAGCGCCGCATCATGCACCCGCACTCTGGCCAGGCTCAGCCCGTAGTTGATGCCCACCGGTTCCCCCGTGGTTTCGTTTTGCCCGCCGATGATGAAAGGGTAAGCCGGAAGCGTCTGCGCCGGAGCCGTGCCACTGTTCACCAGAATGCCATCGACGTAGAGCCGCACATCACCGTCCGTGCTGGAGGTGACGGCCAGGTGGTGCCAGCGCCCCGCCTGAGGCATGCCGCCACCGGGAATCCACGGCAGGTTGCTGTCCCACTGGTGCAGGGCGCCGACCAATGGATGGTCCCCGTAGTGGAACGCGAAGAGGGAGCCGGTCTGGCCGCCGCGTCTGCCCCAGGAGATCATGGTTTCCTCAAGGCCTCCGGCGCTGTCATTGTAGGCCCAGACCTCGACGCTGCGGGCCGGGTTCGTGCCGGTCACGGAGGCGGGTGCCGCCGGGCCGACGAGATAGTCGGAGGGATAGAAGGTGGTCACGCACTTCACGCCCATGACCCGGATGACTTCTGGTGAGCCGCTGGCGTTAAAACTGCCGCCAGCCGAGCCGCTATTGGGCCACCCAGTGACTTTGCCAAAGGGAAGCCCGGCGGCGTCCAGATCGACAACCAACGCCGCATGCGTCCCGCCGGCCAGGGAAAGCATGGCGAAGAGAGCCAGTCGGGTTGCGGTAAAGTGAGTGATCGGCAGGACCGGGATTTCCATAAGAAGTCCGGCCATGATAGCGTGGATGGCGCTTCATTCAAGCCGTAGTCAGGGCTGGCGCAGCTGCCAGTAGCGGCGAGGGTCGCTGGTGGGCACGGCGAAGGGGCTGGTCGCACCGGGCACGTCGGTCCAGTTGGTCATGTCGGTGGAGGTTTGCAGGACTCCGCAGGTCCACCGCAGGATGACGGCGGGCTCAGTGGTGAGCCCGGCAGCGTTGCGGAAAAAGGTGCCGGTGAGGACGCTCTGCCGGCCGCCCGGTCCCGTGGCCGTGATGGTGATGCTGTGGGTGCCATCCGCGACGGCGGCGAGGTCGATGCTGAAGGCGGGGCTGGCGGAGGCTGGCTGGCTGACGATCACGACGGGGCCGTCATCAACCGAATAGCTGATTTCGGTGACGACCGTGCCATGGCTCTCCACAACTCCGGTGATCCAAGTTTCCGCTCCGGTGAGGCAGGCGGGGATGGCGGATTGAATCTGGAACTCCGTCTCCAGACAAAGACGTCCGCGGGCGGGAACGGTCACCTTGATGGGGAGCAGCTCGACGCTTGATCCCGGGGGCTGGTTGCCAGGGTTGATGCGGGGATGAAGGATCCAGTGGCCGGCGGGAAGCAGGGTGCGCAGGGAGCCGGTGGTGGCGGCTGCGGCCTGACTCACGGGCCATCCAAAGGCGGCAAATCCCTCCAGGCTCACGGGATTTGCCGGATGATCGGGATCGTCAGTCACGCTCCTGATGTCCGGCTGGTAAAGGGTGCCGGTGGTGCTGCGGATGAGGAGGCAGACTTCACCGAAATCGCGGGAAATGTCGAATGTGGCGGTGCTGTCCGTCTGGATTTCGCGGCGGAGCGTGGCGTCGTCCCGGCGGTCCTGCATGGTGTAGGTGGTGTGGAAATAGGTGTCCGCGCTGGCACCCGAATTGACCATGCTGAGGGTGAGGCTGTCTGCTTTCCAGAACGAGGCCTCGCTGTTCAGACCGCCGAGGGCGAGCTGGTATTGGCCCTGAAAGCTTGCGGTGGCAGGATTGAACGCCCCTGGCAGCGGGATGAAGGCCTGACCGCCCGAGGCGGTGTGTGTGGCGCCTGGTGCCGGCGCATCGAGGCCGTTGGCCCACAAAAGAGATCCATTGAACCATTCGGTCGCGTCCGAGTCCGGAAGGCCGTCACCATTGGTGTCGCTGCTGGTGGACCTCGCGACGTGGGCGAGCAGGGCTGGCTGGCCAGGAAGGGAAGGGGGGCCGCTCAGGGTGAGGCTGCCCCGGAGGGTGCCGGGGCGGATGACGAAGGTGTCGCTGGTGTCCAGATTCCCAGCGGTGATGACCGGGGCGGGGTTCGTGCCACTGCCAAGTGCAGGGGTGCGCAGATATTGGAGACCAAAGACGCCGGCCGCATTTCCCGGCACACTGCGGCGGAGAAATGTCTCGCCATAGGCGGTGTAGAAGCCGCCTCCCGGCGGCGGTGTGGGCAGAAGGCTGAAGGCGGTGAAGTTGCCACTTGATTCAGTTAGAAAGTTCGTTCCGAAGAAATTCCGGTGCCGCTCCCAGTTGCCATACCCGTCGCCTGCATTGAACTCGACGTGAATGAGAGGGAAGTCCGGCCGGGAATCTCCGGGAATGGGAGTGGGTGCGTAGATTTCAAAGTAGCCGTCATCGGTGGAGGCTGCCGCAGAGGGGGGAACATCCGATCGGGTGATGTCGAACCTCCCTGACAGTGAACCTGAGGTGTTTCCCGCCGTGTCGATGATCACCGGGATGGTGAGGGAGGTGTTGGCAGGGAGCGCGGTCGCGACGTAAGTCTCGATGGTGTATTTTTTCCTGTATTTGCCTCCCGCCGGATTGTTGCCGCCGAGGTCCACGTAAACATTGAATCTGACCTTCCCGCCGCCCCGGGCGAGAAAGTCGACCTGGGAGGTGAAGGGCTGCAGGTAGAGATTTCCGGGGGCCAGTGGCGGGGTGGTGATGTCCTCGGCCAGGATGATTCCACCATTCACCATGACGGGAGCGGCGAACTGATCCTGAAACTGGAAGGTCACAATGGTGCCGGTTTCCTGAATGTTCCAAACCGGGGCTGCGCCACTCGTGGAGAGGCCGGAGACGGGCAGGAAATAGTATTGCTGGCCGTTGTTCAGCTCGCAGAGGATTTGCGTTTTGTAAGTGAGTCCGGCCTCTGTGTCATCCACGGCCAGGACCGTGGGGGCGGACAGGGGGCCGGCGGCCAGGTAGTTCGCCAGAGCCTGCCGGTTGCCACCGGGGGGCGCCGGATCGGTGGTTGAGGTGACGTAAACCTTTTTTAGTCCGGGACCAGCCGGTGTGCTCATCAGCATGCTGACGGGGCCGGTGTTTCCGAAGGAGACGTTGAGTTGCACGTCTTTTGGCGTGAAGACTTGCGCGCCAGCCGTGGCGGCGGCGCAGGCGAGGAGGAGCGGGAGGAGCAGTGGTTTCATGGTGGCGGGATGGTGGCGGGATGGTTGAGAGGCTGGGGGTTCAGGGTTGGTTGGAAACGCGCAGCCGCATCTGCACGCGGGATGTGGCGCCGGTGTAGGCGGCGGTGAGGGTGGCGCAGTCTTCCTGGACGATGACGACATCGCGCGTGGTCCAGTGGAGGAGGTCTGCGCTGGCCTCCACGTCCCAGCGGAGCCGGGGATCGAAGCCCGCCTGCGGACCCTTGCGAACGAACAGGCGCAGTTCGCCGAACGGATTGTCCAGCGGCTCAGGGATGAGGAGGATGGAGTTTGGGTTTTCACCCTCGGGGCTGAGCGGGACGCCGCCGAGGGCGTATTCAAGGAGATTGTCGAGGCCGTCGTTGTCCTCGTCCGCCGTCATGCTGGTGACGCCGCGGGTGGAGGCCCAGGAGGTGAAGCCGGGATATGTCAGGTTGCTGCTGCC
Source organism: bacterium (assembly GCA_031411255.1). Lineage (GTDB taxonomy): Bacteria > Verrucomicrobiota > Verrucomicrobiia > Verrucomicrobiales > V1-33 > JANOAS01. The sequence goes on from JANOAS010000115.1 coordinate 18,912, forward strand.
GGGCGTGGGCGTGAACTGACGGAAGGCCCCGCTGTCGAACGGTGCGCGGGCATCAGGGCACCGGGCGGTGGAGAAGTTGATGAACGTGGCGGGAGGATTCGGAGCGGGGCCTTCGTCTGCCTGCACGCCGCCAGGCGTGAAAAGGGCGACGAGCGCGAGGTCGGGCGCATCGTCGGTAACGTGCGTGATGGCATCAATGAGGTCCGCATTCACGACCGGCGGCGTGCCAGGCGGGAAGTTGTAGTATGGAGCGAAGAAGCCTCCTCCCCCGCCACCGCCGCCGCCGCCTGCGGGCTTTTTGTAGATGGCGACCGCGCCGCTGCTGTTGGTGAGCCAGCCGGAGGTGAGTTCGGGGAAACTGACGCCGTCTATGAGAAGGAGGCCGGAGCTGTTCGTCATGCGGCCCTGGAGATCGATGACGCGATAGGCTCCGTTGTCGGGGGCATCAGCATCGAAGAGTACGACGATGAAGTCGTGGAGCGGCTTGTTTCCGATGCCGCCGTCGTAGAGTTCGATGAATTCGCCAAAGTCGGGGCCGCCGCCACCGGTGTTCGACTGGGCGTTGATCTCGTTGATGTAGATGCGGCGGTCGTTGTCGAGCACGGTGAGGGAGGCCACGCCATTGAGAAAGCCGGACCCGATGGCTGTCAGGGTCACGGTGCGGTCACCGGCGGCCAGGAAGTCCTGCTGAATCGAGAGTGGCAAGGTGATGGCGGCCTCGCCGACGGGCAGGACGGCTGTGTCCGCCACACTGACCAGTGATGACGCATCGGAACGTAGCTGGAGGGTGAGCTGCCCGGTCAGCGGGCCGGGGCGGGAGATGGTCACGCTCGCGGCATTCCAGCCCGCGCCCTCCACCACGCTGCCGCGGGAAATGCTGACGGTCAGCGCCTGAGTGAGCGGCAGCCAAGGGGTGAGATTCACCCTCCGCCCTGGCGAGCCGGGCGCACCGCCGGGCACGAACCCGGTGTTTTGATGTTGAAATGCCTGCCACGCGCTGCCCGTGAGTTCCGGCCAGCGTGTAGTGGGGAAGAAAAAGTGATAGTAGGTGAAGCTGGCGAGCACCGCCGCGCCGCTGGCCGCGGTGGAGTGCAATGTGAGCGGGTAGAAGCCCTCGCCGATGCCGTGCCCGCCGCTGGCACGCTGCACCCAGGCCTGCCCCAGCGCGCCGGTCGCGCCTTCGGCGATGTTGCCGCCGCCGAAAAGAACGAGCGCCTGGCGCGGCTGGAGCACGGTGCCCGCGGGGAAGGTGTGCAGGTACAGCGGCCCGCGCCACACGCTCTGACCACTCAGGTCCTGCATTGCGTCGTTGCGGTTCACCAGTTCACAGTAGGCGTCGTCTGTTTTGCTGGCCAGGCCGTCGCCGTTGAAGTCCCATGCGGCGCTGGTGAACGCCTCGTTGAAAATGACCGGTGCGTCCGCCTCCGGCTGCGTCACACTTTCCCAGGTGGAGCCCATGCGCAGGTCATCAAGCTGGCAGGCGGCAATGGAGAACAGCCCCAGATCGAGAATACTGTGGTAGTCTCCGGTTTTGATCGAGGGCCGGTAATAATACTCCGGCATGTCCGGGGCCACGTCGGTGTAGAGCTTGAACTCGTCGGTGACGCCAAAATCCGCGCGCACCACCAGACGCGCGGCGCGCCCGGGCACGATATCGGAGCTTTGAAAGCTCTGCTGGCCCGCGCCGCCCACATCTTCGATGACCCACTTGCCGGTCTCGCCCGCACCGGGCTTGCCGATGAAGATCATCGGCCCTCCGGAGGTGATGAGCCGCACTCCAGCATAGGCGTTCGCCGCCGTGCTTTCCGTGGAGAGGAGAAAGCTGAAATACGTCACCGTGTTGTTATTCCCGGGGGCAAATGCGAGCGGGCGGGACAGGCTCACTGTGCCATCCACCGCCGCCACCGTGATGCGCCGGCCGCCGTCGCTGCCCAGGCTGCCGGCCGTGCTCACCGCGCTGAACGAATTGCCTTCCTCGGAGGGCGAAAACCACGCGCCGCGTTCATCGCGGGAATCATCGTAATACCACGGCCCCGACCAGCCGTTTGCCACGGAGCCCTGGTGGCGCAGCGGCCCGGCCGCCGTGTCGTCAAACGTCGCTGTCGCCTGTGCCACCGTCTGCATCAGGCTGATGGTGGAGGCGATTTCATAGCCGGCATAGCCGAGTCTGCCGGCCACGCTGATGAGGAACGTCTCTCCCGCGCCGGCTCGGAACACAGAGGGCAGTCCGTGGGTGATGACATCCGCTGTCGCGGGCAGGCCGGGCACGTACCGGCACACGCAAAAGGAGGGCGATTCATTCCCCAGCGTAAAAGTGCCATCCAGCTTGTAAGTGCCCGCCTCGGGAGCCCTCCAGCGATACCACAGCGTGCGGCGCATGCCCCCGGGCGTCACTTCATCCGCCTCCCTGGTTGCGGAGAAAGTCTGCACCGGCCAGGACTGCGGCAGGCTGCCGGAGAGTTCCACCGCCGCCGCGCGTGCATCATTTGCCGGCGCGGGCGGCAGGGCGTATTTCACGCTCAACTGAAAGGACCCCTGCGTGCCGTCCCACCCGCCAACTTGAACGACGTAATACTGGCCTGATCCGGATGGAGTGAACGTGACGCGGCTGCTGTAGTCGCCGGGCGCGGCGTCGTCATTCCAATCAAGGAGTGTCGTCTGACCGTATGTGTAAACGGCCAGCACGGTGTCCAGAGTGCTGCCCGCTGTGCTGATTTCGCAGGGAAACGGGCCGTAGGAAAAGAGAAGAAAATAGACAGTGGAGCCGGTGTTCGCGCCAGGCGGCAATGCCTCCTGCGGCGCCACCGTCGCGCCGAAGTTGCTGCTGGCCAGCGTCAGCGACGGCTGGCGTGGGAGTTCGGCATAACCCCCATTCTCCGGTCCGTCGTTCGGCGGAGGCATGGTATTCAACGTGAAGCTGAACGATCCGGCTGCGGTGTTGTAGGCTGCGGAGACTTGGAGCCGCAGCACCTGGCCGGCGGTGACGCGAAAGGGCCTGACGGAGGAGCCCGTTGTCTGGTGATTGAGCAGCAGACGGCTCTGATCCGGCACGCCGGGACCATCCTGGTAAGCCGCGATGACGACGCCGTTTGGCAGCGCCGCGCCCACCCAGCCGTCAGCCGGCGCCGTCCACCGCCACCAGACGGTGCTGTGGATGGCCCCCAGGGAGAGGGAATACGGGAAGTTGCTTTCGCCGGCCTCGAGCGTGGCCTCCGCGCAGGTGCCGGCAAGGGTCACGGGCAGCGTGCTGCCGAGGTCAATGGCGTCAGCGTATTGGTCGTTGGCCGGGGGCGCGGCCCGCGCCGTGAGCATCGGGAGCAGGAGCAGGGCGGAAAGGAGCAGTCCGAGTCTCATGGAGGGTGAAGGGTTCAAGGCTGGCTGGAAACGCGCAGCCGCATCTGCACGCGGGGGGTGGCGCCGGTGTAGGCGCCGGTGAGGGTGGCGCAGTCTTCCTGGACGATGACGACATCGCGCGTGGTCCAGTGCTCAAGGTCGGTGCTGACCTCCACGTCCCAGCGCAGGTGCGGATCGTGGCCGGCCTCCCCGCCTTTGTGGACGAGCAGGCGCAGCTCGCCGAACGGGTTGTCCAGCGGCGCGGGGATCAATTGTTGGGAAGAGGCGGCGGGGTCTCCGCCGAGGGCGTATTCGATGAGGTTGCTCAGACCGTCGTGGTCGTCGTCGGCCTCGGGCGCGGCGGCGCCGTGGCTGGCGGCCCAAGTGGCGTAGCCGGGATAGGTCAGGTTGCTGCCGCCGGGCGTGGGTGCGAACTGGCGGAAGGCGCCGCTGTCGAACGGCGCGCGGGCGTCGGGGCAGCGGCCGATGGAGTAGTTGATGAACGTGGCGGGCGGATTGGGCGCGGGGCCTTCGTCGGCGGTCACTCCCCCGGGTGTGAGGAGGGCGACGAGCGCGAGGTCGCTGCCGTCGTCGGTGCCGTGGACCACGGCGTCGATGAGGTCGCCGTTTACCACCGGCGCGGTGCCGGGCGGGAAATTGTAGTAGGGAGCGAAGAACCCTCCGCCCCCGCCCCCGCCCCCGCCTCCGCCGGTGGGCTTTTTATAGATGGCCACGGCCCCAAGCCCGTTCGTCAGCCACGAGGAGCCCAGCGAGGGGAATGCCAGGCTGTTGATGACGAAGTAGCCATTGCTGTCGGTCATGCGGCCCACGAGGTCCACGACCTGGTAGGCGCCGTCGTTGGGCTGACTGCCGTCGAAGAGGACGACCATGAAATCATGAAGAGGCTTGTTCCCGATGCCGCCGTCGTAGAGTTCGATGAACTCGGAGAACTCCCCGCCACCACCACCGCCGCCATTGAACTGCTGGGCGTCGATTTCGTTGATGAAGATGCGGCGGTCGCTGTCGCGCACGGTCAGCGTGCTGGAGCCGTTGAGAAACCCGGAGGCGATGGCGGTGAGGGTGACGACCTGGTCGCCGTCCGCGAGGAAATCCTGCATGGCGGTGAGCGGCACGGTGACTGACGACAGCCCTGCGGGAATGAGCGCCGTGTCTGGCGAGGCGGAGGCCTCGGCGGGCTTGTCGGAGCGCAACTGCACCATGACCGGCCCGGTGTCGCCTGGCGGCAGGCTCACTGTGACCTGCGCCGCGTCGTAGCCGTGGTTTTCCCCCTCGACGATGGAGCCGCGGGAAATGAAGACGCCGAGCGGCCGGGTGAGCGTGCAGAAGGCAGAGCTGTCCCTGCGGCGTCCAGGCGAGGCCGGTGTGGGCGCGGAGCTGTGGTTGAAGAAATCCATGGTCCCGCCCGCGAGGTCCGGGCTGCGGGTGCGGGAGTAAGCGTGCCCGCCATCGCTGCCGGTGCTGGCCGCCGCGACGACAGAGCGCCCGGTGGCGGAGGAACTGCGCAGCCACCAGGTTCCCTGGGTGCTGAGGCCGAAGACTGAGGGGTTCGAGGCCCGCTGCACCCACGCCGTGCCAAAGGCCGGCGTGTGGCCCTCCGATACCCCGCCGCCGCCGAAGACCACAATGGCGCAACCCGGCTCCAGCACGGTGCCGGCCGGGAAGAGATGGGCGTCCGGTGCGGAGTGGAGGTTGCTGTATTGCAATGTCATGCCGGACATGTCCACCGGAGCCGTGCTGGTGTTTACGATCTCGACAAAAGCGTCGGAAGCTCCGCCGTTTGCGCCGTCTTCATTGGCATCGAAGAGAGGAAACTGGGCCGTTTCGTTGATGACCAGCGGCCCAGGAGCCTGCGAGGTGACGCTCTCCCAGGTGGCTCCCACTCGCACATCATCCAGCAGCCACTGGCCATTGCTGAAGAGGCCAACGCCCGTCACCGTGCTGTAAGTGGCGGAGATCTTGGCAAGGCTGGGGCTCGCAGGTTCCGGAGCGCCAGGCATGGGATCGACGTAGAGTTTGAAGGCGTCATTCACGCCTGCCGCCCCCTTCACGACCAGCCGCACGGTGCGACCGTTCGTGGCGGGAAACTGGCCAGTTGGCGAGGCCGCCTGCAGGCCGCCGCCGACATCCTCCATCACATACTGCCCCACGGCACTGCCGCCTGGTTTTCCGATGAACATCATCGGCCCGCTGGCTGTCCGCAGCCTCATCCCGGCCGCATCCCCGGGGGAGGCGTTTGGCTGGATGAAGAAGCTGAAGTAGAGGGTCGCGTCGGAGACTGGCTGGGTCAAGCTGCGCGACAAACTCACCGTCCCCAAGCCCGCGTCAGGCACGCTCACCATGCGCTGCGAGCTGGGCGCTCCGTAGGCCAGACCACCGGGGATGCATTGCGGCAGCAGCGCTGAAGCAGCCTGCGACGGAAGGAAATTTATGCCGTTTTGGAAATTGGCCGCATCGTAGGTCCAGTTCCCCGCCCAGCCATTTCCACCACCCTGCCCGGAGAGGATGGTGGCGGCGTTGTCGTCAAAACTGGCTGCGGCTGTCAGCGGCACGAAGCGCCACACCGAGTTGCCATTCGTGCTGATCCACACTTCACCGGGCCGCCAGGGATCGACCGCCACTGCCTGCGCATTTCCCAAACGATGGTCGATCCGTGTGATTTCGTTCCATGACGCGCCGTTGTCGCCCGAGTAGTAAACCTTCGAGGTCGTGTCGCCGGCCCGTTTCCCGATCACTGCCACGCGGCCGTCCACTGCATTGACATCCGTCACCTCGGTGAAGCCAAATCCACCCGTCCATGCACCGCCGCCCACCGTGCGGTAGAGGCCGTCAGCCTGACCGCAGCAGTTCCCGGCCCACAGGGTCAGCGGGCGCACCTTGTCCGCCGCGAGGAAGCTGAACGCGGGCACTCCTGTGGCCACAAAGTTCCAGTTCGTGCCGCGATTGGATGATTTGTAGAGACCGTAGTTCCTCACCCACACATACCGGAACTGATTGTTGGCATCCGTCACCACATCCGCCATGGGCGTCCACTGGTCGCCGTAGTCCGCCCCCACCGGCAGTCCGCTGCAGCGTCCGAACGTCGAGCCTCCATTGGTGGTGCGATACACACCTCCGAAGAATCCTGTGTCCGTGCCTCCCAGCACCACCAGAAAGTCGTCCGGGTTGTCAGGAGAAACGACAGCCGAAACAATGGGGCGGTTGGCCTGGGCGGGCAGGTTGGTGGCCATCACGCTCCATGAATCACCGAAGTCTACGGATCGATAAATGCGCGGCTTCCAGTCATCCCGCTCATCCGTTCCCAGCGCCAGGACGCTGGAACCGGAACTCCACATGGTGCGGCAGAGGCCCAGATCGTCAGGATAGGGCAGGCTGCGGGTGGTGATGTAGGAAAAGGCCCTCGGGGTGCCGAGGTTAGTCACAGCCATGGCCCCGCCGTGGTCCGCCATCGGCAGATAAACGGTTTGATCGTTGGCCGGGTCAAAGCACACCCGGTAGTTCACCGTTTCGCTGATGCCGACGGTGGAATACTGCCAGGTGGCCCCGCTGTCCTGGCTGCGGAAAGGGGCGTAGCCACCAGCCATGAACCAGCGTGTGGAATTCGACGGATCGACCACCAGGGCATTGCGTCCGCCCTCGACCACGCCGGGGCTTGGATTTCGCTGCCACCCGGGCATCGATCCGGACAGCGTATCAATATTCGACCATACCCCGGCCGCAGAGCGGATCTGGGTGCGCGGCCCGCCGTAGCTGCCGCCACCCCAGAGGCTGCCGGCGATGATGCGGCCATCACTCAGGGCCGCCACCAATGGAACGGGCTGGACCGGGTCTTTTGCGGGCCAGGAAATGCTTGTCCACGTGTAGGTGCCCGGGTTGGACCAGTTGGTGGCGCTGAACTCGAACAATACCGGGCCGGAGGCATTCCAACCCGACACCAGCACCTTGCCGTCAGGCTCAAGGACGATCCGCCAGACTCCGGTGGGCGCGGCAACTCCACCCGAAGTTCCTGAAAGGGTGGTCCAGTTGATGCCATTGTTGCCGCTCACAGTCAGCCCGGCATTGGAGGAGCCTATCCAGAAATCACTTCGCCCGGCAGGGGGGAGGGATATGGCAGTGACGAGCTGCCCGGTCGGAGGGATGCCCATCCTTTGCCAGTTTAGCCCCGCATCCTGACTGCGCCAGATCCCATCACCCCGGGTGCCCGCCCAGATTTCGTCATAATTTTGAGGGTTGAACGCGATGCATTCGCCACCCCAGCGCTCCTGATCGTTCCCAGAAAAATTCACCCCGCCCAGCACCTGGCTCCATGCAGCCCCTCCGTTGGTGGAGCGCCAGATGCCGCGGTTCGGATCGCTGGCGAAATAGGACGTTCCCACGCACTGCAGCACGAGGTTGGCGTCATTCGGGCGCACTGCCACCCCCTGCACACAGAGTCCGGCCGGGGTGGTCATGTTGCCACTCAGAAAGGTCCACGAGTCCCCGGAGTCTGTGGATTTGTAGAGACCGCCCACGTCCGTGCGTCCATAGAGCCGCCCCGTGCCATGGGTGGCAATGCCGGTGAACCAGCCCCCACCCTGCGATTGAACTTGATCGAACCGGCCAGCAATGGCGGCGCGGGCCTCGCTGGCCAGGAGCAGCGTGGCAACGGCAAGGACTGAGGTGAGAAAAATACGAGTGAAGGAGGGAGGTTTCATGGGCAGCGCAGGGGGTGGCTGACCTCCTTCCACGCCGTCGGCGGCGGCGGATGACGGAAAATTTTGAAAAAAGTGGTGCGATGACGTGCACTCCGTTTCGGGAACACCCGCGAGGCCGGCCGAAACTCATTTCCCCGCAGCCTTGTCGAGGGCGGCAAGGCTTTCTTTTTCTGCAAGGGAGAGCGCCTCCTCGCCACGGGCGAGGAGAAAGGTGCGGGTGGCGGCGGTGAGGTCGGCGGCTGCGGCGGGATCGAGGGCTGCGGTGGTTTCCAGGACGTAGCCGGTGACGAGGGCGCGCCACTCGAAGCTGGACGAGCCGGGAATGGGGGTCAGTTCCTTGAGCAGGGAACGCCAGAGTGAGTTGGCCTCTGCGGGGCGGTTCTGCGCGATGAAGCAGCGGGCGAGGCGGACGGCGGTGGAGGCGATGTTGCGTGCTTCACGGGGATTCCCCGGATGGGCGGCCAGAGTTCGGCGGCGGAGGGTGAGGGAGCGGAGGAAAACGGGCTCGGCCTCAGCCCAGAGGCGGGTGCGTTCTTTCAGCTCGCCGAGGCGGTTGAGGGTGTAGCTGGCGCCGAGGTTCCACCACGTGTCGGGCGGTGCGGCGGCCAGGAGGGGCTCCAGCCTGGACATCTGCCGCTGGTAGTGGCGGACGGCCCCGTCGAGCCCCTCGGCGGTTTCGGCGTGCTTCCCGACATCACCGGAAGCCATGGCCCAGGCAAACTGGGCGGCGTCGTTCTCGGGGTTCTTCTTGAGTTCGGCGAAGAGTCCCTCCTCCACCTGCCTCAACCGGTCGGCCACCCTGTCCTGCGGAGCGGCGGCGTCGTCCTCCGGGGCGGCTGCGATGGCGAGGTTCACGGCGTCGATGCGGCGCTGCATTTCTGCGGCGGATCCGGATTCGCCGCGCTGCTGCTGGGCTTTGACGAAGACTTCCATGCACCAGCGGAGGTGGTTCAGGTTTCCCCGGTGGCCGGGCCGGGCGGCGGCCTCGGCCTCGGCGATGGGGATGGCATCCCCCAGCAGGGGAATGGCTTCCGCAGCGCGCTGGTTGAGCACGAGGGCCAGGGCCAGACGGACGGCGGCGTGGGAATACATGTTGCTGTCCGGTTTGTGAGTGCGCTTCACAAAGTCGTGCCACGCAGTGAAATGCTGGAGCATGAGGGGGTAGTCGTGCTTGTCTTCGGCGAGGGAACCGAGGGACATGTCGATGTCGGCGTGGTCGGCGGCCAGGCTGGCGTTGTCGGGGTGCTGCTCCAGCTCTGCTGCGTAGATGTCCCGTGCGGTGAGATACGCCTTCCGGCTCTCTTCGAGCAGTTTCAAATGGCCGAGGGCATTGGCCATGGCGCGATGCGCGGCGGCCACGGACTGGGGGCCGGCGGGGTCATGGAGTTGCTCCGCCTCGCGCAGCATGGTGCGGGCGGCATCAAGGGACTCCTCGTGCCGGCCCATGCCGAGGAGCTGCTCGCTGCAGCGTTTCCAGGCCTGGACGACCCGGAGCTGGAGTGCGGGATTTTGCGGCTCGGCATCGCGTGCGTGAGTGGCGAGGTCGAGGGCTTCCTCGAAAAGAGCCAGACCGTCTTCCGGGAGGGCGCGGGCGGCGAGGATTTCGCCCTTCACCACGAGGGTGTCGGCCAGCTGCACGGCAGCGCCGGGCGAGTGGGCGGCCTTTTCATATTTCGCGCGAAAGTGGACCACGGCCCGCTCCAGCACGGAGTCCATGGCGCCGAGGTTGCCGGTTTTTTCCAGGCGGTGCCGCAGGTCGGTGAGGAGAAACTGGATGACGCCCTCTGTTTCATTTTGCGCTGATTCTGCGACAGCTCGGCGGGTGTTGGCTTCGGCTTCTCCAGCCTCCGCGCGCCGCCGCTCCCGCCAGGCGAAACCCGCCAGGCCAAGCGTGAGCAGGGCTGCGGCCGCTGCGGCTGCGGCCACCCGGGTGCGGGCGCGAAGGCTTTTCCGGGCCTCTGCCGTGCGCCGCTCCTGCTGGGCGCGGAGGTCGGCGGCGTGAAGAATGGCGGCGTGGAATTCGGCCACGCTGGCGTAGCGCCGTGCGGGATCACTCTGGAGCGCCCGCAGGATGACGCCGTCGAATGCGGAATCGATCTCTGAATTTCGAGCCGAGGGCGGGTCAAAAACGCCGCGCGGCAGCTCGCCGGTGAGCAGCTCGTAGGCGAGCACGCCCAGGCTGTACTGGTCGCTCGTGGTGGTCGCGCCGGTGCCGGCCAGCTGCTCGGGCGCGGCGTACTCCAGCGTGCCCAGGGTGGTGCCGCCGAGGGTGAGGCGGGAGTATTCCAGATGCTTCTCCGTGAGCAGGGCCAGCCCGAAGTCGGCCAGCTTCGGCACGCCCTCGCGGGTCAGGAGAATGTTGGACGGCTTGATGTCGCGGTGGACGATGCCTTTCTCGTGGGCTGCCTCGACCGCCTCGCAGACTGCGGCGAGAAGGGCAACGGATTTCTCCGCCGGCATCCGGCCGCGGCTCATCCGCACGGCCAGATCCTCGCCGTCGACGAGGTCCATGACGTAGTAGTAGTGCCCCGCCACGGTCTCGCCTGTGTCGTGAACGGCGACAATGCCGGGGTGCGAGAGCCCGGCGGCGGTCATGGCCTCGCGGCGGAAGCGTTCGGCAAATCCCGGAGTGTCACCCATTTCCACGGGCATGAGCTTGATGGCGACGGCGCGCTCCAGACTCCGCTGCTCCGCCCGGTAGACTGCCCCCATCCCGCCCCGGCCGATGATTTCCCGCACGTGGTAGTCGGGCAGCAGGGCGCCGAGTTCTTCAACCGTGGGAACATCGCGCGGTTCCTGCACTGACGGGGCGTCCAGCGCCAAGTCGAACGCACGCGCCGGATCCAGGCCGCCAAGGCGGTCTGGATTGGGAGACGCGGTGGGATCGAATGGCATGGAACGAATGCGGACGAAGTGGCCGGGGTATTTTCGGCATCCGCAGGCCACCGTTACGCAGGAGTGCAGAAAAACGAGCGGATTTCGTTCTCGCGGGCGGCGGGGGCGGGGCGCGGAGTGAACCGCGAATAAACGCGAAGAGACGCGAATGAAGGAGGAAAAAATGGGCGGGGGCAGGCGGGCTGACGACGGGAGCGGTGGTGACTGGGCCTGCCTCGTTCCTGTACGGCCTTTTGGGTTCAGAGAGGCGGGACTTTGACGGTGTCCAGTGGTGGTGTTGCACCTTGGTATTTACGTGCCAGTTCCAGAAATTTGGTGGCTTCATCCTCCGTGGCGAAGGCGCGAACCGGAATGTGAAAACTCTCAAGGGGGCCGGTTTGAAAGCGAAGATATCCCTTAATGCGCGTCATGCCATCAATGCCCGTCCACCGAAAGGTTGCATTGGCGTCAGGATAAAGGGAGTGCAATCCCGCAGGGTCAATCGTAATCGTCATCTGCTGAAGTGCGCGCGCGAAATTTGACTCGGTGTAAATGGCAGCAGAGAACAGCCGGTCCTGATAGAGACGGATGAATCCGCCGCCCAGAGTGTGGAGCAACAAAACCACGGCTCCCACTTTGAGCGAGGCCGCATACGTGACAATAAAGAAAACAAGCGGGAGCAGCCCAAACTGGTAGAGCCTGCCCACCCAGGCCGGGTAAAAGCGATTCCAGTTTTGCCGAAGGGCTTTCAGCTCCTGCAGCCGGTACTGGAATGTCACGGACATTGCAGGGGAGGCACTTTCTGTTGGGTTGGCGTTCGGCGTCACGATCTGGATGAAACGAAAGTGGAGCGCGATGGTCGAGAAAAAACCCGCGTCCGGGTGGTGGGATTTTCGCCGCCCTCAGGCGCGTTACCTCACCTGGCCTGTGCCGCGGATGAGATATTTATAGCTGGTCAGCTCGGGCAGGGCCATGGGGCCGCGGGCGTGGAGTTTGTCGGTGGAAATGCCGATCTCGGCGCCGAAGCCGAACTCCTCGCCGTCGTTGAAGCGGGTGGAGGCATTCCAGAAGACGCAGGCGCTGTCCACGGCGGCCATGAATTTCTCCGCCGCAGCGGGATCGCTGGTGATGATGCTGTCGCTGTGCTTGGAGCCGTGGGTGTTGATGTGGTTGATGGCCTCTTCCAGCGAGTTGACCGTCTTGACGGCGAGGATGAGGTCGAGGTACTCGGTGTCCCAGTCGGCCTCGGTGGCGGGGATGACGGCGTCGCCGAGGGCGGAGCGGACTGAGGGGTCGCCGCGGAGTTCGACGCCCTTGGCCATGAGGGCCGGGCCGGCGGTTGAGTAAAAGCGGGCGGCGATGTCGTGGTGGACGAGCAGGGTTTCGAGGGCGTTGCAGACGCCGGGTTTCTGGCACTTGGCGTTGATGGCGATCTCTCCGGCCATGAGGAGGTCGGCGTCCTTGTCGACGTAGACGTGGCAGATGCCGTCGTAGTGCTTGATGACGGGCATGCGGGCCATGCTGACGACGGCCTCGATGAGTCCCTTGCCGCCCCGGGGGATGATGAGGTCGAGGTATTTGTCCATGCCGCAGAGATGCTCCACGGCCTCGCGGTCGGTGGTGGCGATGAGCTGGACGCAGTTCGGCGGCATGCCGACGCGGCGGCCCCCGGCTTCGAGGGCGGCGGCGATGGCGATGTTGGAATGGATGGACTCCTTGCCGCCGCGCAGGATGGTGGCGTTGCCGCTTTTAAAGCAGAGACCTGCGGCGTCCGCAGTGACGTTCGGGCGGCTTTCGTAGATGATGCCGACGACGCCGATGGGGACGCGGATTTTGGTGATTTCGAGGCCGTTCGGGCGGGTCCACTGGCTGAGGACCTCGCCCACCGGGTCGGGCAGGGCGGCGACCTGGCGCAGGCCGTCGGCGATGGCGAGGAGGCGGCGCGGATCGAGGGTCAGGCGGTCGATCATGGCCTTGGTGAGGCCGTTTTCCTCGGCAGCGGCCAGGTCTTTGGCGTTGGCGGAGAAAATGTCCGGCTGCCGTTCGAGAAGCTCGTCCGCCATGCTCTCCAGCACGCGGTTTTTCTGCTCTGTGGTCAGCTGGGCCAGGGCAAGGGCGGCCGCGCGGGCCTTGCGGCCCATGGTATGGATGTCGTCGCGAAGGGACATGAGAAATGGGGGGTTAGCGGGAGCTTTTGGCGGAGAAACGGGTGCAGACCCCGCCACCGGCGGCCAGCTGGACCATCTGGAGCGGGTTGCGTCCGTTGGCGATGAGGGTTTCGATACCGGCTTCCACGGCGGTTTTGACAGCCTTGAGTTTCGTGGCCATGCCGCCAACGGAGAGGCGGCCTTTTTCGTCGCGCACGTGGCTGAGGACGGACTCGATGTCGTCCACCTGGCGGAGGACCTCGCCGTTGGCCTCCAGTCCGTCCACGGCGGTGAGGAGGATGAGGAGGTCCGCCCTGGCGATGACGGCCACGCTGGCGGAGAGCTGGTCGTTGTCGCCCACCTTCAGCTCCTCCGTGGCCACGGAGTCGTTCTCATTGATGATGGGGACGACGTTGGGGAAATCCTGAAGGCGGTTGAGCGTGTTCTCCAGATTGGCCCGGCGGGCGGGCTGGGCGAAGTCGTCGAAAGTGAGCAGGAGCTGGGCTACGAGGAGGCCGTGCTCGCGAAACATGCTCTCGTAGAGGCGCATGAGGCGCGTCTGGCCGACGGCGGCGCAGGCCTGGAGGGTGGCGGTGTCCGTGGGCCGGGTGGTCATGCCAAAGGCCATGGTCCCGGCAGCCACCGCGCCGCTTGAGACCACGATGACTTGGTGCCCCGCCGCGCGCAATCCGCTGATCGCGTGGACAAGGGTTTCAAATTGTTCAGTATCCAGCCCGACGCCCGAAGACTTCGTGAGGATGCCGCTGCCGAATTTAATGACGATGCGTCGTGATTTCTGTTGCATGAATCGAGTGCCTACTATTTGTTGGCCACCCGCCGCTGTAAAGCGGTTGTTCCCGCCAGATGGCGGTTGTTTTGGTCTCGTAGCTCAACGGATAGAGCGCTGGCCTCCGAAGCCAGATGTGCAGGTTCGATTCCTGCCGGGACCACCATTTTTCCCCCAGCATGGGCCGGAAATCAGGCCGGCACAGACGCCAAAAACTGCGTACCGCAGCGGTGAAAATTCGGGGTGGGCGGACTGGTTGCAGCGCTCTTGTGGTGAGGGGATTGTGATGGCTGATTTCGGGATAAACTTCGGGATAAACTTCGGGATAAAACCGGGGTCGTGGTGGGGTGAAAAATCGGGAGGATGGAGTTCCGGGATTGATCATTGTGCGGCCGTGCTTCATGATGCGCCGCTTTCCGCCGTTTATGAAGCAGGTCCGCATTTTTATCAGCAGTGTGCAAAAGGAGTTCGCCGTGGAGCGGGCGACTCTGCGCGATTATTTGCGAGGGGATGCGTTGATGATGAGATTTTTTGAGCCATTTCTGTTCGAGGATGTCCCGGCGGCGTCCCGCAGTGCGGACGAGGTTTATCTGAGGGAGGTGGAGCAGTGTGATGTTTACATTGGGTTGTTTGGAGATGAGTACGGATTTGAGGGAAAAGGGGGCGTTTCGCCCACTGAGCGGGAGTTCAACCACGCCGGAGAGTTGGGAAAGCCGCGTTTGATTTATGTGAAGGGGCAGGATGACAAGGACAAGCACCCGAAGATGAAGGCACTGATCCGGCGTGCGGGGGAGGAACTGGTGCGCCGCCGGTTTGCTGATGCGGCGGGGCTGCTGACGGCGGTGTATGCGTCGCTGGTGGCGTGGCTGGGGGAGGAGAAAATGCTGATTCACGGCCCGTTTGACGCGGCTCCGTGCCAGGGGGCGGGGCTGAAGGATCTGGATGATGCGGGCATGAAGGCGTTTATCCGTGAGGCGCGGGCGTCGCGCGGCTTTCCGCTTCGGGAGTCGGCAACGGGGAGGCAGTTGCTGACGCATTTGAACCTGCTGGACGGGGGCCGGCCGACCCACGCGGCGCTGCTCCTCTTTGGCCGGGATCCGCAGAAGTTCATGCCGGCGGCGGAGATCAAGTGCGCTCATTTTCACGGCACTGAGGTGGCGAAGCCCATTCCGTCCTACCACGTTTACCGGGGAACAGTGTTTGCGCAAGTGGATCAGGCAGTGGATTTTGTCATGTCAAAGCTGGCCCTGCGGGTGGGGACAAGGGCGGCGGGGACGAAGGCTCCAGTGGCGTATGAAATCCCGCGCGAGGTGGTGGCGGAGGGCGTGGTCAACGCGGTGGCCCACAGGGACTATGCCAGCCATGGCAGCGTGCAGGTGATGCTGTTTTCCGACCGGCTGGAAATCTGGAACCCGGGTCGCCTGCCGAGCGCGCTCACGCTGGAGAGCCTGCGCCAGCCGCATCCGTCCATCCCGCACAATCCATTACTCGCCCAACCGCTCTATCTGACGCAGTATATCGAGCGCCTTGGGACGGGCATCGGGGACATGATTTTCCGGTGCCGGGAGGCGGGAGTGAGGGAGCCTGAGATGGGGATACGCAATGGGTTTGTGCTCACCATTTGGCGAATCAAGATTTCGGGAGAAATTGCGGGAGAAATTGCGGGAAAAACTTCGGGAAAAAACGCGGTGGAAATCTTGCCGGCAAATCTTGGTGAATTTGAGGAAAAAATCGTGAAAATAATCAAGGATAAGCCTGATGTAACGATTCCTGAGATGGCGCGGCGGTTGCGGCGGTCTGACCGGACGGTGGAGACGCTGATCAACCGGCTGAAGGCGAAGGAGGTGATCGGCAGGGTGGGGCCGCGCAAGGGGGGCACTGGGAAATCCTGGGCTGAAGGGGTAAGCGGCCCCCTGCTGTTGGTCAGTTTTAGGGCTGATCCAAATGACGGCGTCTTACGTTCACGGTATTTGGCGCATGGTTTTTATGTTCAACCTTAATTGATCCGTTACAGCACCTGCCGGCGTTTTACGTTCATGTAGTTGGTGACGACGTCGGCGGTGAGGTCGGCGGCCTCGGGGAGGCTGAGGTGGACGTTTTGGCGGGCGAGGACGCGGGCGACTTCCTGGAGGTCGTGCCAGAGGAAGTGGCCGCCGAGATCGTCGTAGAGGTCGCTGGTGGAGGTGACGTCCGTGCGGCTGAAGAGCGGCCTGGCGGTGCCGGGGCGGATCATGTGGGCGACGACGAGGTGCTGTCGGGAAATGAGGTGGACGTGCTCGCAGAAGTTCTCGGCTTGGAGGGGGTCGCTGAGGTCTGTAAGGATGACGAGCAGAGAACGCCGGGTAAGCCGCTTGCGAATGAAGGTGAAGAGTTCCTCAAAGTTCGGGGCGACGATTTTTGGCTCCAGGGTGTAGAGGGAGTCCCGGCAGGTGTTGTAGTGCTGGGTGCCGTTGCCGGGGCGGAGAAAGCGGGTGACCTGGTCGGCGAAGGTGACGAGGCCGAAGTGGTCGCGCTGCTGCTCGGCGGCGAGGCCGAGGATGAGGGCGCTCTGGAGGGCTTTTTCCAGATGGGTGGTGATTTCAAATTCCCCTCCGGTGCCGTCCTCCACGACCCGGTCAGGGGTGGAGTCGTCGTCAGAAACGGGGATTTTGGTTTCGCGGGCGCTGAGGCGTGAGTAGTCGATCAGGACGCACACCTCACGGGTGCGCTCGATCTGGAAGGTCTTGGTGATGGGCTGGCCGCGGCGGGCGCTGGATTTCCAGTGGATGTCGCCATAGTCGTCCCCGGCGACGTACTCGCGCAGGTGGTCAAACTCGCGCCCCTTGCCGACCTGGCGCTGGGTGTGGAGGCCGGTGCCGTTGCGGTTGAGGAAGAGGGCGGCCAGGCGGCGGCGCTCGCGGCGGAGGTCCGGGTAGCAGCGGATTTCCAGGCTGACGGGGAGGCTGGAGCGCAGGGTCCAGAGGCCGAGGCGCGAGGGAGTTTCGACGTAGAGGCGGTCAAGGGTGTAGCGACCCCGCTTCAGGGCGGTGATGGCCCACGACTCGCGGACGGTGGATTCGCCCTTGGGGAAATCCACGACGAGCCACGGCAGCGCAGGGCGGAACTCCTGCGGAAAGGCCATGCCCAAGCGGAGGCGGGAGCAGGCGCGGCCCGGGCTGGTGATTTCCAGATCAAGGATGAAGTCGCGCCCCTTGGTCGCATGCACGACCGGCGGCACCGTGACGGCGAGGCTGCGCAGCCGGGAGCGGGAGCCCGCCCAGTCCGTGAGGGCGAGGCTGGCCATGACGGCGAGGAGCAGGAGGCAGGGGCCGGTGAGGTCGGCATACAGCCCCGCGAGGGTGGCGACCGGCACGACGAGCAGTGCGGTCAGCCAGAGCAGGCGGGGGGAGGGGGCGGACATGGTGCGCGGGGGCTTACCGAGGCACGGGCACCTTGTCGAGCAGCTTGCGGATGGCCTCCGTGACGGTCAGGCCTTCGATTTCGTACTCCGGCCGCAGCTGGAGCCGGTGGCTGAGCACGGGGTGGATCATGGTGCGGACGTCGTCAGGGGTGACGAAATCCCGCCCCTCGAGCGCGGCAAGGGCCCGGCTGGAAAGGAGCAGCGCCTGGGTGGCACGCGGGCCGGCTCCGGTGAGGATCTGCTCACTGGCGCGTGTCTGCCGCACCAGATCGACGACGTAGGCAGTGATCTCGTCCTTCACGAAAATGCCGGACAGGGCCTGCTTCAGCAGCTCCAGGTGGCCCGGGCCGAGCATCGGCTGGACCACGCCGCGATCCAGCAGCGCCTCGGGTGAATCGGCCCCCAGCATTTGCCCAGCCAGGCGGAGTTCGTCCTCCCGGTTTGGGTATTCGACGTTCACCTTCATCAGGAAACGGTCCTTCTGCGCCTCGGGCAGCGGGTAGGTGCCCTCGTATTCGATCGGGTTCTGCGTGGCGAAGACGGTGAAATTGGGGGGCAGCACGTGGGTTTCCCGGTCGATGGTCACCGTGCGTTCCTGCATCGCCTGAAGGAGGGCGGACTGGGTTTTGGCCGGGGCGCGGTTGATTTCATCTGCCAGCAGGAACGAGGTGAAGACCGGCCCCCGGACGAGGGAAAAGGTGGAATCCTTGATGCTGAAAATATTTGTCCCCGTGATGTCCGCCGGCATGAGATCCGGGGTGAACTGGATGCGGGCGAAGTCACACCCCAGCACCCGGCCCAGGGTGCGGACAAGGAGGGTCTTGGCCACTCCCGGCACGCCCTCCAGCAGGATGTGGTTGCCGGTGAAAATGGCGATCAGGCACTGGTCCACCACCTGGCGCTGGCCGATGATGACGCGGCTCACCTCCGCCCGGGCGCGGGCGAGGGCTTCTTTGAGATGGGAGACGTATTCAGACATGGGAGAAAAAGTGAATGGGCTGCGGGTGTGGCGCATTTAGGCCGGGGCTGGGACACATTGCAAGCAGGCTTGTGGGTTCGGTGGCCGGGTGGTGGGGAAAATGCCTGGCCGGTTTTGAAATTGGCACGGGGTGTGTTTTTTCTTTCCTTCTGCTCCGGGCGGGGGAAGATCAGCCGTCACGACACCAACCCCGAATCCACCCACATGAATGCGCGCCTGATTTCGTCTCTTTTTTTCACCCTGGCCACGCTGACGGCACTGCCGGCGGCGGACTGGTCGAGATTCCGCGGCCCTGAGGGAACGGGTGTGGATGAACTGGCGGGGCTGCCGGCGAATTTTACAGACAAGGATTTTGCCTGGACGGCGAAGCTGCCGGGGCGGGGGCATTCCTCGCCCGTGGCATGGGGGGATGAGGTGATCACGACGGCGGAGGACGCGGCAAAGCCGGGAGTACGCTATGTCATCGCCTTCAGCGCAGCGTCGGGGAAGGAACTGTGGCGGTATGAGGACAAGTTCACGGTTTACCCGCAGCACAAGCTGAACTCGTATGCTGCGTCATCGCCGGCAGTGGATGCGAAGGGCGTCTATGTGACCTGGCTGGCAAAGCAGGACGAGCGGCACGTGCTGGCGCTGGACCACAAGGGGAAGAAGCTGTGGGAAAAAAGTCTCGGCTTTTTCAAGGAGGAGCACGGGGGCTCGGCCTCGCCGGTGCTGGCGGGGGAGCTGCTGATCGTGCCGAACGACCATTCGGAGAAAAAGGATGCCGGGATTTATGCGCTGGACCCGAAGAATGGCGCGGTGAAGTGGAAGTGCGACACGGGGGCCACGGCGCGCTCTTCGTTCAGCACGCCGCTGGTGATCGAGGTGGACGGGAAGAAGCAGATCGTGGTGGCGAGCAATCCGGTGGCGTTGATGGGGATAGATCCCGCAACGGGCAAAAAGCTCTGGGAGGTGGAGCACAATGTGAATGGATCGAGGTCCGTGGGCTCGCCAGTCTGGGTGGACGGGCTAATCTTTGCCTCGGTGGGGCAGGGAGGGAACGGCCAGGGGAGCGTGGCGGTGAAGCCGGGCTCGGCGGACGGAAAGCGGAAGGCGGAGACGGTCTACAGCCCGTCTTCAAAAATTCCGTACGTGCCGACGCCGGTGGCGGTGGGGAAGCGCCTCTTTTTGCTCAAGGACGGCGGGCTGCTGAGCTGCATGAATGCGGCCAATGGCGAGGTGCTCTGGGATGAACGCGTGACCACTCCGGTCTACAGCTCGCCGGTGTGCGTCGGGGGGCGCATTATTTGCCTGAGCCGGACGGGAGAGGTGGCCACGGTGGCGGCGGATGATAAGTTCACGCTGCTGGGCAAGTCTACGCTGAATGAGGAATGCCAGGCCACGCCTGTCGTGGCGGGAGGAAAACTGATTTTCCGCACAGCGACGCGGCTGATCGCACTGGCGCCGGGACCGGGAACCGAGGTGAAGCCCTGACACCAAAAAGGGCCGCGCCCGGTGAGGACGCGGCCCTTGGGGTTTGAAAGGAATCAGGCTTTCAGGTAGGGGGAGCCGGGCTGGGTCATCTCGCTGTAGATCCAGTCGTAGGTCTTCTTCATGCCGTCGCGCAGGCGGATGGAGGGTTCCCAGCCAAAGTTTTTCTGGATGAGTGTGTTGTCGGAGTTGCGGCCGTTGACGCCCTTGGGTGCGCCGAGGTTGTAATTCCGGTTCAGTTTGATGCCGGCGATGTCCTCGACGAGGTCAACGAGGCCGTTGATGGTGACGAGTTCGCTGGAGCCGAGGTTGAGCGGCTCGATGATGTCGTTTTCCAGAAACATGACGCAGCCCTTGAGGCAGTCGTCGATGTACATGAAGGAACGGGTCTGGTTGCCGTCGCCCCAGATTTCGATGTCGTGCTTGCCGCTGAGCTTGGCGGCGATGACTTTGCGGCAGACGGCAGCGGGGGCTTTCTCACGGCCACCCTCCCAGGTGCCGTAGGGGCCGTAAACGTTGTGGAAGCGGGCGACGCGCGTCTGGACGCCGTAGTCCTCGCGGAAGTGGCGGCACATGCGCTCGGAAAAGAGTTTTTCCCAGCCGTAGCCGTCCTCGGGAAGGGCAGGGTAGGCGTCTTCCTCTTTGAGGGCGACGACGTCGGCGTTGGTCTGCTTGTCGCCATTGTAGACGCAGGCGGAGGAGGCGTAAAAGAAGCGCTCGACCCCGGCATCCTTGGCGGCCATGAGCATGTGGGTGTTGATGAGGACGCTCAGCATGCAGAGCGCCTTGTTGTTCTCGATGAAGCCCATGCCTCCCATGTCGGCGGCCAGGTTGTAGACGTGCTTGACGCCCTGGACAGCGGTGACGCAATGTTCGCGGTAGTCCAGGTCCATGACGAGGTTTTCCACCCCGTCGTGAACTTGATACCACTCATCCATGGGCTTCCGATCCACGGAACGGATCTTTTTGTAGCCCAATTCCTTAAGATGGCGAATGAGGTGGCCTCCAATGAAGCCGCCGCCTCCTGTCACAACTACTGATTCTCTTTGCATGGTTTTCTTGATAATTCGGAGGGAGTTTACGGAAAGTTAAAGGAAAAAGCGAGTTGAATTTATGGTTTTTCTGTTTTTTACGCCAAATTTAGCGCTGATCGGGGAAAGGAGGGCTTCCTGTAGCTGATTTCGGGCGCGGTAGCAACGAGGAATCTGCCGGGAGAAGTGTTTGCCGAAACGGCCAGGAGGGGGAATGGTGTGGCGGCAGAAGCCCTGACGACGATGAAAAAAGACCTGACAAGCAAAGTGCTCCGAATTGACGGCGCCGGAAAATTCAAGCTGGACAGCCGGGATACCAAGCTGAAGCAGCCACCCTATCGTGATGAAGCGCACTACGAACTGCTTCTGACGGACTACCGGCGGGAGATTGACGAGCTTCAGCAGAAGCTTTATGCGCACGACCGTTTCAGCGTGCTGCTGATCTTTCAAGCGATGGACGGAGCCGGCAAGGACAGCACGATCCGCCACGTGATGACCGGGGTGAACCCGACGGGGGTGGAGGTGACGGCCTTCAAGCGGCCGAGCGAGGAGGAGCTGGACCACGATTTCCTCTGGCGGACGACGAAGGCGCTGCCGCAGCGGGGACGGATCGGGATTTTCAACCGGAGCTACTACGAGGAGGTGCTGGTGACGCGGGTGCACCCGGAGATCGTGACGCAGGTGCAGAAGCTGCCAAGGGAGGAGCTGAAGGACATGGATGAGCTGTGGGAAAAGCGCTACCGGGCGATCCGGGAATTTGAGCGTCACCTGCACAACAACGGGACCATCGTGCTCAAGTTTTTCCTGAACGTCTCGAAACGGGAGCAGGGACGGCGGTTTCTGGAGCGGATCGACAATCCGGCAAAGAACTGGAAGTTTTCCTCGGCGGATCTTAAGGAGAGAGCCCGTTGGGACGACTACCAGAAGGCGTACCAGACGGCGATCCGGGAAACGGCCACTAAGGAGGCTCCGTGGTTCGTGGTGCCGGCCGATGACAAGCTGGCGATGCGGCTGATGGTCTCGGACGTGGTCGTAAAAGCGCTGCGGGGGCTGAAGCTGGCCTGGCCGAAGCTGGACAAGGATGCCCTCGCGGAACTGGCGGGCTGTCGTGCGCAACTGCTGGCGGAGGAGTGAGCCTCCAGGCTTACGCAAGAAGGGCGGGGACGACTTTTCCATGTACGTCGGTGAGGCGGTAGCGGCGTCCTTGGTATTTAAAAGTGAGGCGCTCGTGATCCACGCCCAGGCAGTGGAGGATGGTGGCCTGCCAGTCGTGCACGTGGACGGGGTCGCGCGCGATGTTGTAGGAAAAGTCGTCCGTTTCCCCGTGGACGACGCCCCCTTTGATGCCGCCGCCGGCGGCCCAGCCGGAAAAGCAGCGCGGGTGGTGGTCGCGACCGTAGTCGGTGGCGGTCAGCTTGCCCTGGCTGTAGGCAGTGCGGCCAAACTCTCCGCCCCAGACGACGATGGTGTCGTCGAGCAGGCCGCGCTGCTTGAGGTCGGTGACGAGGGCGGCTGAGGCCTGGTCGGTCTGCTTGCACTCGCCCCGGATGGCGCCGGGCAGGCCGCCGTGGTGGTCCCAGTCCTGGTGGAAAAGCTGGACGAAGCGCACCCCGCGCTCGATGAGGCGCCGGGCGAGCAGGCAATTGGCCGCGAAGGTGCCCGGAGTGCGGGAATCCGGCCCGTACATTTCGTAGACGTGGTCGGGCTCGCCCTCGATGCCGGTGACTTCGGGCACTGAGGTCTGCATCCGGTAGGCCATCTCGTACTGGGCGATGCGTTCGTTGAGGTCCGGGTCGAGCGTTCGGTCGTATTCGAGCCGGTGGAGTTCGTTGAGCCGGTCAAGGAGCTTGCGGCGGGCCGGGCCGGTGACGCCGTCCGGGTTGTTCAGAAACAGGACGGGTTCCTTTTCCGGGCGGAACTTCACCCCCTGGTGGGAGGCGGGCAGGAAGCCGTTGCCCCACAGGCGGGCGTAGAGCGGCTGGCCGCCTTTGCCCTTGGTGACGAGGACGCAAAAGGCAGGCAGGTTGTCATTGTCACTGCCCAGACCGTAGCTGAGCCATGAGCCAAGGGACGGGCGCCCGGCGATCTGGGAGCCGGTCATGAAAAAGGTGATGGCCGGGTCATGGTTGATGGCTTCGGTGTTGAGGGTGCGGACAACGGCGAGGTCGTCGACGATTTTAGCGGTGTGCGGCAGCAGTTCGCTCACCCAGGTGCCGGCGCGGCCGTGCTGCGCGAATTTGAAGGCGGAGCCGGCGAGCGGGAGCGAGGCCTGGTTGGCGCTCATGCCGGTGAGGCGCTGGCCCTGGCGGACGGAGTCGGGCAGTTCCTTGCCATTGTCCGTGTTGAGCCTGGGCTTGTAATCCCAGAGGTCCATCTGGGACGGGCCGCCGCTCATGAAGAGGTAGATGGCCCGTTTCGCCTTCGGGGCAAAGTGGGGCTGGCCCAGCTCGCCGCGTCCGGCGGGCGTGGCGGCGTGCGCCTTTTCTCCGACGAGCAGGTGGGAAAGGGCGGCGCCACCCAGACCAAGGCTGAGGCGGGAGAAAAAGGTGCGCCGGTTGACCATGAGGCCGGGGTGGTCGGTCAAATTCATGTGGCCAATGGAATGCAGACCGGTAGGGGTGTCAATCCGGGCGCGGGGTGGGGGACTTGCCACCGCGCCCCAGGGTGGAGCGGGCGTAGTGGAAGAGGAACTGCTGGGCGAAGCCGCGGTTGGGCCCGAAGTGGTCACGGGCAAAGGACTCCAGCTCCCGGCGGGAAACGTCCGGCTGCTTTGGGAAGTACCAGTCGCGGAGAACCCGCTCAATCCAGACATCGATGGGAAATCCACCCATGCGGCCGTAGGCGAAGAGGGCAACGCAATGGGCGATCTTTGGTCCGACACCCCGGCACTGGCAGAGGGCCTCGATGAGCGATTCATCGTCAAGGGCAGCGAACGCTTCGAGATCGATGCTGCCATCCGCCACCCGGGAGGCGGTTTCGGCCAGCGAGCGGGCGCGGTAGCCGAGGCCGCAGGCTCTGAGTTTGGTCTCGCCCGCTCGTGCGAGGCGGTCCGGTGCTGGCCAAGTCCAGAGGGAATGAGGGCCGAGGCGGACTTTTGTGCCGAATTTTTCCCTGACGGTGTGGGACATGCGGCTGATGTGCGCCACCTGCTTCAGGGAGGAGGTGATGAAGGCGCAGAGGCATTCCCACTTCGGCTGTTCCAAGATGCGCAGGCCCGGGCTCCAGGCCACGGCTTTGGCCAGCACGCGGTCCTTCTTTGGAAATGAGGAACGGAGGGCACCGTAGTCGGCATTCAGGCCGAGGTAGTGCGAGACCAGCGCCTGAGTGCCGCGCGGGCAGCGGATGAGTCCGGGGGCGGGCTGGTCGAGCCAGACTGGCTCGTCACCGATGAGGCCGAGGAATCCGGATCCCTGCTCCCGCCAGTGAAAGGCCTGGCCCGAACCGAGGGTGGCAGCGAGGTCGAAAAACGAAACGGGGACCTCAACAAGGTCGAGGTCCCCGGAAGCGGCCGAGCCCGGCATGGTGTCGGGAGCCGGGACGGCTAGCGAATGAAGTAGCTGAGGTTTTCAAGCTCCACGGCGAGGTCGACGTTGCTGACGACGACGTGCTCGGGGACTTGGAGAACGATGGGGGTGAAGTTCAAGATCGCCTGGATGCCGGCGGAGACCATCTCGTTGGTCACCTGCTGGGCATGGTTGGCCGGCACGGTGAGGATGGCCATCTTGATGTTGTTGTCGCGAACGAAGGGCAGCAGTTCATACTGCGGCCGCACAGCCACGCCCTGGCCGGTACGGCTGTGGCTGTTGGGCGAGATGTCGAAAGCGGAGACAATTTCAAAACCCTCCTTGTTGAACCCTGCGTAGCGGAGCAGCGCGGAGCCAAGATTGCCTGCGCCCACGAGGATCACCGGCTGAAGCCGGTTGATGCCCAGCACTTCGGTGATGACGTTGGTCAGCTGGATCACGTTGTAGCCGAGGCCGCGGGTGCCAAACTGGCCAAAGTAGGCGAGATCCTTCCGGAGTTGGGTCGGTTTCACGCCCGCCGCCCGAGCCAGAGCTTCGGAGGAAACTGTTTCGATTACATTGTCTTGCAGCTTGTGCAGGCAGCGCTGGTAAATCGAAAGCCGGTAAATCGACTTCCGAGGGATGACTCCTTTGGGTTCAACTTCGGGAGTTCCCTTGGCAGGACTGGCTGTTTCGAGTGCGGACATGGGTGATGTATCAGGGTTGCGGAAGGTTTGGAAACCTCTCCTATTGGCTTAGGTTTATGGACAAATTATCTTAATAATTAGAAACGCAATGCAAATCTAATAAGAATGTTGTCAGAATGAACTGCCTTGCGCAAATTGCAAGTAAAAGTATGGTTTTTACAAAGCGGCAGGTGAGCCCTGAACCGCAAGTGGACGGGGAGCGCCGTGCCGGAAGGAGGCGGAGTTGATTCAGAGTCTGAGAGTTGGGCTAGTAGGAAGATTCGACGCGGGTGGCGACGTCGAGGTAACCGTAATCCGCTTCGTAGATTTGTTTGAAGCATTCGAGCGCTTCGGGTTTGCGGCCCATTTTGTCGTGGATGAGGCCCAGGCTGTAGAGGATTTCCTTTTTGACGGCGTCCATGGCTGTCAGGTCCTTCACTGCCTCGGCGAGCGTGTTGGCAGCGATGTCGTTGACGCCCTTGCCTTCAAAGCACCGGGCCAGGGTGAGGAGAGCCTTGGTGCGGATGTGCGGGTTGCTCTTGGCGCGCTGCAGTTCGGGAATGGCATCCGTGAAATGTCCGCCGTTGTAAAGGGCCACTCCAAAGTCGAAACGGGCGGCGGGATCGGTGGGATTCCGCTCGACGCGGTCCCGGGCGTTGGCGATCTGGCGGTCGACGCGGGTCTGGCGCAGGGCGTCCAGCTCGGCCTGTTTTTGCGCAGCATCCGGAGAATCGGGGGCGGAGGTAAGCGCCTCCTGGAGTTCGTGGATGTGCATCTCGTCGATCTTCTCGTGCAGGTGGGAAACTTTGGCCTGCAGGGAGACGTCGCCATTGCTAATGCTGAAGGCGTATTCGTACCAGCTCAGGGCGCTGTTGAAGTCCTCGAGATTCTCGTAAATGTCGGCAATCCGCTTGACGACCGTGATGTTGGTCTGGTCTTCGGCGTACTTGGCGCTCCACTCGGCGAGCCGCTCTTCGAGCTGTTCGCGGGTCATGCCCTTGCGGTTGTCCGCTTCGAGGGAGGAGCTTTGGTCCTTGTTGCGCAGCAGATCACGCACACTTTCCTTCTGTCCCCAGCCCTGGCGCAGCATGGATGACTGGGCGTTGGCATTGGTGAGGCCTTTCCGGGCGACGCCGTCCGTGGGATCGACGCGAACAATGGCCTGGTAGATGTCGGCGGCTTTTTCGGGTTCCTTGTTGAGGACGTAATGCTCGGCAAGCCGGTGCATGTTCTTGGTGTCCTCAGGGTTGCCCTCGCGGATGGTCTCCAGGGCGAACGCGGCGGTTTCGATCATGCCAGCAGAGCCCGCGTTGGCCGCGTTCATGGCGGCTTCATACAAAAGATTGTTGCCTTGCGGGTTGTAGGGATCCTCCTTGAGCAGGTCCTCCAGCTCATTGATGGCGGCGAGCGGCTCCTTCTTGACCTTGCCCTGCACCTTCATGAAGGAGAGGCCGCCGCCGCCCATGGAAAAGAATTTCTTGGTGGCGGCCTTTTTGGCAGCGCCCTCGGCCTTGCGCAGCTTCTTCCGGCCCTCGAGAAATTCGGGGGCCTGCTTGATGATGGGCAGCAATAGTTCAACCGCATAACCGTGGTTCTGAATATGCAAGGCGCTTTCTGCCTTTTGGTAGAGGGAACGCAGGTTTTGCGGGAGATCGGCTTCAGTCATGGTGGCGGGTTGAGCAGGGGTTCTGGTGGAATTCCGTAAATGGGTAGCGGTCCAAGGGGAGCGTGCAAGATTTAATTGGTGGCTTCCGGCCAGGCAAGTAAAAATCACTTTTTTGATCAGGTTTCGCCTGATGGTGGATCATGGGATGCCTGAGACGTGGCGCTGAGTTTAGTTTTACCGCAAGAGCGAACGTGTGCGGTGGGGTTTTTCCTGGCCTGGTTTACCGGCCTGGCGGAAAAACTATGTGCGACAAGGGACGAACGTGTTTCCGCGACAGGTAAAAACCGGAGGCCCTTGAAGGAGCCTCCGGTTTTCATATACCAGAACAACCAGAATTCCGTTTGTCCAGAACGGGAAACTGGAAAGAGGTTACGCGGGGAGTTCCGCGCCTTTGTGGCCGAGCTGACGCACCGTGCGATTGAGCTGCTCGAACTCGATCGGCTTCTGGATCACCGTCACGGGGCCACTGGCAAGAATCTTGGAGAGCAGCTCGCTGTCCGGGTAGCCGGTGATGATGACGATGGGCATGTCAGGATGGATTTCCTTGAGCTTTTTATAGAGTTCATCCCCGGGAATGTCGGGAAGCTTCAGGTCAAGAAAAACGAGGTCAAAGGTCTGCTTTTCAGCATGCTGGATGGCCTCGGAGCCGGTGCCCACGACGATGCGGGAGAAGCCGGCCTTTTTGAGGAACTGCTTGAACAAGCCCTGGAGCTGAGGATCGTCATCAACGACGAGCACTGTGGGCTGTCCATTTTTGTCCTCGCGCAAAATGTCGCGATCGAGGAGGCTGCGCTTGATGCGCCAGCGTCCGCCAATTTGGATCGCCGGCAGCTGTCCGCGCTGGACCAAATAGTAGACGGTCGGGAGTGGAATCCGCAGATATTCAGCGGTTTCCTTCACGGTCATGAGTTCTGGAGCTTCTTCTGGCGGCATGGGATGTGTGGTTAAAGGTCAGCAATCTGGAAAATATGATCGAGTCCTGCGAGGGGGTTCATTGTGGTGAACCTTGGAGGCCTTACAGCCCTTGATTTCGCAAAATTGATCGGATTTTCATTATTGTTATACAAAATCTGGAATCACGCAAGTGCAATATCTATGATTTTTCAGAACGGGCAGTGATTTTTCAAACCATGCGGAAATCCCGAGTGGGGAGAAGTGGCCGTTTTCCGAAAGACCAGCAAACATTGGAATCACGCGCAGGCAACGGGAATCTGTCCAATCGCGGCTGGTGGCCGTAATGGAAGCCCTGCGGCGGAATCAACGGCAGGCTATTCGAGGTGGGTTCTGACCCACTGACCGGCTTGGAGATACAGTTCGGCGGAGCTTTTTAGACGCAGCTTGTCTTTGATGCGCGCGCGATAGGTTTCGACCGTTGATTCACCAAGTCCGAGGGCGGTGGCGATGTCGCGGGTGGACTGCCCGCGACCAAGAAGCTGGAAGACCTCGAGTTCGCGATCAGCCAGGACGGAGGCTGGATTGTCCTGCGGGTCGATTTTTTGTGCGCTGAACCGACCGAGGAGTTGTGAAGTCAACTTCTGGCTGACGTGGATTTCCCCTGCCGCGATCTGGCGGATCGCCTTGACCACTTCCGTGGAGGCTTCATTTTTAGTGATGTAGCCGCGGGCGCCGGCTCTGAGTGAGCGTTCAGCATAGAGTTCCTCAGGGTGCATGGAGAGGACGAGGACCTTGGGAGGGTTCTCGTCGTTTTTGAGTTCCTTGAGCAACTCGAGTCCGTTGGCCCCGTTGAGAGTGATGTCCAAAAGCACGATGTCCGGGTTGGTTTGCCTGATGAGGGCTAGGGCGTCCACGGTGTTGTCGGCTTCGCCACAAATGCTCATGCCCAGTTCCCGGCTGATGAGCTGGCTGAGGTGCTCCCTGAACATCGGATGATCGTCGACGAGCATGATCTTGCGACAACTGGCGGAGGAGGAGCGGACGGGATTGAGCGCGGTTGTTTTCACTGGGGCTGGTGTGGTGGAGACTTGGGCACAAGGCAGGAGAGCACGGTGCCGCCGCCCGGTCCGGGGGAAAGGGAAAGCTCGGCGCCCAGGATGGAGGCGCGGTAGCGCATCGTTCGCAGGCCCAATCCTTGCGGGCGGCTGGTTGAGCGCGGCGGCATTCCTCGGCCGTTGTCGGTGATTTTCAGCGAGAGGCCGCGGGGGGTGTGCATGAGGGAGACTTCGATTCTGTCCCCGCCGCTGTGGCGAACGGCATTTGCCATGGCTTCCTGTGCAATCCGGTAGACGTGCATGGAGGCAGCCGGGGTGAGGGCGACGGAGCCGGCGTACTCCACGAAGGAAACCGACACACCGGTGAGTGTCTCCGTGGTGCGGGCAAGCCCGGCCAGGGAAACAGCCAGGCCGCTCTGGTCGACATGAACGGGAAAGATGCCGCGGGCCAGATCCCTCGCCTCCAGCCCGGATTGCTGGAGGGCCTCTTCGATTTTGGTGGCATCCACGAAGGCCTGGTCGTTCTCATCCCTCAGATCGTCAGCGAGGGCTCTGACGGCGCAGCTGATGGCGGCCAGTTGCTGGCAGAGGCCGTCGTGAAGATCCCGCCCGATTCGCTGCTGCTCCCGCTCGGCGACGGTGACAATTTCGCCCTGCAATTGCCGCAGCTCTTCAAGCGCCTTGATGCGCTCCTCATCGGCCACCTGCCGGGCGCGGACGGCGGAGGCACCGAGGACGACGGCGAAAAAATAAACGACACGGCTGATCATGGCCGAGTTGTACCCCCAAGTGGTGTGGTAGGGATGTGAGTCTTTGTTGGCCAGCCACCAGACGGCACCACTGGCCCCGGCGAGGAAGAAGGCGAGCGGCCGCTGCCCCAGCCAGACGGCCAGGAGAAGCGGCGCGGCATAGATGACAAACAAGCTGATTTCCCAGCCGGTGAGGTAGTCGAGCCATCCGATGCCGAGCGTCAGTGCCACGATGAGTGTGACAGAAATCCATGCAGGGAGCCTGATGAGGCTGCCATGCAGCCGCGCGATCAAGCGCCGCCTGGTCCCGGAGCCGCCGGGCGGGTTGCGGTCAACGGCTGCGCTGGGAGTGGTGGGGGGCTGCTGGAGCACGGTGTATGTCATCTTTCCTGGGCCTGGGGAGGCCGGAGCCACTCTTACCCCTCCCACCGGGACTGGTCGAGCCGCAATTTGGCACCGACCCCGGGCGTACCGGCGCGCGGGCCTTTCCGGAGAAAAAATCGGGCGTGGCCAGGGCAATAGAATCTGCTAGCGTATGGCGAAAGAGCGGCGAACCGGGCTGCGTAGAGTCTGCGAACCACGACCCTCTCAAACACTTTTCTCAACATGAAACGCACAGCATTCTTCCTGCTTCTGGCCGCAGTCGCGGCAGTCGCCCTCGTCTCCAGCCTGCATGCCCAGACTCCCCAGCCCGCCGGGGTTCAGGCGAGATTTTCCACCCGCCTGCTGACTGCGGCCACAAGTCTGGAGCTGAGGTTCCCGACGGACATGGTCCCGGACAACAAGATGGGGGAGGCGGAGGAAAGCCCGGTGGTGGTGAAGCCGGCGTGGAAGGGGAGGTTCGTCTGGCGCAGCCAGTCCAGCGGGACATTCGAACCGTTGGAGGCTCCCGCGATGGGGCAGACGCACCAGTTTTCCCTGAAGGAAGGGCTGGCCGATCTGGCGGGGGCTCCGGTGGCGGCGGGGGCAGGGTGGAAGGCGGAGGTGGCGGGGCTGGCGGTGACGGACAGGTTCCCCAACAGCTTCAGTGCGAAAAATGCGCCGCGTGAGCCGCGGTTGATTCTGCTCTTCAATTCGCCGGTGACGGCGGCTGCGGCGGGGCGGAGCCTGTCCTATGTGGCGAAGGGAGCCCAGATGCCTGCGGTGGTGAGCCAGGCAGCGCTGAAGGATCTGCCTCCGTCCTACGAGCTGAATCAGGGTTTCACCCAGCGCCTGCTGACGCCGCTTGGGCCGGAGGCGGACCGGGCCAAGCTGCCGCCGGACACGGTATTGCCCCACGTGCTGGTGGTCAAACCGCAGCAGCCTCTGCCAGTGGCGGAAAACTGGAGGCTGGTCCTCGCGGCGGGCCTGTCCAGTGCGGACGGCAAGGTGAAGACTGCGGAGGAGGACGCGATTGGCATCGGCACCGTGCCTCCTCTGGCGGTGAAAAACATTTACGCCAGCAACGAATTGAACGAGCCCAAGCGGCTGGTCGTCTATTTCAACAAGGATCTGGCTCAGGACGTGACCGGGGAGCAGGCCGGCAAGCTGGTTTCAGTGAGTCCGGCCCCGGCGGGGATGAAGATCGCTCTGCCAAAAGACGACCGCCGGATCGAAATCGACGGTGAGTTTTCTGTGCAGACGCCGTACACCGTGACCGTGGCCCCGGGCCTGAAGGCTTTGGATGGCACCGAGATGACCGAAGCGGGCCAGGACTCGGTGACCTTTGAGCCCGTCGCACCAGCCGTGGCCCTGCCTGCCTTCAGCGCGAGCCAGCTGAGCACGGGGCTTCGGGCCTTTGCCGTGCAGACGGCGAACATGAAAAACCTGACCGTCAGGGTGAAACAGGTGGATCGCGATTCGCTCATCTACGCTCTGCGCGCTTGGCGGACTTACGAGAACGGGCCTGAGGTGAAGGAGGAAAAGAAACAGGGCGAGGATGATTCGAACTACTACAGGATTCCTTTCGACACCATGCCGGGTCGGAAGGTTTACGAGAAAACGCACGAGTCCGCCGTGGCGCTGGACAGGTCCGAGGACATCGAGCTGAAGTGGGCCGATGTGGTGGGGGAGGCGAAGGCGGCGGCGCTTTTCATCACGGCGGAGGGCGAGCCGAAGGATGAAATCGCGAAGCGGAAAAAGCATGGGGCGCAGGCTTTTGTGCAGCTGACGGATCTCGGGCTGGCGTGGAAGACGACGGCGAAGGAGGCGATGGTGTTTGTCTTTTCCCACGCCACGGGCCAGCCGCTGGCCGGGGTGGAGCTGACCATGCTCGACCATGACAACCGCAAGAAGGCGTCGGCGAAAACCGCTGCGGACGGCACTGCGGTGCTGCCGCGCACCGGAGCAGAGTGGCTGATGGCCGAACTGGCGGGCGACCTGCACGCGGTGGAGTTCGCCAGTCCGCAGACGCTGGGCATGTGGCAGTTTCAGGTGCCCTATGACTACGACCGCACGGACGAGGCAAAGCGTCGGGTCATCACCTTCACGGACCGGCCTGTTTACCGCCCGGGGGATTCCGTCTTTTTTAAAGTGCTGGCGCGCCAGGTGACGACGGCCGGATTCAGCCTGCCGCCTGCCCTGGCGAAGGCCACGCTCAAGGTGCACGACGCCCAGGGGCGCCTGCTGACCGAGCGCCAGGTGACGGTGAGCGAGACGGGCGGCATCGATGGAGCGGTCGCCCTCCCGGCTGGCGGTTCGCTGGGCGAGTACCAGCTCACGTTCATTTTCCCTCCGTCAAAACCGGCGAAGGAAGGCGAGGACGAGGAGTCCGAGGACGGGCGCAGCTTCATGCACACGGTGCTGGTGCAGGACTACAAGCCGAACACGTTCTCCATCGCCATGAACGAGCCGGATCTCAAGCTGGACGGGGAAAAGGCGAGCCTGCCCCTCTCGGCGAAGTACATGCTGGGCAAGTCGCTCTCCAAGGCGAAGCTGGCCTGGACGGCGGAGGTCCATCGGGATTCATTCTCCAGTGAGGCGTTCCCGGACTTCACCTTCCTCGATCACCGGGGCTCGTATTATTATGACGAGGATGGCTGGCATGAAGTGCCGGAAGAGGAGGTGACGCAGAGCCTGGTGACCGGCCAGGAAAAAACGGCCCTGAGTGACAAGGGCGCGGCAGTGCTGGAATTCGCAGTGCCGGAAGCGCCCTTCGCCGGCAGCCCGCGCGAGCTGCGGGTGACGGCGGAGGTGACGGACGTGAACCAGCAGACGATCACCGAGCGGTTCACTCATGTGCTGCCGAGTTCGGATTTTTACCTCGGCCTCGGGGATGTGGACATGGCCGTCGGGGCGGGGGACACGGTGCCGGTGGAGTTCTGCGCGGCGGGAAATGACGGCCAGCCGTGGCGCGAGGCAGTGGAGGCAAAGCTGACCATCGAGAAAGTGTCCTGGACCCAGGTGCGTGTGCAGACGGCAGGGGGCGGATCCAACGTGCGCAACGAGGCGAAAAAGGAGATCGTGGCTGAAGCGCCGGTGAAGATCCTGCCGAAGGGGCAGAACACCGAGCCGTATCTTTTCAAGGCGGCCAAGCCAGGGTACTACCAGGTGACCGTGAGATCGAAGGACGGCAAGGGACGCAGTGTGCAGTCGTCCACCAGTCTCCAGGTTTACGGTACCGACTGGGCCAGCTGGAAAGAGGAGAACGGGGTGAAGATCAAGCTCACGGCGGACAAGGAGAAGTACCACGCCGGAGAGGTGGCGCACGTTTTGGTGAAGTCGCCGGTGCTGGGCCGCGCCCTCGTCACGGTGGAGCGGCTGAAGGTGCAGCGTCACTTTTTCACCGAAATCCAGAGCAACGCGCAGGCCGTGGACGTGCCGGTGGAGGCGGGTGATGCGCCGAATGTGTTTGTCTCCGTCATGGTCATTCGTGGTGCGGCGGATGACACGAGGCAGTTCAAACAGCCGGAGTACAAGGTGGGCTTCTGCCAGCTGAATGTCGAGGACACTGCGACCCAGCTGGGCGTGGCGGTGACAACGGCAAAGCCGGAGTACCAGCCGGGCGAGGAAATCGAGGCGACGGCGACGATCACGACGCAGGGCAAGCCTGCAGCGGGTGCCGAAGTGACCTTCTGGGCGGTGGACGAGGGCGTGCTGAGCCTGGTGCAATACGAGACGCCCACGCCGTGGGACGAATTCCACACCACGGAGATGCTGGGGGTGGACACGGGGCTCTCGCTCATTTCCCTGCTGCCGGAAAACCCGAAGGAGCTGGAATTTACGAACAAGGGCTACATGATAGGCGGAGGCGGAAACGAGGACGCGATGCAGGAGAAGATGCGGAAGAATTTCAAGCCGACCGCCTTCTGGGAGGCGGATCTGAAGGCGGACGCGGCGGGCGTGGTGCGGGTGAAATTCAAGGCGCCGGACAACCTGACGAAGTTCCGCGTGATGGCGGTGGCGGTTTCCGGGGCGGACAAGTTTGGCAGCGGGGAGGGGAGTTTCCTGACGAACAAGCCGCTCATGCTGGAGCCGGCGCTGCCGCGTTTTGCCAACGTGGGGGACGAGGTCATGCTGAAGGGCATCCTCATGAACACGACGAAGGAAGCCATGAAGGTGGACGTGGCCCTCACTCTGGACGCTACGGCAAAAGCCGCCGGTCCCGTCACCCAGAGTGTGGATCTGCCCGCCGGGGCGACGAAGGCGGTGCTTTTCCCGGTGGTCTTCACCGAGCCCGGTCCGGCCAAGTGGCGCTGGGCGGCTACGGCGGGCACGCTGACGGACGCCGTCCAGTCCACGCTGGAGATCGGCCTGGCCGAGCCGTGGCTGCGCGAGATCAAGTTTGCCTCCGTCTCCGGGCCGAGCGGGGAAAACCGGCTCGCCAGGGTGAATCCCGAGCTGCTGGCGGGCAAAGGGCAGGTGGAAGTGACGCTGTCCAACTGCAGCCTGGGTGAAGCCGCAGAGGCCGTCTCCTGGCTTCTCCACTATCCGTATGGCTGCGCGGAGCAGACCTCGTCCGCAGCGCTGCCGTGGATCGCGCTCAACGGCAATCGCGACGCCCTGCCCAACGTGAGCAAGTCCCCCGAGGACGCGAAGAAAGCCCTGCGCACCGCCGTGAACCGCCTGCTCTCCATGCAGACGGCCAGCGGCGGTCTGGCCTACTGGCCGGGCGGGGCGAAGGCCGAGTTGTGGATCAGCTGCTACGGCGGCATGGTGCTCGCCCTTTGCCAGCAAAATGGCGCCGTGGTGCCGAAGCCGCGCCTCGACGAACTCGCCAACTACCTCTCCGAGCAACTGCGGAACTCGGCCGCACTCAGCAAGCCGGGCGAGCTAACCTACCGGTGCTTCGCCGCCTACACCCTCAGCCTGCTTGGTCGTGCGGAGCCCGGCTACCACGAGGTGCTGGCGAAAAAGCTGGCCCTGCTTCCCGCTCCGGCGCGGGCCTTCCTGGCCCTGGCCATCACCGGCAGCGGCGGGGATCGCGGACGTGCGGAAAAACTGCTGACCGCTCCGGTGGATCCGAAGCTGGAAGGCTGGCGCGGCAATCTTTTTGACAGCCCGATGACCTCCGTTTCCCTCATGGCCTGGACGAAGGTCGCACCGCGTTCCCCGCAGGTGGCGGCGCTCACCGGGAGGCTCCTCCAAGAGCGTTCCCCGCGCGGGACCTGGCGCACCACCTATGACAGCGCCTGGGCCGTCACTGCGCTGGCCGCCGAGACTCAGGCCAATGCCAAAGGACTGAAACCCACCGACGTCACCCTGGCCTGGGCCGGTCAGGAGCAAAAGGTGAGCTTCCCCGGCTCGCCCGCCACCCGCAGCATCGTGGTCGCCCTCCAGCCAAAAACAGCGCTCACCCTGGCCAGCCCGGCTGGCACGAGTTTCCGCGCCTGTCTCTCCGCGAAAGCCCGCCCGCCACGCGTGCCGATGGACGCCCGCAGCCAGGGGCTCACCATTTCCCGCACCTACAAGAAACTCGCCCCAGACGGCACCACCAGCGCGGTCGAGGGCTTGGAGGTCGGGGATCTGGTCGTCATCGACCTCGCCGTGGACGTGCCCGGTGCGTGCGACTACCTCGCCATCGACGACGCCCTCCCCGCGACGCTGGAGGCGCTGAACCCGGAGTTCAAGAGCATGGCCACCGCCACCGCCGCCCCCGGCCAGCCTGCGGCCATGCGCGCCCTGCCCATCAGCTTCAGCGAACTCCGCGCCGACCGCGGGCTCTTCTTCTGCGATGAACTCTGGCAGGGCGGCCGCTACGGCGTGCAATACCTGGCCCGCGTCACTGCGGAGGGCAGCGTCACCGCCCCGCCCGCCAAGGCCGAGCTGATGTACGACCCCGACAAGTTCGGCCTCAGCGCCGCCCAGGTGCTGAAGAGCGCCCCCTCCGCGCCTCCGGTGGCGGGGAAATGACGGGGCACCTTCACCCAAGCGCGAGCTGTTCCCTTGGGCGGGGTTCTCCTGAAGGGAATTTAACGTTTGTTATGAAAGACGCTGTTTGACACAACGTCTGCCATAGCGGACAATTTCGGCCATGTCAACGACGCCATCCCTGCCGCTTCCCGCCGCCCATGCGCTCCGCAAGCTGGGGCGCGACCTCGCGCTGGCGCGCCGCAAGAGGGGCATCGCCACCGCCGACATGGCAGAGCGGCTTTTCATCAGCCGCGATACTCTCTGGCGGATGGAGCGTGGTGATCCCAGCGTGGCTGTCGGCACGCTCGCGACCGCCGCGTTTGTCCTTCAGTTGCACGACCGTCTCGCCAACCTTGCCGCCCCTGCCACCGACGCGCTGGCGCTCAGCCTGGATGAACGCCGCCTGCCCAAACGAATCCGCCGTACTCGTGCATGAGCGTCGAGGTTTACATCGACTGGGAGGGCGAAACGCATCACGCCGGCCGTCTGCACACGGCGGAGCGCAGTGCCTCTGTTACTTTTGAATACACCCACTCGTGGCTTCAGCGGCCGGGGGCATTTGCCATCGACCCAACATCGTTGCCTTTGCGTGCCGGAGCCCACCACAGTTCCGTGCTTTTCGGCGCGATGCAGGATTGCGGGCCGGATCGCTGGGGACGGGTGCTGATTGAGCGGGCCGTTCGGAAGCGCCTGCTCGACCGCAAGCCGTATCAGGATATCGACTACGTTCTGGCGCTCGACGACGCCTCCCGCATCGGAGCGCTCCGTTTTCGCGCAGACCCTGGTGCTCCGTTTTCAATGAGTGGAGGCGGAAAAATCCCGCCGCTTGTGCAAGTCAACACCCTGCTCAACGCTGCCAATGCCGTTCATGGTGAAACGGAGACCGCTCAGGACCTTCGTTTTCTCCTTGGTCAGGGCTCGCCGCTCGGCGGGGCGCGGCCAAAGTCTGCGGTGCTCCTCGCCAACGGCCGGCTCGCCATCGCCAAGTTTCCCAAACCCGACGACGTGCGCGACATTGCCGCCGGTGAAATCCTCGCCCTCACGCTCGCAGAAAAGGCGGGCGTGACGGTTTCTGAGCATCAATTAGTGGAAGTGAAGGGAAAAAACGTCTCAGTCATCACTAGGTTCGACCGGATTGGCCAGCAGCGCATCCCGTTCATCTCTGCGCACAGCCTCCTCGGCCTCGTGCCTGGCCAGTCCGGTGCCTACTCCATGCTTGCTGATGGCATCCGCCAGCTCGGCGACGATACCACGAATGACCTGCGTGAACTGTGGCGTCGTCTGGTTTTCTCGCTCCTCGCCAGCAACTGCGACGATCACCTGCGCAACCACGGATTCCTGATGCGCACGGCCGGCCACTGGGCGCTCTCTCCTGCGTACGATGTCAATCCTGTGCCCGAGATTGATCGCACACAACTGCACAAGACGCCCATCACGGAGGATGACGATGAACCCAGCATTGAGGCGGCTCTGGCCAGTGCTCCGCGCTTTGGGCTGAAAGGAGCCGCAGCCAAAGTCGTCCTGCGGGAAGTCTTCGATGCCGTCTCCAACTGGCGCAAAACCGGCCGCCAACTCCGCCTCAGCGCGTCAACGCTGGACGCGTACGCCACCGCTTTCGAGAATCCCCTCATGGATGAAGCCCGGAGTCTTTTTTCGGCTTGAGGGGATGGCCTAGGAACGTGACGCAAATCGCCCTGCAGGATGCCCTCAACAGCTCCCAACCCCGGCTGGGGCTGGTCTGGAATTGCGGGCGCGTATCCGGACAGGCTGGAGGAGCTGGCTCCGTTTTTCCCCGGCGGGGTGCCGCGGGATCCGGCCACGGGGCAGCCGTTTTTCTACGAGAAGGCGCCGGAGGGCGGCTGCCGGCTCTGGAGTGCGGGCTGGGACCAGAAAAACGATGGCGGTACGGACGAAGCGAAGGACGTGGTCTACAGGCTGCCGAAGCCGAATTGACGCTCCCAGGTGCCGGGAAGTGGGAGATTCCACTATTGAGAGATTCTTCACTTTTCCGTGGAAATCCTGCCACGGAGGGGCACAATGCCCGCGTTTCCACACCCCATATAAAAAACCATCATGTCCGCCGCTGCTCCTGCTGCTCCTCCTGTTGAGGGGGAAAAACTGACGAAAAAAGCCCTGACCGCCGACCACCCGACGTGGTGTCCCGGTTGTGGCGACTTCGCCGTTCTGGCGGCGTTTTACAAGGTTCTGGAAAAGCTGCAAATCCCTCACGAGAAGATTGTTTGCGTGGCCGGCATCGGCTGCTCCAGCCGCTTCCCGTATTTCGTGAACAGCCACGGCATCCACTTCATTCACGGTCGCGCCCTGCCCCTGGCGACGGGCATTTCCCTGAGCCGCCCGGACGTTCACGTCTTCGTTTTTGGCGGTGATGGCGACGGCTTCAGCATCGGCGGCAACCACCTGAACCACGCCGCACGGAAAAACATCAACCTGACCTACGTCATCATGGACAACTTTGTCTACGGCCTGACGAAGAACCAGACGAGCCCGACCAGTCCCATCGGCTACAAGTCCAAGACGGACCCGACCGGCGCGGTCGACCAGCCGATCAACCCGATGAAACAACTGCTGGCCAGCGGAGCGAGCTTCATCGGCCGCACGCACGCAATGCAGGTGGCCCACATGATGGACATCTTCACCCGCGCCATCCAGCACAAGGGATTCAGCGTCGTGGAGTGCCTGTCGGAGTGCATCATGTTCTTCCCCGGTTCCTTCGACGACGGCAACCCGCGCAAGGGTGGAACCTTCGACGTGATCGACGAAACCCAGCACGACGTGACGAGCGAAGTCGACGCCTTCAAGGTGGCCGAGCTGCAGTACCCGGGGAAATTTGGCGTCTTCTACAAAAAGGAGCGTCCCTCCAAGAACGAGCTGGAGCAGAAGTGGATCGACTCGACCCGCGCCAAGCTCGACGGAGCGAGCCAGAAGGATATTCTGCGCAAGCGCTTCGAGGCGATGAGGTAAGTTTGTTTGCCGGCTTTGCTGTCGGCTTTCCTGTTCCCCCGGCGGGCCGCTCGCAAGGAGGCTGGCGCGGGGGGGACGGTGGCAGTCCTGAGTGGCGGGGTGTCTGCCGGAGAACGTGGGGTCGCGTTTTTTCCGACGGAAGAGAGGGCGGCGACGGGGAGTCGGGCGGCAGCTTTGCCCGGAACTCAGGGCGCGAAGGGGGGAACGAGGCGGTAGAAGGCGCGGGTGAAGGAGGGAGCGTCGGGATCCGTGAAGGTGGTGGTGGCGGCAGTGGCGCGGGAGGCGCTGATCGGTGCCCAATTGCCGGGATCAAGGTCTGTGCTGCGCTCGATGACGACGGTCTGCATGAGCGTGGAGGGCCAGGTGAGGCGAAGGGTGTGAGCCGGGAGCAGGGCGGAGGTGAGGCTGGCGGGCACGCTGACGGGCATGAGTGGTGGGAAGGCTGGATTCATGCTGGCGGAGACGACCCAGATGAAGCCGCTGTCGTTGCAGACGCCAATGAGGGCTCCGTTGGGCGCGAGGGTGATGGCGCGGGGCTGGGTGATGACCTGGACGCTGGCGAGGGGCGGGTGCGCGCCGTCTGGGACGGAGTAGACGTCTTTTTTGGCGAAGCCGGCGATGTATTTATGGATGTGACCGGTAGTGTCGATGTACCAGACGTTGCCGTCCTTGTGTCCGCAGAGGAAATAGGAGCCGTTCGGCAGGAAGGCGAGGCCGCGGGGTTCCTCGATGAAGCTGTTCAGGGCGAGCTGGCCATCGAACGGGAATGCCTGGGTGCCGTTGCCGGTGATGCGGGTGCGGAGGTTGACGCCGTCGATGCGCCAGAGCCCCTGCTCGATTTTAGTCGTGTCCTCCTCGGCGCGGTCGGTGACGTAGAGTTTGCCGTCCAACGGGTTGACGGCGAGGTTGGCCGGGTTGCGCCAGCCCATGGACTTGGCCTGGATGACCTGAATGCCTCCGGCGGCGGTCCATTTTTTCACCACGGCACCGTCGGCGATGATGGAGGGCGGAACGGGGGCGAACTCGTTCGTGTAGTAAATGGTCTGCTCATCCGGAGAAACCCAGAGTCCGCGGCCTGAGGGATACCAGTTCGGCTCCGGATCATTGACGATGGTGGTCATGATGCCGTTGCGGTCGACCTTGCGGATGCGGTGATTGCCGGGGTCGAGCAGGTAGAGAGTGCCGTCTGGAAGCACGTAAAGACCGTTGGTATTGTTCAGCTGGAGGCTGGTGGCAGGGGCGGGGCCGTCGCCGTTGAACCCGGCGGTGTGCGTCCCGGCGTAGGTGTGGACGGTGTGGTCGGGGTAAATGATGAGAACGGAATGGCTGGCCTTGTCCGCCACGTAGATGTTGCCGAAGGCGTCGGCGGCAGCCATGTGGGGGTTGCTCAGGATCATGCTGGTGCCCCGGGCACCCTCAAATGACGACTGCCACTGGTTGAAGGCGTTGCCGAAGGCGTCCTTCGTCACGGCGACGTGCTGGCCGGCGATGGTGTGGATGGTGTCCATTCCATTGGACACGTCGAGAAACGCGTCGGCGGAGACGCGGGCGGCTGGAATGAGGCTGGTGGCGAGCAGGCAGAGGGTGGTGCGGAGGTGTTTCATGGCGGAGCTTTTCAGGGTGCAGAAAAGCCTAGTCCTGAATGTGTCGGAAGTGCCACATTTCTCGTGACAGTTCCCTCATGCACTCGTCATGAACGCAGCGCGGGAAAGCGGTCGAGGTCCGCCGGGGTGTCCACGTCGTGCAGCCAGTCGAGCAGGGTCACGGGCAGATCCTCCCGGTGGGCTGCGGCGAGGGTGGAGGTGAGGGTGTACTCCGTGCTCCACGGGATGCCGCGGAAAAGTGCGGGCGCGGGCTGGCTGAGCGCGATGAGGTAATAGCCGCCATCGTGTGCAGGGCCGAGGACGACCGGGTTGCGCTCCAGTGCGGCGAAGGCCTGCTCCAGGTGGGCGGGGGCGAGTTCCGCACAGTCCGTCCCGATGGCGGCCACGTGCTGGAAGCCGGCGGCAAAGGCGGCGTGGAAAATGAATTCCAGCCGCTGCCCGAGGTCCGTGTCTGGAGGCTGGGCCTTGAAAATGGCGTGGGCGGGTGGGGAGAAAGCGTCCTGGATTTGGCCGGAGGCGTCCGGCGGGGTGTGGTAAAGCCAGAGCGCCGGGGCGGGGGAGAGGCCGGAAACCGACTGGAGAGTGTGGCCGACCAGCCTGCGGTAGACCGCAGCCGCCTCATCCGGCGTGAGCGGCGGGCAGAGGCGGGTTTTCACTTCCCCAGGCACGGGGGCCTTGAGAAAAACGATCAGCAGTCGGTTTGGTGAGGTTTCCATAATTGTCAATCAGTCCAAGTTTCTAAGATTTTCAAAACAAATCATTGCCACCATGGCGCGGGGCGGTTAAAATTTTCCGCCGGACGGGCGGGGGAATTCGTCAGTCTGGCATAAGAGAATCAGCAGTTTACCCCAGAAAAGAAATGACCGAACGCCGCCTGAAACGCCGCCAGGATGAAACGCCCACGGAATTTGAAACGCCGTGGGGGTTTGTGATGGCCTTGATCCTCCTGGCCCTCGGCATGGCGGGCTACCTGTCGCTGGTTTCGTATTCGCCGGGCGATCTGCCCTCGTCGATTTCCTTCTCCGCGCAGTCGCCGGGCAATGACCCGCTGCACAACATCATAGGCAAGGTGGGCGCGTATGGCTCCGGGTTTGGGTATTTCATTTTTGGCGCTCCCGCGTTTTTGATTCCGACGGCGCTCATCTGGTTTGGGGTGAACATGCTGGTCTCCCGGCAGCGATTTCAGGCGGGGCACTTTTACGGTCTGCTGGTCTGGCTGCTGGCGGCCTGTGTGCTGATGGATGTACAGCCGTGGTTCCTGACGGAATGGGCCCGGCAGAAGAACATGCTCAGCTCCGGTGGCGGCATCGGCTGGGTGCTGGGCAGCGAGCTGCTGGCGAAGCTTTTCGGACGGGTCGGGGCCGTGCTCCTCGCCTTTGTCGCCTACGTGATAGGGTTCATCATGCTGACGGGATTCCACCCGGTGCGCTTTTTTGTGCAGGTGAAGGAGGCGCTCGTCCTCTGGTATGAGCAGTGGCAGGAGGACCGCATCGAACGGGCTGCCGCCATGCCGTTTAGAAAGCCGCTGACGCCGATGGGCGAGATACAGGCGCTGGAGGCCGAATACGCTGCTGCGGAGCTGGCGAAGCCGAAGAAGGGACGGGGCTCCCGTGTTTCGAAAAAGGTGTCTGCCGATGGGCTGGATGATGAACTGGTGATTGCTGCGGCTGATGTCAGCCAGGCGCTGAGCGGCGGCATCGAGGCTGGTGAAGACGCGGTCGAGCCCGTGCAGATGGAACTGCCGCTGCCGGCCAAGCCCGAGCCGAAGATCGTGGACTCCAGCGTCCGCCGGGCGGAGCGCGATCCCGACAAGCCAAGCCTGGCTGATTTGCGCCGGAAGGCGCGCGAGGGCAAGGACAGCAACGGCGCCCCGCTCGTCAACACAACGTGGGCGGGCAACTTCGCGCACTACGAGCTGCCCGAGGTCGAGCTGCTCGACCTCGAGGACACCTCAGGCCGCAAACCGGCGGACCCAGCCGCGCTCCTGGCGATTCAGAACACCATTATCCGCACTCTCGGGACCTTTGCCATTAAGGTCTCGCCCGGCGACATCACGCGCGGCCCGACGATCACGCGGTATGAAATTTACCCCGAAGAGGGGCTGCGGGTGAACCGGATCACCGCGCTGGAGGCGGACCTCGCCCGGGCGACGAAGGCGGAGCGGATCAACATCCTCGCGCCGATTCCCGGCAAGGACACGGTGGGCATTGAAATCGCCAACAGCGAGAAGGTGGCCGTGCCGTTGCGCGAGCTGCTGGAGGACCCCGTTTTCACCGGAACGAAGGCCAAGCTGCCCGTGGCGCTGGGCAAGGACGTTTACGGCAACACGATCGTGGGCGACCTGGCCGCCATGCCGCACCTGCTGGTGGCCGGGGCGACGGGATCGGGAAAATCCGTCTGCATCAACTCGATCATCGCGAGCCTGCTCTTCCAGTTTTCCCCGGACCAGCTGCGGTTCATCATGGTGGACCCGAAGGTGGTGGAAATGGCCCACTACAACGAACTGCCGCACCTGGTCATTCCGGTCGTGACCGATCCGAAGAAGACGCTCATGGCGCTGAGCTGGGTGGTGAACGAGATGGAGCGCCGCTACCAGACCTTCGCCAAGTGCGGGGTGAAGAACTTCGACGGATTCAACGGACGTCCCAAAAAGCGCAGCGCGGCCGAACTGGCTGCCGCAGCCAAGCTCGCTGCCGGTCCGGAAAAGGCACCGGCTGCGAAAATCGTGACGAAACCCGACGCCCTGCCTGCGGACCTCATCGGGGAAATCCCGGCCGGTCCGGCCGCGGCTTGCGCTGCGGTGGAAGAGGAAGAAGTCGTGTGGTATGACGACGAGGAGGAAGCCGCGAGCGCAGCGGAGGACACCATCCCTGATTTCCTGCCGGACGGTGACGGAGACTCGATCAAAAACTACGATCTGGCTCCGAGCGAGGAGGAGTTGCAAGAGTCCGCGCTCATCGCCCACGAGGTGCGCATGCCGAAGCCCGACGAGGAAATCGAGCTGCACCTGGACGCGCCCGTGGTCCAGCAGCGCTTCGACGGCACCACGGACGAGAGCGTCTGGGACATCGAGGAGGACGACATCGACGCCGACCTGCACCGCGAGCCCGAGGTGCCGGACCGTTATCCCTACATCGTGGTCATCATCGACGAGCTGGCCGACCTCATGCAGACCGCCCCGGCGGACATCGAGGTGGCCATCTGCCGGATCGCGCAAAAGGCGCGGGCGGCGGGCATTCACCTGATCCTGGCCACCCAGACGCCCCGGGCGGACGTCATCACCGGAGTCATCAAGGCGAACATCCCGTGCAAGATCGCCTTCCAGGTTTCCAACGGGCTGGACTCCCGTGTCATTCTCGACACGAAGGGAGCCGAGAAGCTCGTGGGCAAGGGCGACATGCTTTACCTCCCGCCTGGCAGCGCCAAGCTCCAGCGGGCGCAGGGTGCCTTCGTCACGGATGAAGAGGTGCACCGGCTCGTCGAGTTCTGCAAAAAGCAGGCGAAACCCTCCTATGCCCAGGATGCCAGAGCGACCGTGGAAGGCACGGGCGGCGGCGGCGATGGCGAGGAAGTGACCGAGGAGGACGAGGAAATCTACGACAAATGTCTGGAGGTGATCATGCAGGAAAAACGTGCTTCCACCAGCCTGCTCCAGAGGCGTTTGCGGCTCGGCTACACCCGGGCGGCGCGCATGATGGACATCATGGAGGAGCGCGGCATCATCGGGCCGGGCGAGGGCGCCAAGCCCCGGGAAATCCTCGTGGATCTGAGCGATTCCGAAGAGTGAGACAGATTTCCGGGTTGGAATCGCCCTAAAACGGGGAGTTGCGGGAGCAAAACGGCCTGTTAGAATGGCCAGCTTTTTAGAAATCCCCTAATTATTGACTCCAACCCATGAAAACCACAGCCTTCCTTAGTTCCAACCGTTTTTCCGGCCTGCGCCCGGCCGTCCTCGCCCTTGCCCTGC
Source organism: bacterium (assembly GCA_031411255.1). Lineage (GTDB taxonomy): Bacteria > Verrucomicrobiota > Verrucomicrobiia > Verrucomicrobiales > V1-33 > JANOAS01. The sequence goes on from JANOAS010000115.1 coordinate 63,081, forward strand.
TCGCCCCTGTGGGTGTCGTGCTGGCCCAGGATGCGGCGAAGCCTGCCGCCGCCAACCTCGCCCTGCCCGACAAGGACAAGGTCGAAACCGCGCCCGCCGTGAAGCCGTCTGACGAAGAGCTGAACGCCACGTACCTCGACAAGCCGTCTGCCAAGGCGACGGCGGTGCTGGAGCAGTTCCGGGCCGGGAAATTTGACGAAGCCCGCAAGGCGGCGGAAGCCCTGGCCAAGGAAGGCGACCTGAATGGCAGTTTCATCCTCGGCATTTGCCACATGAATGGACGAGGCGGCCCGGCCTCCCTGCCGGAGGCGGAGCGCGCCTACCGCGTGGCTGCCGACAAGGGGCATGCAGCGGCCCTGAACAACCTGGGTCTTCTGCTTTACTCCACGGCGGACAAGGACAAGGACCGCCTGGCCGATGCCGTGCGCACGCTGAAACAAGCCGCCGCCGCCGCTCCCGCGCGCGCAGCGCTGGTCGTCGGCGAACTCTACGCCCGCGGTTCCGGGGTGACTGCCGAGTTTGACGAGGCGATGAAATACTTCGAGCAGGCTGAAAAGGCAGGCAATGCCAAGGGGCTGCTCGCCCAGGCGATGCTGCTGGACGGCAGCTTCGGCTTTGAGAAGCAGAAGAACGAGGCCAAGGCCGATGAACTCTACAAGAAGGCGGCCGACGGCGGCCAGGTCGAGGGCATGCTGGTGCTGGGCAAAAAGAAGCTCGCCAAATCGAAGGGCCAGGGCAAGGAGGGCGAGGAAGGACTCGCCTGGATTCAGAAGGCCGGTGAAAAGGGCTACGGCCCGGCCTACGTCGCCCTGGGTGACGCCTATGTGGACGGCACGCTGGTGAAGAAGGACGAGGCCAAAGCTTTCTCCTACTACCAGAAGGCGGCCGACGCGGGAGTGCCCGACGCGATCGCGAAGGTGGGCGTCTGCTACGAGCGCGGAGTCGGCGTGGCCAAGGATGAGAAGAAGGCTTTCGAGCAATACAAGGCCGCCCTGGAAAAGGGCTCGGCCGCAGCGGCGTTCAATCTGGCCGTGTGCTACGATGCCGGGACCGGAGTTGAAAAAAGTGTGGCCAACGCCTTCCGCCACTACCTGATGGCCGCCAAGGCCGGGCTGGGGGTGGCCATGAACGAGGCCGCCGCCCGCTACCAGGCCGGCGCCGGGGTGGAGCAGGACGTCGTGGCCGCTGCCGCTTGGTTTGGCTACGCCGCCAAGTCCAACAACGTGGCCGCCGCCATCAACCTCGCCCGCATGTACCTCCAGGGCATGGGTGTCGAGAAAAACCTGAACGCCGCCGGCCAGCTCTACACCGCCGCTGCGAATGCTGGCGACCCGACCGCGTGCTACGAACTCGGCCAGCTTCACGAAATGGGGATTGGCGGCAGCCGCGACCTGATCCGCGCCCACGCCCTCTTTTCCGCTGCCGCTGATGGTGGTGTGAAGGATGCCGGCGAGCGCCGCGACGCGGTGGGCAAGCAGCTCCAGAAGGACGACCTCGCCAAGAGCGAGCTGGTCAGGAAGGACATTCCGATCAAGAAGGACGACGGCAAGAAGGACGCCCCCGCCGCCCCGACCGGAACTAAAACACCGGCGGCCGGCACCAAGCCGACTCCTTCAAAGCCGAAATAACCTTCCGGCACTCCAGAAGGAACTTTGCGCGGCCCGGCGGGAAACTGCCGGGCCGCTTTCGTGCCGGTGAACCGAAAAGCGGCGAGGATTGAACAGGAGGGAGTGAAGAAAACGGAGAAAGAACTTGTTGCGCCCATGTAATCTGTCACTTGCCTGATGGGGGCTGCATTGCGGGTGACAGGTCCCGCGTGAGGATGCTCCGGGTGCGGGGCCACTGGGGGCTGAGACGGAATTGTGCAACTTTCCAGCGGGTGCGGGGTTGGGAGGGGATCATGAGTGTCAAAAACCCGACGGTGACTGTTTTGCTGGTAGCCCTTCCGCTTGCGGCTGGGGCCTTTGCGGTGGGGAGGATGACGGCTCCGCAGGGGGCGGGGAAGGCCCTTTCAGCTGAAGGGGCGAAGGGACCGAGGGCACTCTCGCAGACGGCGGGCGGGGCTGCCGGGGCGGAAAAGGCGGGCGGTCTGGCACGCGGGGCTGAGGCGCCGGACCAGTGGGCATCCTACAGGGACAAGGACGGGCATGTTTCGGCGGAGCGGATGGCGGACATCATTGGGGATGTGCTTTCTGACCCGAATCCAATCGAGTCTTTCAAGAGGTTCGCCAGTCTGCTGGACGAACTGACGCCGGACAATGCAGCGGCGGCGTGGAAGGCGTTGTCGGAAAAGGCGCAGGGCGGGGACTCGATGCGCTACCTGCCGATGCTGGCCTTTGCGTGGGGGAAAATCGACGGGGCTGGGGCGCTGGCGAAGATGAAGGAATCCGGCGGGCGGGAGGCTGGGATGAGTGCGAACTCGATCATGGCCGGGTGGGCGAGTGCGAATCCGTCAGCGGCGATGGCGTGGCTGGAGGCCAAGGCGGCGGAGCAGAAGTCTGGGGAGGGTGGCAAGGACAGCAAGGACAGGTTTGACGTGGTGCGGATGCTGCGCTCCGGGCTGATTTCCGGGCTGGCGATCAGCGACCCGGCGGCAGCGCTGAAAATCATCCAGGGAGTGCCGGAAAACGAGCGGGACAATCTGCTGGGAGTGCTGGCGGCGAAGCAGATGAAGCAGGGGCTGGAGACGGCCACGAGCTGGGCGCTGGGGCTGGGGGATGAGAAGCTGCGGTCCCAGGCTTTGTCAGAAATCGCGCGGGATCTGGCGCAGAAGGACACGAAGAAGGCGGCGGCGTGGATCGCCGGTCATGCGGCGGATCCCTCTGCGGCGGATGCGATCGGGCGGATCGCGCGGGAGTGGGCGCAGCGGAAACCCGACGAGGCGATCGCGTGGGCGGCCAGCCTGCCGTCTGGCACGGCGCAGAGCGAGGCCTTTCACGACAGCTTCCGCGAGTGGGGGCGGCGCGACCCGACGGCAGCCAGCACCTACCTGGTGGCCATGGCGGACGGCCCGGCGAAAAATGCGGCCATCAGCGCGTTCAGCCGGTCGATTGTGCGGGAGGATCCGAAGTCTGCAATCCAGTGGGCGGGTGCGATCACGGACCCGGTGGAGAAGGGCAATGCGCTGACGAAGACGGCACGGGCGTGGGCCTACTCCGACACGGCGGCGGTGCAGCAGTGGCTGCCGACGAGCGGGCTGAACCAGGAGCAGGTGCAGCAGGTGACGGAGGTCATCGCCGAGCGGACAAAGGCGGCGGCGGAGCCGGGTGGGGCGGGGCTGATGCGCGGCGGCGGGTTCACGAAGTTTAGCGCGGCGGCCGGCGCGGGCGGGGTGGCGCCCGGCGGTCGTCCGCCGCGGGACCTATCTTTTTTCCAGCGTGGCGGAGGCGGCAAGATGGACAAGAAAGGCAAGTAAGGCGGCGTGGGATTTCTGGCGGACACCGGTGGATTTTCAGCAGCTAGCGGTGCTGGACATTTGCTCCGGCCTGCGCTTGGATGGTGACCATCCCATCCGAACAAGCCCTCATGTCCCAGTCCGCTCCACACCGATTTGTGACCGCCTCCGAAGTAACCCACGGTGCTGCACCGTGGTGTACGGTGGAGTGGATGTCGAACCAGGAGGTGACAGGCGCGAAGGAACTGCTGCTGGTGCGGGCGACCTTCCCGCCGGGGGACATGCACAACTTCCACAAACACCCGGGACGCGAGGAGATCATCTACGTGACCGAGGGCGAGGCCGACCAGTGGGTGGGGCATGAAAAAAGGCGGCTGAAGGCGGGTGAGATGGCGCACATTCCGGCCGGAGTGCCGCACGCCACGCTGAATCCGGGACCGGCGGTGCTGAAATTTCTGGCCATCCTCAGTCCGGTGGAGGCGGAGGGGGAGTTTACGGTGGATGTCTTCAACGAGGAGCCGTGGTGCTCCCTGCAGAAGCCCAAGGCCTACCCGGTGGCGTGACCGGACGATCATTTTTTACTGACACACAACACCTGAACGACTGACACATGCCGAACGCCTGGACTGGAAAAGGAAACCCGTACACCCGACTGGAAGTGGTGGATCGGCTGCGCGAAACCCTGAAGCGCGGCGAGCCGATCATCGCTGCGGGTGCGGGGACGGGGATCAGCGCCAAGTTCATCGAAAAGGGCGGTGCGGACCTGATCATCATTTACAACTCCGGGCGCTTCCGCATGGCGGGGCACGGCTCCACGGCGGGGCTGATGAGCTACGGGGATGCGAACGCCATCGCGATGGAGATCGGAGAATACGAGGTGCTGCCGGTTGTGGAGGAGGTGCCGGTCATCTGCGGAGTGCACGCCACGGACCCGCGCCGTCGCATGTGGCACTGGCTGCTTCAGGTGAAGGACATGGGCTTCAGCGGAGTGAACAATTTTCCGACCCACTGCATCATCGACGGGAAGTTCCGCCAGATCCTGGAGGAGACGGGGATGAGCGTGAAAAAGGAGGTGGAAATGGTGGCGCTGGCGCGGCGGATGGACCTCTTCAGCATCGTGTACGTGAGCAGTCCGGAGGAGGCGCGTGCGATGGCGGACGCCGGTGCGGACGCGATCATCGCGCATGTGGGAACGACGATTGGCGGGAGCATCGGCGTGACGGGGGCGACGGTGGGGCTGGACGAGGCGGCAAAATGGACGCAGAACCTGATCGACGCGGCGCGCGGCTCCGGGCGGAAGGACATCGTCTTCCTGAGCCATGGCGGCCCGATCCTGACGCCGGAGGACGCGGCGTACATCAATGAAAAGACGGACGCGGTAGGCTTCGTCGGCGCGAGCAGTCTGGAGCGGATGGCCGTGGAGGGCTCCCTGACGCAGCTGACTCGGAAATTCAAGGCAATCCCGGTGAAGGCGAGCCTTGGTTGAGCGGGGGCGACAGCCGGCAGTGCCCCGAGGCGGTCTCATTCCAGTTCGTTTTCAAAAATGGAATTTGCCTCACCACCCCGGAGGAGTGATCCATGAATAGCCGCGGGTCGGAGCCCCCCGGCAGTCCGTGAATCGGAGACCTACCCTGGAGGGGTAGCCCCATCCTCCGCTCGATGGGAGAACCCCTCGGGGGTTCTGGTCATTGGGGGTTGCTTTCCCGGGGGTCTGGCGCCCCCCGGCTACTCATGGCCCATCACTCCGGGATGGAGGTGAGATGGTGGGGTGTCCACTTTTGAAAACGAATTGGAATCAGTCCCACCCGGGGAGCGGGGCGATTACATGAGAAAGTGGAGCGCCAGGGGCACGGTGGCGACTGAGGCGATGGTGGTGAGGAGGGTGACGGCCACGGCGTACTCGGTGTGGCCGCCGTAGAGGCGGGTCATGACGGCGGCGGTGGCGGCGGCGGGCATGAGGGAGACGATGATGCAGATGAGCCGGACGTCTGCGGGCAGGGGAAGAAGGCTGAGGAGGCCGATGAGCAGGGCGGGAATGACGAGCAGGCGGACGGCGGTGAGGTAGAGAATGTCCCGCAGGTGCTGGCGCTGGAAGACGCCCTGCACGGTGGCGCCGATGATGAGGATCATGAGGGGCACGGACAGGCTTCCGGTTTTCTCAATGACGCGCAGCAGGGGATCCGGCAGCCAGGATTTCGCCCCGGCGAGGGCGGCGAGGGCGGCGACGGGCAGCGTGAGGAGCGAGGGCGTGGCGAGGCGGCGCAGGGTGGTGGGCCAGTCCGCCCGGCCGCCGAGGGTGAGGATGCCGAGGGTCCAGAAGCCGAGGGTGGAGCCGAGATTGAACAGGAAGAACAGGGCGAGGACTTCGGGGCCCTGGGTTTGCTCGAGGATGAAAATGGGGAGGAAGCCGTAGTTGTTGACGGCGCAGATGTGAAGGAAGGCGCGGGTGATGTCCGGATCCCGGCTGGCGAGGCCGCGGCGCAGGAGGAGGCCGGCTGTGACGCCAACAATCATGATGCCGAGGCCGAGGACGGGCAGGGACCAGAGGCTGAGGAGGCGGGATGGCTCCAGGTGGCTGACGACGCTGTGAAAGATGAGGGCGGGGTAGAAGAAGTCCATCGCGATGCGCGAGAGCTTGTCGAAGTCCTCGCGGGTGCCGTAGCCGAGCCTGCGGATGAGCCAGCCGACAAAGAGGAGGCCGAAAAGCTGGAGGATGGCGGAGATGACGGCGGCTGCCATGAAAAGAGGGAGGAACGGAGGCCGTCTCAGTGCGTCCAGACGGGAGTGGCGAGGCCGGGCATGGCGAGCAGGGTTTTTCTGCGGGCGGTGCGGAGATTCAGGGTGAGGAGGCTGGAACCGGAGGTGAAGACGAGGTGGGCGGAGTCCGCCGCCCACGAAGGGGAAGCACCGGGCCCGAGCAGCTGCAGTCTGGCACCCGAGGGGTCTGTGAGGGCGAGGGTGGAGACGCCGTCGATGCGGGTGGTGAAGGCGATGAAGCGGCCGTCCGGGGACCACGCGGGCTCTGCGGCATTGGCGGGGCCGGGACGGAGGGGGCGGGGGCGGCCGCCGGCGGAGGAAATGATTTCCAGGCGCGGGCCGGAGCCGTCGTCGCGGGTGAAGACGAGTCGCGAACCATCCGGGGCCCAGGAGGGGGAACAGTCAAAGCCGGAACCGGAAGTGAGAGGGCGTCCTGTTTTTCCGGAGGCGCTGGTGATGTAAAGGTGGGGAAAGCCGGAATGGCTCATGGTGAGGGCGAGGCGCCGTCCATCCGGGGAGAGGGCGGCTCCCGTGTTGGTGCCGGGTGCGGTGACGACCTGGCTGCGCAGGCCGGAGTTCAGGTCGACGCGCCAGAGGTCGGCAAAGCCGTTCCGGTAGGTGGTGTAGGTGAGGAACCCGGCATCGCGGCTGAGGGCGGGGGAGACGCAGGGGGCGGTCTCCGTGGTGAGGCGGCGGATGTTTGTCCCGTCCGCATCGCACAGGTAGATGGCTGGGTTGCCGGAGGCGGTGGCGACGAAGGCGATCTGGCTCGCTGAGACGCCGGCGGTCTCGGTGAGGGCGAAGACGAGGTCGTCGGCGAAAAGGTGGGTGTTCTGTTTGAGTGAGGAGTCCTCGTAGAGATTCGTCAGGATGACGGAGCGGTCCGGAGCCGGGGCGGTGAGGGTGCCGTTCACACGGCCTCCGCTGGCGCTGCCGCTGGCGGTGGGGATGCCGGGGCCGGGCTTGTCGACCAGCGTGACGGCTCCGGACTCCAGCAGGTCCTCCCGCAGGAGCCGGGTGACGGTCTCGCCATTGCTGCCGGTGAGCGGCTGGAGATACAGCGGAAACTCGGCAGCAGCCGCCGCCGTGAGGGCGCCCGCCGTCAGAAGAAGGGCAAGACAGTGCCCCGCCAGAAGGCGGATTGAGAAACAGGGAGTGGTGCGGGCCGGCCGCAGGGAAATCATCGAAGTCGGAAGGTGATATCGACCTCGTATGTATCACCACTCATTTCCTTTGGCAATGGGGCGATGCGCCGGACTGATTTGATGGCAGCCTCGACCGAGTCGTCCATTTCGGCCATGCCGGAGGGATCGGTGATGCGGCGCTTCAGCACGGTGCCGTCGCGGGCGATGGTGGCACGCACCTGGGTGACCACGGGCTGGTCCGGGGAAACGAAGAGGCCGCGCGGCTGCTCCCAGTTTTCATGAAAGGAGGCGCGGATGGCGCTGCGGTAGGCGGAAAAATCGCGGGAGTCGTCACTGCGCGGCGGGCTGCGGTCCGGGCGGGGCTCGGGGTCGCGTTCGTTGCGGGTGGCGGTTTCCGCGTGTTTGGGGAGTCTGGCGGGCGGGGTTTTGGTGGCCTCAGGCTTGGTGGTGGAGGCTTTCTTTTCTTCGGCAGCCCTGGCGGTGGTGGCGGGCTTGCTGGTTTCCGTTTTGGCGGGCGTACGCTCTTTCACCACTGGGGTGGGTGCTTTGGCGCTGGCGGTTTTTGAGGAAGGAGAATCGCCTGACTTCTCGTTTGATTTGGATTTTGAAGACGAATCCGCAGGGAGCGCTTTGGCCACGCGGGGAGTTGAGGGCGGGTCGTTCACGACCACGGCGGGCGGATCGACCGGGACGGGAGGGGCCGGGGGCAGGTCGGCGGCGGGTTTAACCACGGTGGGGGCGGCGACCGGCTTGGATTTTCCTTTCAGCGCCAGGACGGGTTGCCTGGCATTGAGCTGGGCGACTTGGGCGGGCACGGAATCATCGAGGTCCACCCAGTGGGCCTGCCATGGGTCGGAGGGCGGCGTCTGGGCTGTCTCGTCACTGAACATGCCGCCTGCGGTGGCGAACCATGCGCCGATGATGACAGCGTGCACGATGAGCACTAAGAGGAAGGTGGAGCGACTGGGCATGGCGGCGGAGGGTGAAGCAGGTGGAGTGGGTGAAGGAGGACGCGGGGTGTGACGGAGCGGCGTGGCGGGTTATTCGGGGTTATTTTTTCAAGTCTGCGGGCGGGGCGCGATGGCGACGCGGGTGAAGCCGGCCCCCCTGGCGAGGGAGAGAAACTCCAGCAGGTCCTCCTCGGCCAGGCCGGGGGCGGGACGGACGAGCAGACTGCGGTCCGGGTGCTTTTCATGCAGGCTTTTGAGGTTTGGCTGGAGGCCGGGGCGGGTGACCGGAGTGCCGTCCAGGGTGAGCGAGAGATCCGCCGCGATGGCCAGCGTGGCCGGGCCTGGCGCAGGGCGGCTGTCCCTGGCCTGGAGCAGGAACGGCAGGGCGAGCAGGAAGCAGACGATGAGCGAAAAGCACAGGTGCAGCGCCGGGGTGACCGGCGGCTCCGGGATGGGCTGGAGGTGTCTGGGAATGGCGGACATGGGCGGCGGTGGCCGGGGATCACGGTCTCATGCGGCTCTCCGGGGAAAAGCCATCACCCGGCTCCTGGTAGCGGGGGCGGCTGTGGACAGGATGCCCCAGCGCCGGGCCCACCTGCGCGGCGATGGGGTTGATCGGGCCGGTTTCCTCGTGGGTGGTCGGGGGCTCCGCGAAGTGCGCCGAGGCCGGTGCCGGTGCGGCAGCGGCTTCGGGAGCCGGAGCAGGGGAGGGCTTGTCCCCCCAGCGGGGAAATCCGGCGCCGTGATCCACGAAGTATTTGGCAAAGATGGCCGTGAGTTCGCTCGAATAAGCCTCCAGGCCGATGACCACGGCGCGGATGCGGTGGATGAGGCAGCTGTAGCCGAAGAGCGCAGGCAGGGCGACCAGCAGACCGGCCACCGTGATGAGGAGGGAGCCGGCCAGCCCGGGGGCCAGGGCTTGCAGGGCGGGTGCCGTGCTGGCTGCGGTTGATGAGAAGGCCTCCATCACACTCCACGCCGTGCCCAGCAGGGCCAGGAACGGCGCGCCACTCGTGACCGCCGCCAGCACGGGCAGCTGGGACTCCAGCTGGAGCGTCAGCTGGCCCACCTCGCGCTTCATTTCCTGGGAGACGCCGTCCAGCTGGCTGGGGGAAATGGGGTTCGCCTCCCGCAGCCGCGTCTGGTAGGTGTCGTCCACGTCCGGTCCGCCGACCAGGTGGCAGGAGAGTTCGCGGCACCCGGCCAGGTAGACATCGTAGCCCGGCGCGTCGTCAAAGGTCTGCTTCTCCTCGAAGAGCTGCAGCGCATGCACGGAATTTCGAAACGCCTCCAGGAACTCCCGGTTCGCCTGCCGCGCCCGGCGCAGCGCGGCGAACTTCGTCAGCATGACCGTCCAGCTGAAGATCGACAGAACGATGAGGACGATGAGAACCAGTCTGCCGGCGGCAGTGGTCTCGCCGAAGGAAAAGCTGAGGGCGCTGGCAATGGGAAGCATGGGCATGGCAGTGGAAAGGCTGGTCGCATGATCCATGCTCATCCGGGTTTGATCAACGGGAAAGCACACGGGACTCTGCATCGCGCATCGCTCCGAGCTTCGACGGTTGCGAAGTCACGCCGCACCTCCCACCTGGCCGGGGACGTGTGGAAGGCAAACCGCGAATTAACGAGGATCTGCGCGGATGAGGGAGGAGAAAAATTGGCGGGGAAGAACGTGCTGACGTTGGAGGGTGGGAGTTGGGGAGTGCCGCGTGCCCGAGCCGTGCCTCCTCGATGCGGAACTGAATCGTCGGGAAGGCAATCCGATCGGGGGCGCGGCGGAACGCGGGGCTGTGTTTTGATGTTCACCTGCCTGCTTCCAGACTCCTCGAGGCTGCGGGGTTGCCCAATATTCCGGAATGGATTGAACCGGAGGGGACGGAGAACACGGAGTGCCGGCACCTCTGGCGCGGACATCAGAGTCAAGCCACTTCGTCAGGCAGGTGACTGATGGCACAGGGGCAACAAGTTCTTTCTCCGGTTTCTCCGTTGCCTTCTGTTCAATCCTCGCGGTTTTCAGGGTTACTGTTTCCCGGCGAGGCGGCGGTGGTGGAGGCGGGCTTTCCACCAGGGACGGAGGCCGAGGAGATCGAGGACGGGGAAGGCGAGGGTGAGGACGAGGTGGGTGAAGTGGAGCCAGCGGCTGGGGGTGCCCCGGGCGATGATATGCTGAACGGTGGTGTGGCGGAGGAGGTAGCGGATGCGGTGGCGCTGGACGTGGCAGGTGACGGCGATGAGCTGCGCGCCTGTTTCGGTGGCGAGGGCGGTGGCGAGTTCGCACTGCTCGACGGTGTCGAGGCCGTGGCTGGCGAGAATAAGGGCGGACTCTGGCACTCCGAGGGAGCGCAGCTCGGCGCCGTAGTAGTCGAGTTCGGACGGGGAGCCGGTCTGGTGGAAGGCGGAGGGGACGTAAATGACGGAGTCCTCTGTGTTTCGCTGGAGGCTGGCGGCGAGGCGGCACTGGACGTGCCAGTCGAACTGGTCCGCCGGACCGGAGCGCGGGAGGTGGGGGCCCTGGGTGGGGAGGAAGATGAGGGTTTTCATGCGCCGCCGCGGCCGGGTGGGCTACTCGCTGTGGGACTCGACGTCGATCTCGAGGTTGTGGCGCTTGGCGAACTGGGCGGTGAGGTCGGCGGTCTGTTCGAGGGTCTCGACGAGGGCGAGGATGGCGCGGCGGCCGGGGGCGGTGTCGGGGCCGAGGATGGCCTGGTCGAAGGGCTGGGGGATGGCGCGGGCGCGGGTGAGGGCGTCGGTAATGTGCTGGTCGAGGAGGGGGAGCATCTCGGCATCGGTGGCGGCGACGAGGTGGCGGAGGCCTTTTCCCTGGATGGTGGTGCCGTCGAGGCGGGTGCAGGAGCCGAGCCAGAGGTTGGCGATGCCCTGAACATTGGAGATCATGTCCTGGCGGGTGGTGTCGCTGAAGCAGGAGTGCTCGTCCTCCTGAGCGCGGGTGTCGTAGGGAACCATGAGGCGCTCGCTGGCGAGTTCAAATCCGGCCATCTGGTAGCAGCCGGTCATGAGGTTGCGCAGGGATTGGGAGGCGCTCTGGGCCTCGAAGCCTGCGCGGAAGTTGTCGGTTTTTCCCGCCTGCCAGGCGCGGGTGAGGCGGGTGAGATCCGTGCGGAGGAGGGCGATGGCGGATTTCAGGAATTCGCCGCGCCGGGGGGCCTCGGGAGCGGCGGAGTAGTCGGTGAAGGGGCGGTCGCCGGGGCCGTCCTTGCGCCGGTCGCGGCCCCAGAGGAGAAATTCGATGGCGTGCCAGCCGCAGGAGATGTTTTTCTCGCCGTCCTTGTTGTTGACCTCGGCGAGGAGGTCCGGGGTGAGGCGGGGCCAGTTTTTCGGGTCGTTGATGAGGCCGGTCACGCCCGAGCCGGGTGTGGACTCGATGAAGGCTTCGTCGAGCGGCCAGGGGTTGAGCCGGGCCTCGGGGCCGTCGCCGTTATCGATGGGGCCGTTCCAGAAGCGGGCGACTTCTGTCTGCAAATAAGGAAGGCGGGCACGGGACCAGGAGGCGCGGCATTTTTCCAGCCCGGCCTGGCTGGGAGTGGCGAGGAAGGCGTCGACATCCGCCGCGAGGGTGGCTGCGCCAGCGAGGGAGTCGTCGTAGAGGGCGGAAAAAAGACGGGCCGAGGTCTGCACGATTTCGCGGGCGAGGGGCTCGGGGACGGTGTCCGCCTCGCCGGCGGCCGGGGCGGAGGCTGGGAGAAGACAGAGGGCTGCGGCTGAAAGGAGAAGGCGGCGCATGGGGGAAGATAGAACGGATCCGGCGGAAAACCAGCCGGGAGCCGGGAGCGGGCACGTCAGGAAATTCCTGATGGGTTTGTGGCGGAATTGCCTTGTCAACGGAGGCACGCCCGGAGTATTTAAATGGTCATGGCTTCCCACCGAAACATGCGACCCATTCCCCCGGCGTTCATCCTGACCTGCATTCTGATGCTGGTGGGCACGATGCTGAGTCTCGTCAGCCCGTGGGTGAACTCGGCAGGAACGGAGCGGCTTGATGATTCCCAGGAGACTCTGGTGCTGATTTTCCCCTCCGTGATGCAGGTGGGGCTGATGATTGTGATCTACTGCATGCTGCGCGGGGCGAACTGGGCGCGGCTGACGTGGCTGGTGACGGCCTATCTGGCGCTGTTGCTGATGTGCTGGGCTCTGGCGGGCTTTGCCGGGCTGCCCCCGCTGGTGCTGGCGGCGGTCTCGTGGGTGCTGGCGCCGTATCAGGGCTTCTTCGCGGTCATCGGGATGCCGGTGCTGGTCTCGGCGATAGCGGTGGGGGCAAGCGGGGACGGGATGAATGCGTATGTGAGCTGCATTTTGATTCTGATGATCATCGCGTGCCTCGTGATGGCGCACATCCGGCCAGTGCGGGATGCGTTTCGTCCGGAGCGGATCACATGGGAGGATGCCGGCGCGATGCGCGAGCGCCAGCGCGCGGAGCGCCAAGCCCGAAGGGAGGAGCGCGCCGGCCGCCGCACGCGGCAGGTGTAGTGTCAGGAGGCGGCGAGCAGCGCCTGGGGGGAGCGCGGGTGCGAGGTGAGTGAAGCGCCGGGAGGCAGGGTGTCTGAAATGGTGTAGCCCTGGCCGCGGACGGTGTGGATGAGCTGGAGGGAGAATCCGGTGTCGACTTTCTGCCTGAGGCGGCGGATGCAGACTTGGAGGACGTTGGTGTTTGACTCTGCGGTGGAGTGCCAGACGGCTTTGAGCACCTGCTGCTCGGAGAAGACGCGACCGGGGTTGCGCATGAGAAACTCGAGCAGGGCGAACTCGCGCGGGGCGAGGGTGATGGCCTGCCGGTCGCGCCAGACGCTGCGGGAGCCGGAATCGATGACGAGGTCGGCCAGCTGAAGGCGGACGCTGGCGGGCAGGGTGGCCCGGCGGAGGAGAGCGGCGAGGTGGGCGCGAATCTCCGGGTAGGCGACGTCCCCGCTGAGGACCATGTCGGCCCCGGCGTCAAGGACCTGGATGCGGCGGGCTGCGTCATTTTTCCCGATGAGGACGAGCACGGGCCACTGGTGGCCAAGGAGGCGGATGTCCTGGCAGATGCGGGCGGGATCGAAGGGGGCCGGGCCGTCCAGGATGAGGGCGGCGCGGGGCGGGATGGAAATGCGGGGCAGCTGGTCCGGACGGTGGAGCAGGGCGAGGGTCTCACCGGCGTCGGTGGCGGTGGCGACCAGGGCGGCGGTGCGGGTGTCTTTTGGGCCGATGATGAGGAGGGGCATGGATTTGGGTGGTTGGAGATTTCGGGTTTTGGGAAGTTTGGGAACTGGGAGGAGAAAAAGGCGTCAGGGCAGGATTTGAAATGTGCCCTGGTCGGTGGAGTCGAGGCTTCCGTCTTCGTATTTGAGCCGGGTGAAGGCGGAGGTGGCGAAGTCGAGGTTGTAGACGCTGTATTTGCCGGAAGATGTCGTGACGCCGAGGGTGGCGGTGGACGGTCCCGATGGCTGCCAGGTGTACTGGATGGTGGTGGGGCCGCCGTCCCGGCGGCGGGTGCCGGTGGTGGCGGAGGTGAGGGAAATGAGGGTGGGGGTGCCGCCGTCCGTGAAGCGGAGGGTGAGGCCGGCCGGGCTGGCGGGAACAGCGGCGCCGGAGGCGGGCACGGGGACCGCAGGGGTGCTGAGGCTGAAGGTGCCGTGGTCTGAATCGCGGAGGTTGCCGTGGCGGAACTCCTCCCGAACAAACCGGCCGGAGGTGCTGGTGGTGAAGGTGAGGGAGCAGCTGTCGAGGCGCTCGTCGCCATAACTGAGGACGAGGCGGGAGGGGCCAGAGGCGGCAGGAGTCCAGGTGAAGGTGAAGGGGCGTGTGGTGGCGTCGTGCTCGTCTTTTTTACTCCGGCTGCCGGTGGTGGCGGAGGTGAAATCAAGAAGCTGGGCCTTGCCATTTTCCGACTGGGTGAGGCGCAGGCCGGTGAGGAGGGCGGGGACTGGCGAGGCTGCGGGGGCAACGGCTGCAGGTGAAAACGACCCGGCGGCGGTGGCGGTGAGGGTGCCGTTCACCGTGGTCCGGCGGGTGAAGGAACCGGTGGACTGCCCGGCGAAGGTGAGGCTCCAGATTTCCTCCACGCCGGCACCCGGACCGGTGAGGGCGAGGGTGGCGGAGTTGGCGCCGATTTTCGTGTATTTCCACTCAAAAGGGGTGGCTGGATCACCGAAGGAAAGGGTGCGGGTGGCGGTGCCGTCATTGAAGGCGAGGCTGCTGCCGGTGAGGGTGAGCGGAGCGGAGCCGACCTCGGGCGGGTCTGACATTTTCAGCCTGTAGTAGTGGTAGCCGACGACGTGCTCCCGGGTGGAATAGAAGAGCTGGCGGCTGAGACCATCGCCGTATATGGCGTCGCCGATGGTCGTGTAGTTGGCGAGATTTTCAGAGCCCTGAATCTCGTAGAGGCGGCCCGGGCAGGTCTGGAACTGGACCTCGATGGCCTCAAAAACGTCCAGATCGGGATCCTCCGGGGCGAGGTCCGCAGGGGTGGCCATCATCCGGCTGGCGGCGGCCAGACAGAGCAGCACGGCGGCACCGGGCCGGGCGGCGGACCGGAGGAGGGCAGGCTGTGATGGGTGTGGAGGGCGCATGACGATCAGGGAGTGGTGACTGGAGGATCGAGGAGCCGGAGGGCGTTCGCGGCGACGGGCGACGGCGTTCCGATGGAGAAATCCTTGGGGTCTTCGCCTTTTTTCCACCCCTTGTCCCACTCCTGGCGGGTGTACTTGGCAGAGTCGAAATCAAAGGTGAGGCGCTCCTTTTCGTCCTCGTCATCACCGGGGTAGGTGATCTCGGCCACACCTGTATCCGCGCAGTCCATGGTCCAGGTGTAGGTGAAGGGTTCGATCTCCACCATGCCGGACTCCTTCTTTTCCAGGCGGACGCCGGTGCCGTTGCCATTGAAGCAGTAGGAGGTTTTTCCAGAGCCGAGGGAGAGGCAGCGTCCAGCGAGGGAGAGGGGCGCCTTGTGCGGGGGCCAAGTGCCGCAGGGGTCGTTGGGGTCGGCGGTGGAGTGGTTGTCCGCAGTGCCGTCGTGGGTGAATGTGCCGGTCCTCGGCGTGGGAGTGCCGTCTGCGGCCAGGACGGTCCAGGTGCCGTTGCACGCGGTGGTGTAGTCCATGAGCCAGCTGGAGGCGAGGCCGTTTCGCTGGTTGATGGTGAGCCGGGCGGCGGTTTCACCCTGCATCTGCCAGCTGTAGGAGAAAAGGATGTCAGGCTGGCCGGGGGTGAGCCTGGCTCCAGACGCGGAGGTCTGGAACTCATAGACAGCCGATCCAGCGGCGTCCTGCAGGAAGAGGGTCAGGCCCGTAAGGGTGGGTGGCGGGGAGGCCGGGCCGCCGGGCAGGGGAGTGGCGTCGAGGCGGAAGGCTCCGGTGTCCTCGTCCTCCACGTGGTCGTTTTCGATCTCGTCCCGGTGGAATCCACCGAGGCCGGAGGTGGTGAAGGAGAGGGCGATGCGCTGGAGTTCCTCCGTGGAGGTCAGCTCGAGGACTCCGGCGGCGGGCCCGGTTTTTGCCCAGAGGTAGGGAACGAAGGAACTGGCGCCGTCGAGGGTGACCTCGGCGTAGCTGAGATCGACGAGGCGGATGGATTCCGTGCGGCCGTCGTCATTCAGCATGAGGGTGAGGCCGGCGAGGCTGGCCGGGGCGATGCCGACGGTGCCTGCGTCCTCATTTCTGAGGCGGTAGCCGGCAAAGCGGACCGGGGCGGTGCGGGAGGAGAGGCGGGCGGTGTGCAGGCCGCCATTTCCAAAGACGGGCCCCACCAGCGCGGTCCAAGTGGCGGCGTCATTCGAACCCTCCACAAAATAAACGCGTCCCGGTGCGGTGGGGAAGCGGACCTCCAGGGCGGGGCTGATGGAAAAGCCGGGATCTTCAGCAGCCTGGCTCCCGGACAGGAGGGCCAGCCAGAACGCCAAGGCCCGTGCGGCGATGCCGGGGAATCGCAAGGCTGCTGATGCTGGGGGCGGGATCTCCACGACTCCGATCATAGCGGGCGGAGATGAATGAACGGTGAATGCGGGCCTTTTAATTTTCGGCAGACTCGATTTTTTTCCTTCCCATGGCGGCGTGGACGGGCCATGCAGGGGGGAGGCAAATCGAACCATGAGGATACTAGTCATCGAAGACAACGGACCGCTGCGGCTGACGATGGTCACGCGGCTGAAGGAGGAGGGCTTTGCAGTGGACCACACGGCTGACGGCCTGGAGGCGAGGCTGATGGCCCGTGACAATGCGTATGCGGTGACCATTCTGGATCTTGGGCTGCCGGGGATGGATGGCATGGACGTGCTGAAGGACATGCGCAGCCACGGGCAGACGGGCGGGGTGATCATTCTGACGGCGCGTGACGCGCTGGAGCAGCGGGTGGCGGGGCTGGATGCCGGTGCGGACGACTACCTGGTGAAGCCGGTGCGGATGGATGAACTGATGGCGCGGGTGAGGGCGATCCTGCGGCGGGGGCAGGCGGTGCAGGCGTCCCAGGTGAAATTTGGCCCGCTGGAAATAGACATGAAAAAGCGCCAGGCCCGGCTGAAAGGGGAGCCGGTGGAGCTGACGCAGAAGGAATTTGCCCTGCTGGAGCTGCTGGCGCTGCGTGCCGGCGGGGTGGTGAGCCGGAGTGACATCTGGGAGCAGATTTATGATTTCACCCAGGAGGTGAGCAGCAATGTGGTGGAGGTGTTCATCGCGAGGCTGCGCAAGAAGCTGCACGTGGAGGGCGCGCCCTCGTTGATCCAGACCCGGCGCGGAGAGGGCTACCTGCTGGAGTGGCAGGGGGCGGCTCAGGGTGGATGAGGCTTTTGGTTGTTTATTGCCGTCCGAGTCCCTAAGGTCGGCGCAGAACTTTTTTCCCGCCCTGTGTTCAAGCCCGAATCCTTAAAATCCCGCCTGGCGCTCGCCCTGGCTGCGTGTCTGCTGCTGACGCTGCCGGTGCGGGTGTGGATCACGAGCGCCATTTTTTACGAGCAGACGGTGGGAAAGCTGGACCACTTCCTGCTCGACAAGCTGCGCTTCCTCAAGACGGTGGTCGCCCAGCGGGACAAGCGGGTGGCTCTGGTGATGCCTGAGTCGGCCTTCCAGGCGCTCTACGACCCGTCCGATCCGGAGTACTTCCAGATGAGGTACGCCGGCAGCGGGAAGATGATCTACCGCTCGCCCACCCTAGGCAGCTATGACCTGCCCCGGGTGGGAAAAAACAGCGCCGTTCCGGTCTGGCAGACTCACACCCTGCCAGACGGGCGGGTGCTGCGGTGTGTGGGGCTGGCCTTTGCTCCGGATGGACAGCAGGGCACGGCCCCGCCCGCACTGGTGAATCTGGTGGTGGCGCACGACTTTAGCGAAATCGACGGCGTGCGGAAGGATCTGACGCTGCTGCTGTGGCAGACGGGCGTCGGCAGCGGGCTGCTGCTGGTGGGGGTGGGCTGGTGGTCGCTGCGGCGGGGCCTGCGTCCGCTGGAAATCCTGAGCCGGCAGATGGAGACGATCCCGGTCAGCGGGTCCGAGGAGCTTTTTTCCCTGCCAGCGCCGCCCACGGAACTCCAGCCGGTGCTGGGGCGGCTGAATGAACTGCTCGTCCGCGTGCGGCTGAGTCTGGAGAGCGAACGGAGATTCACGGCGAATGCCGCCCACGAGCTGCGCAACCCGCTGGCGGCGGCGCTCTCCCAGGTGGAACTGGCCCTGCATCTGCTGGAGAAGGATGCGACGCCCGAACGGGCCGTGGAACTGCTGCACGGCGTGGTGGCGCAGCAGGCCCACCAGCAGGAGGTGCTGGACAATTTGCTCCTGCTGGCCCGGCTGGAGGGCGGCGTGGCCCGGGCCAGTGACGAGCCGGTGGAGCCTGCGGTGCTCGTCCTCCGCCGGTGGAAGTCGTGCCTGGAGCCTGCGGAGAAGCGGCAGCTCAAGGTTTCCATCCAGTGCCCGCCGGATCTGCCGCCGCTGCCGCGCGGGGGAAACCTGGTCGACATCGCCATGCGCAACCTCTTCGCCAACGCGGTGCAATACACGCCGGAGGGCGGCGAGGTGCGGATCGCGGTCAGACACCGGGAGGGCGTCTTCCGGCTGATGGTGGAGAACACAAACTCCGGACTCGGCCCGGAGGAGGTGGGCCGGATTTTTGACGCCTTCTGGCGGAGCAACTCCACCACCGAAAAGGGCCAGGCCGGGTCCGGGCTGGGGCTTAGCTTGGTGCGCGCAATCGCCACGGCGCTGGAGGGCTCGGTCAAGTCGGTGCTCACGGCGGATGACTGGGTGCGCATCACCTTTGAGGTGCCGATGAATCCCACCGGCCAGACGCCAGAAAAACTGTAACCGGCGGAAATCATGCTGCGTCCCCACAGGAACGGGTATTGGATCCCGCATCGAGAGCGCCACGGCAATGGATGAACCACAACCGGACTGGGACCATGTCATTTCACAGGTCAAAAGGGGGAACGAAGGGGCCGCGAAGGACCTCGTCGAGGCGCTGTACCCGAAGCTGATAAAAATCGTGCGCGGGCACATCCCGAAGTCTGTGGACGAACAGGATGTGATGCAGGACATCTACTTGAAGGTGTTCACGAAAATCGACCAGTATGCCGGTCCGCAGCCCTTTGACCACTGGGCGGCGAAGATCGCGCTGAATACGTGTTTTGACCGCCTGCGGAAGCACAAAACCCGGCGTGAACTGCGCCACGCGGACCTCTCTGCCGAGGAGGTGGACTACCTGGAGCGGGCCTCCACGGCGGAGGATGCTGCGGGGCCGGACACGGATTCGGCAGTGGAAATCGTAGGCCGCCTGGTGGAAACCTTGAAGCCGCGGGAGCAGGTCGTCATCCGGCTCCTGGACCTGGAGGAAAAAACGGTGGCAGAAATTTGTAACCTGACGGGCTGGGGCGCGTCCAAGATAAAAGTGACGGCCCACCGCGCCCGCAAGAAGCTGGCGGAAGCCTTTAAACGACTGGAAAAACCCTCCTTCACATGAAACAAGAACCCGCAGACCTGTGGAAGAAACTGAGCAGCGCCGCACGCGCCGGAACTCCGGCGGCGGACGAGGCGGCTCCGTTTGGATTTTCCACCCGCGTGGTCGCCCGCTGGCAGGAGCTGCGCCGGGAGGAGGCTTCGATGAAACTCTGGCAGCGGCTGGCCTGGCGGACTTTCGCCGGTGCCTTTCTCCTCACCGGCATGGTGCTGGTGCAGGACATGGTCCGGCCCCCGGACGGCCCTCTTTTGAACGCCCCCTCGGTCGACCTTCCCTCGCCCCTCGGCCTCTAACCCATTTGACGATCATGAAGACCTTTTTTGAAAAATACGGACGCGTGCTGGTGCCGCTGGTGATGATTTTCCTCTGCGGGCAGGCGCTGGGCTGGGCACTGGGCCGGCGCATTGCGGAAACGGCGGCGAAACCCGTGATCGCCAAGCCGCAGGAGTGGGCGGGGCAGGGGATGGAGCGGCTGAGTGCCGACCTCGGTCTGACGGACGCCCAGGTGCGTGAAATAGCGCCAATCATGCAGGACACGGCGGACCGCATTTACAAGGAGCGCCGCCGGGCTCTCTTTCAGATTCACCTCCAGACGGTGGACGTGCACGACAGGATCGCCCAACATTTGTCGCCGGAGCAGAAAGTGAAGCTTGCCCGGAGCCGGGAAAAGCTGTTAAACTACACGGAAGCGGAGTTTTCCGATCTCCTGCAGGAGGTGAAAAAAGCCGCTCCGCCCGCCGCATCCATTCCTTGAAAATTCGCCTGAACCGCAACCACTGCCTGCTCGTCCTCGCCGGACTGGCCGGGGTGGTTGCTGGCCGTTCGGGCTGGCGGAATGGTGAAGGGGCGGCGGCGCAGTCCGCTGAGGTTAAGGTGGTTTCGGTGAGGCCTGCGGCCAATCTGGTGACGGCGGCAGGCCGGGAGGAAAGCCGTCCGGTGGTTTCCCAGGAAGCGTTCAGCTCCTCATCCGGCGACAGCTTGGCGGTCATCGAGCCCGTGCGTGCGGAGCCCGCGACGTTTCATGGCTCGTCGAATTTCGGAGTGAGCGGCACTATTTCGGGCAGGGGGTCCGCCCGCAAGCCCGCGCCGAGCCGGGATGAACTGGCCGCCCGCGCGGCGCAGGTCGAGGTGGAGGCCAGCCACGAGCTGAAGCGCTTGGTCGGTCTGCTGAAACTCAATGAAACCCAGCAGGACAAGATTTTTGAAATTCTGGCCGTGAACTCGCCGTCGTGGCACCCGGCCCTGGCGGTCACTGGCGGGCTGAAGAATGAGATTTCCGCCGTAAAACCTGCAGCAGCGGGTGCCGGGGCCGAAACGGTGGCTGGCCTGGGAGCTACAGCGCCTGCTTCAATCGCGAACCCGGTCACCGCGCCAGCCAGCGCCGCTCCAGCGGTGGAGAGTGGACCCGAGACCGCGCCGGCCTCCGCGTCCACAGTCTCGGACCTCATTCTGGCCGAGCTGGAAATTGACCAGGCGCTGGCGTACGAGTCCGAGGAATCCGAGCGTATCTCGTGGTGGGAGGAAATCCTCAGCCAGGTGATGCCGGAAACGGTCGTATCTGACGGCACCGGCTCCTCCGTGGCGGCTGCGGTTTCCCTCACCGAACCAACTTTGACCGAGGTGGCATCTCCTCTGGCCCCTGTTTCCGAGTCAGTTGCGGAAACAACGCCCGTGGAGACCGCCCCGGTTGCCGCCTCTGAAATTTCGACACCAAAAAAATCTGTAACCAGGCCCACAACTCTGCCGTCTGAATGAAGAGAAGATGCGGTCCCGCCCGTTGCGGTCCGCCTGACGAAACAAATCTTCACCCACTTCCGCCTATGAAACTCGAACTCCATTTCCCTGCTTTTGCGCTGGCGCTGATCGCGACCTTCGCGACGGGGTCGGCATGGGCCCAAGGGGGCACGCCGCCGCCGCGTTCGTTCGGCACGGGCACCCTTCCCGAGTTTCTCCAGCCCTACGATGTCAACGGTGACGGGCGCCTCAGCGAGGAGGAGCGCCAGGCCGCCAAGGCCCACCGCGCCGAACGCGCCAAGGGTGACCGTGAAGCTTGGGACAAGGACAAGGACGGCAAACTCTCCGAGGCCGAGCGCCAGGCCGCGCATGAACAAATGCGTGCGCAAATCGAAACGCTGCGCTCCCGCCGTTTCGACGAGGCCGACCTGAACGGCGATGCCAAGCTTTCCAGGGAGGAATTCGCCCGGGTTCCCGGCGTCGGCAGCCTTCCCTACGACATGGTGATGGGTGTTTTTGCCCGCCTCGACACTGATCGCAACGGGTTCGTTTCCAAACCGGAATTCCTGCTCTCGCTCGCGCCCCCGCCGCCCCCGCCCCCGCCTCCGGTGCGGGTCCCGCGCCCCGGCCTGCCGCCTCAGTAGTCTGGCTGCGGGCGCTACCCCTTCATCCGCCGCTTCAGCCGCTTTTGAAGCTCGGGATTACTCTCCAGCTCTTCGGTGAGCAGGGTGAGGACGCGCAGGGTGGGCAGGCTGATGTGGTGCTCCATGCCCTCGACATCGCGGTAGATGGTTTTCTCATCCAGCCCGAAGCCGCGCAGGAGGCGGGTGAGGATGTCGTGGCGCTGGATGATTTCCTCCGCGATGGCGCGGCCGCGCGGGGTGAGGACGAGGCCACGGTAGCGCTCGCTGACGACGAAGCCCTCCGCGTCCATCCGGCGGACCATGGCGGAGACGCTGGCCTGGGAAATGCCGAGCCCGGCAGCGATGTCCACCACGCGGGCGTAGCCCTTGGCGGCGATGAGCTGGTGGATCTGCTCAAGGTAGTCCTGAACAGCGGGAGTGGTGGCGGTGGCGGGCATGAAAAAGGGTGGGCCGAGTGTAACGCCGCGCAGGCCGGGCGACAAGGCGAAAACGAGTGGGCGAAATTTATTTGCACCGGCTCGAAATGTGTTGCGTGACAATCAGGATTAGCCAAGACTAACATTCATGAACGAAACAAACACCACAACCGGTGCGGAAGCCGGGCTGCCGGCGGGGGGCGGAGGCTGGCGGCGTGAATCTGCGGGACGCAGCCTGCCGGAGTCGCACGGGACCATCCCGGTGCCGAAGCACTACGGCTTCTGGCGCAAGATGCTGGCCTTTTCCGGGCCAGGCTACCTGGTGGCGGTGGGCTACATGGACCCGGGAAACTGGGCGACGGACCTGGCCGGCGGATCGAAGTTTGGCTACACGCTGCTGAGTGTGATCCTGATTTCAAACCTGATGGCGATCCTGCTCCAGTCCCTCTGTGCGAAGCTGGGGATCGTGACGGGCCGGGATCTCGCCCAGGCATGCCGGGACCACTACTCGCGGCCGGTGTCGTTTTGCCTCTGGGTGCTGTGCGAGCTGGCCATCTGCGCGTGTGATCTGGCGGAGGTGATCGGCTCCGCCATCGCTCTGAAGCTCCTTTTCGGTCTGCCTCTCATCTGGGGCGTGTGTGTGACGGTGCTGGACGTGCTGCTCATGCTTTACCTTCAGAACAAGGGATTCCGCTGGCTGGAGGCGCTTGTGATTGTGCTCATTGTGACCATCGGCGGGTGTTTTGTGGCGGAAATGTTTTTCTCCAAGCCGGACTTGGGCGGGGTGCTGACCGGATTCATCCCGCAGGCTGAGATTCTGAGAAACAATGAAATGCTCTACGTGTCCATCGGCATACTGGGGGCCACGGTGATGCCGCACAATCTCTACCTGCACTCCTCCATCGTTCAGACGCGGAAATACGAACACACGCCCGATGGGCGGCGGGAGGCGGTGAAGTTTGCCACCATCGACTCGACGGTGGCTCTGATGCTGGCGCTCTTCATCAATGCTGGAATCCTGATTCTGGCGGCGGCCACATTCCACTCGCGCGGTGAGAGCGTGGAGTCCATCGAGCGGGCGCACGAACTGCTCTCGCCGATGCTGGGCGTGACGGTGGCGAGCACGCTCTTCGCCGTGGCGCTGCTGGCCTCCGGGCAAAACTCCACGCTGACCGGCACGCTGGCCGGGCAGCTCGTGATGGAGGGATTTCTGCAAATCCGGCTGCGGCCGTGGCTGCGGCGGCTGATCATGCGGCTGCTGGCGATCATTCCGGCCATCATCGTGACGGCCATCTACGGGGACGCCGGGATTGACCGGCTGCTCATTTTCAGCCAGGTGGTGCTCAGTCTGCAGCTGTCCTTTGCGGTGTTTCCGCTGGTGGCCTTCACCAGCGACCGGAAAAAAATGGGAGACTTTGTGAACCCGCCGTGGCTCAAATGGCTGGCGTGGTCCGTGGCCCTGGTGATTGCCGGGTTGAACTTGAAACTGCTCGCCGATACCTTCGGCCTCACCTCCTGATCGGGACATTCAACCCAAAACCGCCGTGTACACACGCATCCTGGTCGCACTGGAAAACTCACCCTCGGACGAGGCCACCATCGCTCACGTCAAACAGCTGGCCGCCCTGGCCGGCTCCGAGCTGCTCCTGCTGCATGTGGCGGACGGCTGGGCGGCGCGAAACTTCTAGCACCTGGCCCTGGCCGAGTCCGAGGAAATCCTCGCCGACCGGCGCTACCTCGCGGAGCGGGCCGCCACTCTGGAGGCCGGGGGGACTTCGTGTGCGGACGGAGCTGGCCATGGGCGAGCCGCCGGAGGAAATCCTGCGCGTGGCCGGGGCGGAGCATTGTGATCTGATTATCATGGCCTCCCACGGGCACCGCTGGCTGGGGGATCTCCTCTTTGGCAGCACCATCGCGAAGGTCCGCCACCAGGCCACCATGCCGGTTCTCATCGTGTGGGGTGTCCGCTGACGGGAGGGGCGCTGCGCAGATTTTTCCATGAAATGAGTGGCGCGCCCCGGCCCGCTGGCGCTTAGGTGCAGTGCTGCGCGGGCAGCGCTTTCCGCATGACCAAACCCTTCATCCTCGGCACGGCAGGACACATCGACCATGGCAAGAGCACTCTGGTCAAGGTGCTGACGGGCACGGACCCGGACCGGCTGCCGGAGGAAAAGGCGCGCGGCATGACCATCGAGCTGGGATTTGCCCACTTCGACGTGACGGATCCGGAGGAACAGGGAACGACCTACTCGCTGGGCGTGGTGGATGTGCCAGGGCATGCGGATTTCGTGAAGAACATGCTCGCCGGGGTGAGCGGGTTGGATGTGGCGCTCTTCATCGTGGCGGCGGACGATGGATGGATGCCGCAGTCCGAGGAGCATCTGCAAATCCTGAGCTACCTTGGCATTGAGCGTGCGGTGGTGGCGCTGACGAAGGCGGACCTGGCGGAGGACATCGCGTTCTCCGTGGAAATGCTGCGCGAGGAACTGAAGGGCACGCTTTACGAGACGGCGCCCATTGTTCCCGTCTCAGCGCTGAAGGGCACGGGACTGGCTGAACTGAAGGCCGCTCTGGCCCGGGTGCTGCGCGGGGTGCCGGCCCCGGCGGACGTGGCCAAGCCCCGTCTGCACGTGGATCGCGCATTTTCTCCGACGGGCGTGGGCACGGTGGTCACGGGCACTCTGGCGGGCGGGCAGTTCGCGGCAGGGGCGGAGGTCGCCATCATGCCGGCCGGGCTGAAGTCCCACGTGCGCTCGATCCAGAGCCACAAAAGCGTGCTCGGCGGGGCCCGGCCCGGGATGCGCACGGCTCTGAATTTAAGCGACGCCCCGCTGGCCACGCGGACGCGGAAGGACGGGGTGAAACGCGGGGACGTCATCACCCTGGCCGCGCTCGGCCCGGCCACGATGACGCTGGACGTGATGCTGGAAAAGAGCCCCCGCCCCGTGCCCGGGCAGCCCGGCTTCACGCGCCCGCTGCGCACGGGAATGAAGGTGCGCGTCCACCACGGCAGCGCCTGTCATGATGCCCGGCTGCACCTGCTGGGCACGCGCAGCCTGGAGCCGGGCCAGTCCACCCCGGCTGAGTTGCGGTTCGATGCACCGGTGCACACCTTTGACGGCGACCGTTTCGTGCTGCGGGACTGGAGCAAGCGCTTCACCATCGCCGGAGGTGTCATCCTGGATGCCGCAGCGCGGCGCGGGGATTTCCGCAAAGCGAAGCAGCGCCAGTTCCTGGAGTCGCGAGCCCTCGCCCCGGACGATGCGCTGGAGGCGGTGCTCGCCACCATCGAGCGCGGGCAGGCCATCCCGAGGGACGGATTGCTGGTGCGCTCCCGCTTCAGTGAAAAGCAGATCCAGCAGGCGGTGGATGCTGGAAAAAAATCAGGACGCCTGGTTTCCGAGGCCTCGTGGCTGCTGGAGAAAACCTGGTGGGACGAGCGGATGGCCGCGGCTGGCACCATCGTGAAAGCGCACCACGCCGCGCACCAGGAGTCACCAGGCTTCCCGCTCAGCGAGCTGCGCGCCAGCATGGAAAAGAGCCTGCCTGATCCGCGTCTGCTCGACCTGCTTGTTTCCCAGCTGGCGCGCAATGGATTTTCCCGCCAGGGCGAGCTAATCCGCTTTGGCGAGCACAAGGCGGAACTCCCGCCGGTGCTCCAGACTGCCGCAGAAAAGCTGCGCGCCATCTTTGCCGCGAACCCGCTGGACCCGCCGAACCCGAAGGAACTGGCTCCGGGACCCGAGGAGCAGAAGGCACTCAAATTCATGATTCAGACGAAGGAGTGCATCGACCTCGGCGAGAAGGCGGTGATCACCCGCGAGATCTACGACCACATCCGGCTCGTCACGCTCGGGCTGATCAAGGAAAAGGGCCAGGTGACCGCCTCAGAGATTCGCGAGGCCGTCGGGACGACCCGCCGCATTCTCATCCCGCTCCTGGAGAGGTTCGACAAAGAGGGCATCACCAAGCGTGCAGGGGACCTCCGCACCGCCGGACGCAACGCAGGCTGAGGCGGTTTCGTTCTCCGGCCTGCGCAGGAAAAACCCTTTGATCCGCGCCCAGCAGTGGCGCGCGATGGCAAGGAGGCGCGCGTAGTTTTCCTTCCCCATGATGGCGGCCCCGAGCAGGGTGCCCGTCTCCGGGGCGAAAAAGAGGATGCCGGTGAGCGAGGACTTGAACGCAAGGGTCCACGGCATCCACCAGATCCAGAAACTGGTGAAGAACAAAACATTCCCGCCCAGCGCCAGGGCCAGTCCGAGTTTCCATCGCGTGGCGGGAGTGAGCTTCACCGGACGTGGATCAATCGAAGCCGATGGAGCCGAGGCTCTTGATGTAGGGCCCGGCGAGGATGAACTGGATGGCCGGTTTCCGCTCCTCCTCGCTGAGCTTTGAGTCGCGGTTCAGATCCAGGGCAAGGAGCGGGGCGCGCGCGGCTTCGAGCGCCTTGGCCGGGTCGCCTTTTCCGTTCGCCTTCGCATGGCCGATGATGCCGCGCAGGGTGTCGACCTTGCCCTCAAGGATGCGGTCGATGATCTGGTTCGCCAGAAAGACGCGCAGCGCCTGGTGCGTGGACTCCTTTTGCTCCTTCGTGTCAAACATGACGGCAATGGTGAGGACGCCCATCTCGTCCGTGGTGGCGGGGCCCCAGAGCACGCGCTTCGGCGGGCTGGTTGGGTTGGCGGGGTTTTCCGCCGAGTTGTCATAGGACATCAGCACATCCAGCCTGGTGCCGGCGGGCAGTTTGATGGGCGTTTTAAAGGCGTAGTCTTCCTGCCATTTGAAATCCCAGTTGGTCGTCTTGAGCAGCCACTTTTTTGTGCCGTCCTTGAAGGTGGCGGTCATCTCCATCCGCTTGCCCAGGTAGTGGGCGTGGGCGTTGACGGAAAAGGCCTCGCAGTCTTCAGGAACGACAAAAGAGGCTTTTTCGATGTGCTCTTTTTCCCCGGGGGCGATGTCGATGCCCTGCATGGCACCGAAGTGGGGTGGCACCGGGATGATCGACCACGGGCGGGCGGTCGGCTGGTCGCTGTAGTGAAATCCCACGGAGGACTGGTCCTTGGTTTCCTTGCCATTCGGGTGGTAGTGGATCTGCACGACCAGGTCCGCCCCCTTCGGGATGAACCAGCGCAGGCCGTTGGCCAGTTCGGCGGGCTGCGTGCCCACATCCCATCCGCCGATGTAGCGGAATTCGCCGTTCGAATCGTTGAAGCCGTTGAATCCCGGAGCCGGGTCCTTGGCATCGTACTCGCGGGCTTTGCCGGTGGTGTCGAGGTAGTAGAGGATGTGGTGGACGACCTTGGGATCGCCGGGGTGAAACTCGATGGCCTTCACCCATTTGTCCTCGGTCAGGTTCATCGGAATGACGAATTTCCGGTAGATGTCCCGCCCCTCGGCTGGCACGGTGAAGGGCTCGCTCATGGTGGCGATCTGGTCGGGCTTGCCGATCTGCCAGCCGTCCTTGACCACCGGCACGGGCGGGGCTTTTGCCGGATCCCCCTCGGGCGTGCCGGCGGCGAGCCAGTCGGCGATGAGGGAAATCTGTTCCGGTTTCAGCGAGCGGTCGTTGCTGTACTCCGCCACGGTCGAGTCCGCATGCCACGGGGGCATGGTGCGTTCACCAGTCACCTCCACCATCTGCTTGGCGCGGCGCTTCACGGATTCATAATCAGTCAGCGCGAAGGGGCCGATCTGCCCGGCCTGGTGGCACCCGGCGCAGTTCTGGTAGACGATGGGCGCGATGTGCTCGTGGAACGTGACGGCGGGCTTTGTTTCCACCGCAGGCAGGGCGGAGGGCAGCAGGGCGGCCAGGGCGAGGGCGAGGGGAAGGGAACGTCGTGGTTGCATGGGTGTGTGGTGAAAATGGGGAAATGCGGTTATTCCGAGGTGGCAGGTGGAGAGATGGAGCAGCCGATGGCGCGGGTGATTTTTTCGGCCACTGGCCGGCCTGAGAGCACGGCGTCCAGTGCCAGCCGCAGGTCGCGCACCTTTGGCTCCACGCGCACGGTGCCGAGCTTCACCGCCCGGTCATCGATGCGCCCGCGGTAGAGCAGGGCCCCATCCGGGCCCAGGAGGCAGGCCTCCGGCGTCACCGTGGCCCCCGTCAGGTGCGCCAGCTGCAGCCCGGGGTCCAGCACAGCCGTCAGCGGCAGCTGGTACTCGCGCAGGTGGCGGGAAACATCCTCCGCTTTTTCATGAGTGTAGACACCTTGGCAGACAACTCCACGCTTCGTGTATTCCTGAGCGATGCGGGCGATCTCCGGTGCGTAGGTGTTGCCGATCGGGCATTCCGTGGTGAGGAAAATGAGGAGGGTCGCCTTCTGCCCGTGCTGCGCCAGCGGCTCCACTGCCTTGCCGGTTGAATCCTTGAGCCTCAGTGGTGCCGGAGCCGCCGCCACCGGCTGCGCTTTCCCTTTTTCCGCCCCCGCCGCCCCGGAGTCAAGCACCCCGGCGGACATCACCATCCCGGCCGCCAGCAGCGTCAGTGCGCGGCGGTTCCACCAGTGGGCTGCTTGCGGGGCGAAATTCATCAGGTCACATTCTCAATCCGGCAGCATAGCCAGCCCCCGGTTTTTGCCAGTGGTTTCACGGTTCCCCACGGATTGATCAGGGGGCGGGTAGGGTAGGGGAGGGACGGACGGGTGTTGTCTTGTGCCCGACAGAGCCCGGCGCGGCGCACAAACCCGCCGCCTGAAATACCCAGGTCAGAACTCGAACCTGCCTTCCTTTCGGAACCAAATCCCAAGTCTGGCGCATCTGCCAATTTCGCCACTTGGGCCCAGGCGGCCCGCACCCTGCCCGCCCCGCCAGTGAGAATGTACTATCCACCGCGCCCTGAATTCCCTAACTTGGCGGGGAACACCCACCCACTGCCATGCTCCTTCCCTCTCTCCCGACCCGCCGGGCGGCCACGCCCCGCCTCCTTGTTGTTTGTGCCGTCCTGCTGGCCACTGCGCCGCCTGCTGCCCGGGCGTCGAACCTCACGTGGTTGGGCGGTTTCTCGGCAAACTGGAATTTCTTCGGCGGGGCCGGCATCACGAACTGGGCGGCGGGCCAGAGGCCAACCGGCGGGGACGATGTGCTGACGTTTCCCTCCGGCGGCAGCAACAAGACGATGAATAACGACCTGACAGCGGGCTCGACCTTCTTTCAACTCGGGTTTACGGCGCCGGGCTACACGCTCAACGGAAACGATTTCCGCCTCGGTGCCTCGGGCGCGACGCAGCCGTCGATCACGGTGTCCCACGGGGCGGGAACGACGGTGATCGCCCCAGACATCGCGATCGTCACCGGGGACACGCTCGGTCTCGTGGCGTCGAACGCTGCGGCGGTGCTGGTGATGCGCGGGGACATCCTGCCGGAAAATGGCGCGTCATCAAAGGTGGAGGGCACGGGCACGGTGGTGGTGGAAGGGGACCTGCGCGGGACGTTCACCCTCGGCACCGGGGCGGACTCGCCCACCCTGGTGGTCAATGGCGGTCTGATTTCCAACTCGTCGCTCACCGTCCCGGCGGGAGCGACGCTGGCCGGCACGGGCCTCGTCACGAAGCCGACCGTCACCGTCAATGGCACCCTCGCGCCGGGCGACCCGATCTCACTGGTGGAAAACGTCGCCCCGCTGGCGTTCTCGGGAAATGTGGTCTTCGCCAGCACGGCCAGCCTGGTCATGGAACTGCGGGGCTCTGGGCCGTTTGGGAACGACAAGCTCTCCGTTGCCGCCGCGGGCACGGTCACAGCCAATGGCGCGCGCATCACCCTGGCGCCGCTCAACCCGCTGAGCGTCGGCACGAGTTTCACCCTCATCGACAACACGGGCACGCAGCCCATCGACAACACACCCGCCTTCCGCCAGCCCAGCGGGGCCAGCATCACGGAGGGGACCGTCGTCACGGTGGGCACGAACTCGTTTCGCTACAGCTTCACGGGCGGCGACGGCAACGACCTCACTCTGACAGTGGTGCTTTCCGCCTCCAGCGGGAGCCGGGAGTGGGACGCGGGCGGAGCCACCCAGCTTTTCAGCGAGGCCGCGAACTGGACCGGCAACACCCTGCCCGTGGCCACGAACACGCTCGTCTTCGGCTCCCTGGCACCCGCCGTCCCACTGGCGGAGCGCTTCCCCGTCGATGACCTGGCGGGGAATTTCTACAAACTCCTTTTCACCGCTCCGGGCTACGCGCTCTCGCGGGACCCTTTCGCGCAGTCCCTGACGCTGAGCGCCGGGATCGAGGCCAGCCATGACACGGGCGTGGTGAACATCGACCACGACATCATACTGGGAGCGCCTCAGACCTTTTCCCTGACCGGCAAGGGTGCGCTGCGCATGGGGCTGAACAATTCCATCAACCTGCGCGAGCACACGCTCACGCTGAGCAATACGGACACCGGTGAGCTGAGATTCAACGGCCCCATCCTCAGCTTCGGCGGCGGGGTGGAGAAAACAGGGACCGGCTTTGCCCTGATGAGCGGGGCCAGCACGAACACCTACCTCGGCGGCACCACTGTCAGCCAGGGCGAGTTGCGGCTCTCGCGCTCGACAGTCAACGGCGCGGTGCCGGGGAATCTGGAAATAGGCGGCGGCACGGGAGCGGCCAGTGTGACGACGACGGTGACCGAGCAGATCGTGGACACGGCGCTCGTCACCCTTTTGCCGAATGGCTCGCTGCTGCCCGGGGCGCTGGAAACAATCGGCGGGCTTGTCATGCAGGGCGGCTCCGCGGGCGGCGCGGGAGTGCTGGCCGTGGCGGGCAACATCACGGCGCCGGAGTCCGGAGTCATCTCGTGCCCGGTCCAGATCACCGGTGCGGTGCGCGACTGGTCCGTCGCTTCGTCAAAAACGCTGACCCTGTCCGGCGCGCTGACCACCAGCCCGGTGGCCGCGGGCATCACGCAGCGGAAGACAGGCCCCGGCACGCTCATTCTTTCCGGGACCTCGGCCGCCACCACCATCGCGATGGACCAGGGCACGCTGCAAATCGAGATGAACACTGCGGCCACCATCGCGGTGAAAATGCGCGGCGGCACCGTGTCCGGCGGCGGACGGACCCTGGCCATCACCTCGGATGCCGTGCCCTGCTCGCTCAGCCCGGGCGTCGGCGGGGGCAGCGCCTTGTTTGAATGCACGCAGCTGGCCCTGCTCGCGGGAAACAACCTGATCCTCGACCTCAACACCCCCGCCGCCGGCACGGGCTACGATGTGGTGGCCGTTGCCAACACCTCACCCGCCACCGTCAGCCTGGGCGGCGCCCTCTTGTTTCTCCGCCAGGCCGCCGCACTGCCCCTGGGCACCGTGCTGACCATCATCGACAATGACGGCACAGACCCCGTCAGCGGGACCTTCCTCAACCAGCCACAGGGCTCCATTGTTTCCTCGGACCTCAACCATTTCACCATCAACTATGCCGGGGGCACCGGAAACGACGTGGTCCTGACCGCCGTGGCCGGGCCGGAGATCACGATGACGCTCAACAGCCTTCCCAAGCTCGACGGCGGCTCGGTGAGTTTTCCTGCGACGAAAGTGGGCGCCGCCAGCGGCCAGACCTTCACTGTCGGCAATACCGGCACCGCCGTGCTCACCCTGGGCGGCGTCCCGCGCGTGCAGCTCGCCGGGGCGGATGCGGCCCACTTCACGGTCAGCGCGCAGCCCCCCAGCAGCGTGGCCGCGGGCGCGACGGCCACCTTCACCGTCCTTTTCAAACCGACCTCACCCGGGGCCAAAACCGCCAGCCTGATTTTGCCCAACAACGACACCGACGAGGGCCCGTTCAACCTGACCCTGACCGCCACCGCCACGCCCGACCTCCGGATCACCACCTTCACCGCCGTCAAGCCGTCCGGCGGAAACCCGGGCTCCATCAACATCACCCTCACCGGCTCCGAGCCCAACGCCCAGATGCGGCTCCAGGCCTCGTCCGACCTCGCGGCGTGGACGACTCTGCGCACGCTCACCAGCGACTCCCTCGGCGGCGTCACCACAGGCGTCATCAACGATCCCGGCAACACCAACGTCCCCCCGCGGCGCTTCTACCGCGTCACCCTGCCGTAAACACCACCTTGCCTCGCCCGCCTTGTTTGCTCGAATGGGAAATCCCGACAGACTCAGAAGGGGACAACGCACCAAGCAACAGCCACCCTGCGCAAACTTTCCCCGCCCACCGCGCACTTTTTATTGGTTCCTGCCTCTGGATTCTGCTTCTGTGTCTTCCCATGGCCACCACAGAACAGGAACGGAAAGCGAAGCGTGCGGATGACGAGGTGCGGAAGAATCTTCCGCCGGGCGTGAGGCTCGGGCGTGCGCTGTGGGGGTGTCCTCGTTTTGTCCTGGAATGCCGTTGCGCCAGTGCATCCGCTCGCTGAACCCTCTTTCGCAACTCATCTCACCCCACCATCTCTCCCATGGGCAAAAGCGTTTTTATCAGCTACCGGCACCATCAGGCAGAGTTTGTCCGCCGCGACCTCGGCCCGGTGCTGAAGGCTGCCGGGGCAGGGGAGGTGTATATCGACGTGCAGCGCTTCATCGCCGGTCGGGAAGTGATTGCCCAGATGGATGCCACCCAGGACAAGGCGGACGTGACGCTCGCCGTGCTTTCGCCGGACTACCTGGCCAGCCCCATGTGTATGCACGAGCTGGATCGCGCCATCGCGGCTGACCCCACGTTCACCCCCGGCAAGGTCCTCCCTGTGGTCCTCCATGCCTGCCCCATCCCGCCCCGGCTCATATCCGCCCGGGCACGTGCTCCGCATCCATCTCGACAAAGATCCCGCCGACCCTGCACAGTGGGCCGGTATCTTCAAGGCGCTGGAGGCGGACAAGCTCGGCACGGAGGCCCCGCGCTGGCTGTGCGAGGAGGCGATGGTGAAGCACGAGCCCGCCATTCTCCACGTCACCACCCACGGCGTGGTGGCATGGCGCGGGCTGTTCGACTCTCTCCGCCGCTTACGCGGGCCGTGTCGTCGGTCGCTTCGCCGCCAGCCCTGACCTTGCCTCCTGGCAGGATCTGCCCGAGGCAGCCTTCATCGACGGTTCATTCGCCCACATCACCACCCCGGCAGGCAGCCGCCCCTTCTACCGGGCCCAGGTGAGCCAGCGTTGACCGGGGATACTACAGAACTGCGCAACCGGTGGGAGCCTGGCTCCATCGTTCACGGAGGGGCGATCTCCTTTTCCAGAGTAATGATCGTGGGCTTTCCCGGCTCCACCTTCACCCTTGACCGGGGTACGCCCGGGTCGTCCAATGCCAGATCATAGTCACCGGGCTTCAACTCAATGAAAAACCTGCCATCGCTGTCCGAGCGCCCTGAGGCGGCTTTCGTCTTCGTGTTCCCGGCGGGGTAAACAAAAATGTTCGCCGACCCCAGCGGCGTCACCCTGACCGGTGCGCCTCCCCCGTGCACCGGATTCGGAAGAAACCGCTCCTGGACAATCCCGCCGACTCCCGATGTAGTGGAAGGAATGACCGTCTTCCTGCCGCAGGATAGCAGGAGGGAAGGGACGAGCGGCAGGATTGTTTTTCGGATCATGGGTTATGGATTGGTGCTCCTGTTGCGAGGTGCAGTTTCACGGCTGATTGACCAGGCTCAGTTTGAAAAAGCGCCTGCTGTGTCCGGTCGTGGGGACCAGCAGGGACTGGGGGCCATCGCTGGTGACGGAAATGACCGGACCGGCGGGGCTCCAGCCTCGGGCGTCAAGGCCACCCTGCTCCACCTGGTAGGCCACCCCGGCCCGGCCTTCCCACGCTAGGCGCATTCCGGCAGGCTCAGTCGTCATCCGCATCTCAAACCGGTCCTCCGCGTCCAGCGGATTGGTGTGGGCCCGCAGTTCCAGCCAGTCGGGAATTTCGTCGCCGTCGGTGTCGTTCTTCAAGTCCGGCGGCACGCCTTCGCCGGACGCTCCCCAGTTGGAACCGTCGAGGACCGTCACCTTGAAGGTGCGATACATGGTGCCCAGTGTTTGGCTACTGGCAGAAACTCCCACAACCGTCTCTCCGATCGGAAAGTTAGTTCCTGATCCCATGCTGAACATCACGTCGTCCACAATCCCGACGGGCAAAGTGGGCGCTTCAAAATTCACCGGAACAGGCTGCCCGTTGTGAGAAACACGCACAATGTCGGCTGGCTGAAAGCCGGGGATGACCTTGACCTGAAATATTTCTGGATTTCCTGTGACATTCCATTTGTAATGCGCTGTGCGGCTGACCTGGTTTAAACCACTCATTATGGTTCCGGCATAGGGCGGGTCGTAATCAACACTCACCACACTGTTTGGATTGATCTGATTAGTCCAACTAATCTTCCGAGGATAGTCCAGCACAACACCCGCTTTTCCACTCGGAGCCTCTACATAAATCTCCTGTGGTGGACGCAGGACGTTCTCATCAATCTCCACATGGGCGCCATATGAGCGGTCCACCGTTTTACCAAAGGGCATGATGATAACCTCATAGATCCCCCCGACAGAGGCTTGGAGCACAGCAGAGAGCCTCAGGCTTTGAGTGAAAATTCCCGCCACATTCAAGTTTCCGTCATTAACTCCTTCATTGCCGGACCAGCCGATCGCCTTGGACAATCCGCCGTAAAGGTCAACCCCTAAGGATTGCGAAGAACTGCCCGTCACCCTGAACAGGAGGGGACGATATGAAAACGGAGCTTCTTCTTCACTAGACATCTTGCATGAATAGCGATTGTGTTAATATCAGAAAAACAGCGACTTGGCCACCTCGTTGCGGCAGGCGCGCCGGTGATTGTAGAGAGACGCTGCCACCAGCATGACATGGTCGTGGAAACCCTCCTTGC
>JANOAS010000116.1:0-5202 GCA_031411255.1 bacterium
ATTAAGCGTCAGTGTATTTCCTGAGATGTTGAAGGCCGCATTATCCGTGGCTCCGGTGCCGGAGACGAATTCAAACGTGGGCGTCTGGGTGGTATCGGTATCGGCAACGGACAAATTGCCGACCGGCGAGTTCGGGGGACCATTTTCCGCCACGAGATTGTTGCCGAGGGAGATATCGGTGATCGGAGCATTCAGACTCGCTCCACCCAGCCGCAGCGAGAGGCCATAGAGGTGGAATCTGGCGTCGTTGGCGTTTGCCGGGGCCACGGTGAAGGCACGGGTGGCCTTTGTCGGGGTGAAGGCGTATTCCACACGGATGCCGTTGTTGTTGCCGAATTGGCTTTGGTCCACACGGAGAACGTCGCTACCGCTGCCGAAGTTGACCATTCGGAAATCGGTGGCAACATCCCAGCCCACACTGAGCATGGACAGGATGTAGGGTTGCCCCGCCGTGAGTCCTTTGACGGTCAGCTTCGTATCCCCGCCCCAGAAGAAGCTTTGGGCCACTGCTGCACTGCCGCCACTGCCTGAGGTCAGATTATTACTATCCGTCAGAGAGAATGGCGGACTGGTCAGGTCAAACTGGGCACTCGAATGCGGAGAAGTCGCCACGCCCGCGAGAGTCGTGGAGTTGATCGTCACCGCCGCGCTGGAACCGAATCTCCGGGCCCACAGCATCTGGCCGGGCACGATTCCTGAACTGGAGTCCCCATTCCACGCGGCTGTGCTCCACGTGCCGGCCGTGTCCACCGGGATGTTTATCACAAACGTCTGCGGAGCACTCGTGTCCACGCCGCCATTCGCCGTTCCGCCGGAGTCCTGCGCCCGCACGGTCACGGTGGCCGTGCCCGTGATGAGCGCGGGGGTGAAGGTCAGCGTGCCGTCTGCGCTGAGAGCAGGCTGCACACTGAAAAGGGCATTGTTGTCATTGGTGACGAGGAATCCCACGGTCTGCCCGGTTTCGCCCAGACCAGCGGCAATACCGGTGGCGACGGAGGGCACGCTGGCCGCGCCGGACCCGGCGTTGACCGTCACGGTGTAGGGCAAAGTGGAAGCCACGGAGGTGTGTATGCCATCTGTGGCAGTCGCCACCAGCCTGGTCGCAGCGCCGGTGCGGTTATACGCGATGCCTTTCCATTCTTTGGTGGAAGCTTCCGGCAGCCAGTTAGCACCACTGTCATTGGAAATCCAGATATTCCCACCACTCGCTGTGGCTGCCATCTGTGTGCCGTCCGAAGAAAGGCTGATGTCAGTCCAACTGCGGTTCGCATCCGCCACGCGCTCATCCCAGTTCGCACCGCTGTTGCCGAAAACATAGATCTTTCCGTCATTCACCACCGCACCCATTTTCGTCCCATCGGCGGAAATGGCCACTTTGGACCAATTCCTCACCCCCGCCGTCGGGCTGACAGTCCACCCAACGCCCGAATCGCAGGAAATCCATACCCTTCCACCCAAGGTGCCGTCTTTTAACTCCACCGCCACTAGCTTTGTTCCGTCAGCAGAGCTGGCCACGCCACTGTAGTAGCCCCTCACCAGGTTCTTCGGGGTGAAGGTCTGACCGCCGTTCGTGGAGGTGAAAATCCCCCCAATTTTGTCTGCCACCACCGCGCAGACCTTCGTGCCGTCGCTGGAGCACGCGACCCCGGACCAATTATTCCCCACCGTACCGTCCCGCACCGTCCAGATCGCCCCCAAATCATCAGATGAGAGCAGCCAGCCGCCAAAACTCCCCGTGGCAGTCGCAAAGACCTTCCCGCCGTCCGCTGACATGGCCAGCGAAGACCAAGGCTGGTCCGGTTCACTATTCGGCGGAGCATCCGGCTGGAAAAAGCGCCGCTTCGTCCACGTCACTCCCGAATTTGCCGAGGAATAAATGTGCCCGGTTCCGAATTGGTTTCCAGTGAAGGCGGCAGCCGCCAGGAGCTTGGATCCATCTCCTGACGAAGCAACCTTTCCGAAGGACAGCGCCGGAGCCTCTGCCAGGGGCAGCCAGGTTTCTCCGGGTGGCACCTGCACGCTGGGAGGGAGCGAGAAAACCGGAACTTGATTGGGGACAAGCACACTCCCCTGGAAACGCACTTCGCTCAGGCCCACGTATTCACTGGCTTCACCGCTCCAGGCGGACTGGATGGTGAAGCGGACGCGGCGGACGTTAGTAGCAGTGAGCGCCAAGACCTGGGCGGTCTGGGTTGCCAGACCTGTGGCTTCGGCAAACTGCGTCGTGGTCAGAGGGGTGAAAGCCTCGCTGGTGCTGCTGGAAATTAGGATCGCCACATCTTTGACGCCACGTCCGGTGAAGCCTGTGCCATTGAAGTTCCAAATATGCGCGGCGCTGAGGTTGTAATTGGCCCCGAGGTCGAACTCCACGGCTTGGCCGTTTACCAGAGGTGGAGTGCCCAAGTTGCCACTACTGATGCCGCCGGAAAGGGGGCCTGCGTGCCACGATTCGTTATTGCTGTTGTTGTCATGCACCTGAGTGAGGACGGAGCCGCTGCCCGTAAGGCCGCTCCCGTCGATGATCTTGCCGTTGAAACCACCGAGTCCGATAAAGCCCCAGCTGGAGGTGGTGATGACCGCTGTGGGCTTGATGGGATTACCTGTGACAACCGGGGCGGCTACGGTGCCCTGGAAACGCACTTCGCTCAGGCCCACGTATTCTTCGGCGGCTCCGCTCCAGGCGGTCTGGATGGCGAAGCGGACGCGGCGGACGTTGGTGGCACCTGTGAGCGGGACGACTTGCGCAGCGAGGGTGTTCAGGCCGGTGGCTTGGGCGAACTGCGTAGTGGTCAGAGCGGTGAAAGCTCCGCTGGTGTTGCTGGAAATGAGAATCGCCACATCTTTGACGCCGCGTCCGGTGAAACCTGCGCCATTGAAGTTCCATATGTGCGCCCCAGTGAGGTCGTAGTTGCCGCCCAGGTCGAACTCAACAGCCTGAGTGTTCACCGGGGGTGGTGCACCATAGGGTGTAGCGCCCGTCACGCCGCCGACAATGCCACCGGGAAGACCTCCGGCGTGCCAGGAATTGACGTTGCTGTTGTTGTCATGCACCTGGGTGAGGACGGAGCCGCTGCCCGTAAGACCGTTCCCGTTGATGATC
Source organism: bacterium (assembly GCA_031411255.1). Classification (GTDB taxonomy): domain Bacteria; phylum Verrucomicrobiota; class Verrucomicrobiia; order Verrucomicrobiales; family V1-33; genus JANOAS01. The sequence continues at coordinate 3,101 of JANOAS010000116.1, forward strand.
TTGGCAATGTGACCACCAAGCCCGAGATTGTCCCACACGGAGCTGGAAATGACTGCTGTGGGCGTGATGGCCGCGCCCTGCCCCCACGACCGGGACGTCAGCAGCAGGCTGAGGAGGAGCGCAGCGACCAGCAAGGCTGGACGCGCGAAAACGAGGTATAGTTTGAGTGGTTGCATGAGACGGTGAGTTCAGGTTTGGGCGGGGACCAGGAGGGTCCACACGGGAGAACTCGCGGTCGGAGGCCGGGCGTTACGGGTGGGGTGAAAAAAAACTGAAAAAAGTGCCGAATCACTCTGCCCTGACCGATCCTGTCTCACAGTCACGCCGCTGCGCCTCCACCATGATCTTTGCGCCGGACGCGGGCGGCTGGATGCCGCCTGGCAGCCGGGCCAGGAGGTCCGCAGTGTCACCGCCGGAGCCGCGGGCCGTCACATGGATGTCGCCGCCGCCGGAGGTGATGGTGCCGCCGTGGAGAACAACGCCAGGCTGGCCGGAGCCGCCGGCCTGGCCCACCACATCCACCGGGCCCGCCCTGCGGGATTTGATTGCGGCGCCGGATTCGACGACGACACCCGCGCCATTGGCCGTTCCGCCGCTCTCTGCGCCGCCGTATCCCGTCACGCTCACCGCGCCGGTGCCGGCAACACGCACGGCGGGACCGCGCAGCAGGACTCCGTGGCTGTCGGCGCCCACCGGGCCGCCCCGGCCAGTCACCGTCGTCAGCATTCCCCCGCCCTCGATCCGGCCGCCCACGATGGCGATGCCGTTGTTGCTGGCGGAGCCGTGTCCTGCGCCGCCGGTGCCGCTGACCAAGAGGTCCGCCCCCAGGGTGGTGATGAGGCTTCCGTCGTCCTCCAGGTTGACGCCGCTGTTGTCATTCTTCACACTGCTGCCGCCGGTGCCGGTCACGGTGGTCACGCCCTCCGTGCCGCCCTGGATGACGGACCCGCGCGCCAGCGAGATGCCGAACTGGAAGCCCCCCCGCGCGCCGCCCCGCCCCTTCACCGTGACCAGCCCCTTCCCGTCGCTGCCGAGGAATGCGCCCTGCATCTCCACGCCCCTCATCGGCCCGGTCGTCGCGGGCTCCTGCTGGTTCGCCTCCAGAGTGATCGCGCCATCCACTGTGCGCACCTGCGCGCCGAGACCTATCCAGATGCGCGCGGTGCAGCGCGCCGTGACATTTCCGGTGCCGATGAGGATCGTGCTGGAGCCCCCGCAGAACTGCACGCCGTCATTGCCGGGCGGCGTCGCGTCGTCCTGAAGGTCCAGATCAAGGTCCGCTCCGCGCGCGAAGACGAGCCGTCCGCCGAAATTCACCACGTCGTTCCCCGGCCCGCCATTGATGCGCAGTGCGGGGAATTCCCCGTGAAAGCCGCCCACATGCACCTCGTCATTGCCCGCGCCGGTGTCCACCACGATCCGGGTGACGCCCGCCAGCGGAATGGGGCGCGAGAGCCGCAGCAGTGTCGTGCCATCCGGCATCCGCAGCGTCTGGTCGTTGGTGAGCACTTCCAAAAGCCCCCCCGTGTATTCCCGCAGCCAGATGTCGTCCGGGTTCGCCCCCACACAGCGCACATGCAGTTCTGTGCCCTGACGGGAAATCTCCACGCCGACCACCGCCTCCGCCGCTGCGGGAGACGGCCAATATTTCACCAGCAGTCCCGCCGCCGCGAGCGCCACCGCCACGCCCGCGACCGCGGCCGGATGCCGCCGCGCCCGGCGCCAGCTCCGCTCAAGAATGGAAATGGGACGCGACCGGATCGGCTCCCCGCGCAGCCAGCGCTCCAGCTCCTCTGCCAGCAGCGCGGCTCCGGGCAGACGCTCCGACGGATCTTTTTGCAGACACCTCTCGACCAGCACCGCGAGGTCCCGCTCGCGGCCCGAGGCGGGCGCGAACCTGGGCGGCTGCGCGGAGACCACTTCGTGCATGATGGCCACGTTCGACTCTCCCTCATACGGCGCCCGGCCGCTCAGCATCTGGTAAAACATGGCGCCCAGTGCCCAGACGTCACTGGCCGGCGTGAGGCCGCTCACCACGCCAGCGGCCTGCTCGGGGGACATGTATTGCGGCGTGCCGATCTGCGCACCCGTCACCGTCAGCG